>JASGDG010000070.1:0-7597 GCA_047607325.1 Xenophilus sp. | reverse complement strand
GCAGGAAGCCCTCGTCGCGGTACTGCGTGACGGGCTTGGCGCCGTTGCGCTTGCTCATCTTCTCGCCCTGCTCGTTGAGCACGGTGGGCAGATGCGCGTACACCGGCGGCGCCTTGCCCAGGGCGCGGAAGATGTTGATCTGGCGCGGCGTGTTGTTGACGTGGTCGTCGCCGCGGATGACGTGCGTGATGGCCATGTCGATGTCGTCCACCACCACGCAGAAGTTGTACGTGGGCGTGCCGTCGGGGCGCGCGATGACGAGGTCGTCGAGCTCGTCGTTGCGGATCTCGATGCGGCCCTTGACCTTGTCATCCCAGGCGACCACGCCGCCCTGCGGGTTGCGGAAGCGCAGCACGGGCTGCACGCCCTCGGGCACGGGCGGCAGCACCTTGCCCGGCTCGGGGCGCCAGGTGCCGTCGTAGCGCGGTTTCTCCTTGTGGGCCATCTGGCGCTCGCGCAGGGCGTCGAGTTCGGCCACGCTCATGTAGCAGGGGTAGACCAGGCCCTGCGCCTGCATCTCGGCCAGCACTGCCTTGTAGCGGTCCATGCGCTGCATCTGGTAGTACGGGCCCTCGTCGTGGTCCAGGCCCAGCCAGGCCATGCCTTCGAGGATGACGTCGACGGCGGCCTGGGTGGAGCGCTCCAGGTCGGTGTCCTCGATGCGCAGGATGAAGTCGCCGCCGGTGGAGCGGGCGAAGGCCCAGGGGTACAGGGCCGAGCGGATGTTGCCCAGGTGGATGAAGCCGGTGGGCGACGGCGCGAAGCGGGTGCGGGTCTTGCTCATTGTTCTCGGGTCAGCGCAGCGTCGTCAGGCCGCGCAGCAGGTCGTCCTGGATGTCTTCGATGTGCTCCAGCCCCACGGCCACGCGGATCGTGCCCTGCGTGATGCCGGCCGCCTGGCGCTGCGCCTCGGTGAGGCGCCCGTGCGAGGTGGAGGCCGGGTGGCTGATGATGGTCTTGGTGTCGCCCAGGTTGGTGGCGATGGAAAGCACGCGGCAGCTGTCGATCACGTGGAAGGCCTTGGCGCGCGCTGCCTCGGGCGTGTCGCCCGCCAGTTGGAAGGACAGCACGCCGCCGCCCAGCCCGTTCTGCTGGCGCATCGCCAGTTCGTGCTGCGGATGCGAGGGCAGCCCGGGGTAGTACACCCGCGCCACCTGCGGCCGGGCCTCCAGCCAGCGCGCGATGGCCAGGGTGCTCTCGCAATGCGCCTTCACGCGGATGCCCAGCGTCTCCAGTCCCTTGAGCACCACCCAGGCGTTGAAGGGCGACAGCACCATGCCGGCGGTGCGCACGATGGGCGCGAACTTGCCGGTGATCAGCTCGCGGCGGCCGCACAGCGCGCCGGCCATGACGCGGCCCTGCCCGTCCAGGTACTTGGTGCCGGAATGCATCACGATGTCGGCGCCCAGCTGCGTCGGCTTCTGCAGGATGGGCGTGGCGAAGGCGTTGTCCACCGCCAGCAGTGCGCCGGCACCATGCGCGATCTCGGCCAGCGCGGCGATGTCGCAGACCTCGGTGAGCGGGTTGGTGGGCGTCTCGGCGAACAGCAGCTTCGTGTTGGGTTTCACGGCCGCGCGCCACTCGTCCACGTCGGTCTGCGAGACGAAGGTGGTCTCCACCCCGAACTTGCCGAACTCCTTGGCGAACAGGTTGAGCGTGGAGCCGAACATGGAGCGCGACAGCACCACGTGGTCGCCGGCCTTGAGCAGCCCCATGATCATCATCAGGATGGCGCCCATGCCGCTGGCGGCGCCGATGGCGGCCTCGGTGCCTTCCAGCGCGGCCAGCCGCTGCTCGAAGCTGGTGACGGTGGGGTTGGAGGTGCGGGCGTAGGTGTAGCCCTCGCCGCTGGAGAAGCGTTGCGCCGAGGTCTCGGAGTCGGGCTGGACGAAGCCGGTGGTGAGGTACAGCGCCTCGGAGTTCTCGCCGTACTGGCTGCGCTCGATGGCAGCGCGCACGGCCAGCGTCTCGGGCCGCAGCCCTGCGGGCAGGGTTCTGTCGTTCATGCTTGTCTTGCGCTCCTCAGCTCAGGTTCGGCAGCACCAGCCGCGAGGAGTCGACGTCCGTCTCCTCGATGCTCGGGCGATTGCCGTTCATGCGCGTGATCGCGTCGGTGTCGATGTCGCCCGTGACGTAGACCCCGTCGAAGCACGAGGCCTCGAAGCCGGCCAGGGCCGGCGTGCCGGCCGGCGCCGCCTTGCGCACGGCGCGCTTCATGCCCTCCACGTCCTGGTAGATCAGCGCGTCGCAGCCGATCAGCTGGCGGATCTCCTCGATGCTGCGGCCGTGCGCCACCAGTTCGTCCTTGGTCGGCATGTCGATGCCGTAGACGTTGGGGAAGCGCACCGGCGGCGCGGCGCTGGCCATGTAGACCTTGCGGGCGCCGGCGTCGCGCGCCATCTGCACGATCTCGCGGCTGGTGGTGCCGCGCACGATGGAGTCGTCCACCAGCAGCACGTTGCGGTCCTTGAACTCGCTGGCGATGACGTTGAGCTTCTGCCGCACCGACCGCTTGCGCACGCCCTGCCCCGGCATGATGAAGGTGCGCCCGACATAGCGGTTCTTGACGAAGCCCTCGCGGTACGGGATGCCCAGCAGGTGCGCCAGCTGCGTGGCGCTCGGCCGGCTGGACTCGGGGATCGGGATGATGACGTCGATGTCGCTGGGCGGCACCGTGGAGATCACGCGCTGCGCCAGCGTCTCGCCCAGGTTCAGGCGCGCCTGGTAGACGGAGATGCCGTCCAGCGTCGAGTCGGGCCGCGCCAGGTAGACGAACTCGAAGATGCAGGGGTTGAGCGACGGCGCGTCGGCGCACTGCCGCGCATGCAGCTGGCCCTGCAGGTCGATGAAGACGGCCTCGCCCGGCGCGACGTCGCGCTCGAAGGTGAAGCCGGAGCCCTCCAGCGCCACCGACTCGCTGGCCGCCATCCAGGCGCCCTGGGCGTTGCGGCCGAGGCACAGCGGGCGGATGCCGTAGGGATCGCGGAACACCAGCAGTCCGTGGCCGGCGATCAGCGACACCACCGCGTAGGAACCGCGCAGGCGCCGGTGCACCGCCTGCACCGCGGTGAAGATGTCGTCGATGCGCAGCGGCACGCCGCGCGTGGCGCGCTCGATCTCGTGCGCCAGCACGTTCAGCAGCACCTCCGAGTCGCTCTCGGTGTTGGTGTGGCGGTGGTCGGTGGAGAACAGCTCGGCCCGCAGCGCATGCGCGTTGGTCAGATTGCCGTTGTGCACCAGCACGATGCCGAAGGGCGCGTTGACGTAGAAGGGCTGGGCCTCTTCCTCGCTGTAGGCGTTGCCGGCCGTCGGGTAGCGCACCTGGCCCAAACCCACGTTGCCGGGCAGCGCGCGCATGTTGCGGGTGCGGAAGACGTCGCGCACCATGCCCTTGGCCTTGTGCATGAAGAACTTGCGCTCCAGCATCGTGACGATGCCGGCGGCGTCCTGCCCGCGGTGCTGCAGCAGCAGCATGGCGTCGTAGAGCAACTGGTTGACGGGGGCGCTGCTGACGACGCCGACGATTCCACACATGGGGTGATCCTCTCAGGGGAGATAGCTTGCCAACTTTTCGGGCAGCGCGGGCTTGATACCCTGCAATGCCGCATCCAGCCAGGGGGCGCTGGCGGACTCGCGCCACCACAGCTCGTGGCCCAGCGCGAGGATGTGCACCACCACCGCAGCCACCAGCAGCGCCACCCCGGCGCGCGCCGCGCCGAAGGCCGCGCCCAGCAGGCGGTCCACCGGGCGCAGCCCGGCCGCCGCCACCAGCTTGCGCGTGAGCGCCGCGACCAGGCCGCCGGCGAAGGCCACCAGCACGAACACCAGCACGAAGCCCGCCGCATAGCGCCACGGCGCCCGCGGGTCGCCGAAGGGCAGCCAGGCGCCGACGGCGGCGGCGAAGGTCTGCGCGAAGAGGAAGGCGGCGATCCAGCCCGCCAGGGTGATGACCTCGAAGACCAGCCCGCGCCACAGGCCGAGCAGCATGGAGACCCCGATCAGCGCCACCGCGATCCAGTCGAACAAGGCCACGGCGGCACCACGCGCGACTACAGGCCGAGCACGGCGGCGGGCAGCGCCAGGCCCTTGATGCGCTCGGCGGCCTTGTCGGCCTCGGCGCGGGAAGCGAATGGCCCCACCCGCACCCGGATGCGCTCGCCGTTGGCCGTCTTCGCAACCTGGGTGTAGGTCTTCAAGCCCGCCTTTTCGAGCTTCTGGCGCACCTCGCCCGCCTTGCCGGCGTCGGAGAAAGCGCCGACCTGCACGATGAAGCGGTCGGCCGTGTCGGCCGGCTTGGCCGAAGAAGAACGCCCTTCCAGCAGGGCGAGGGCGCGGCTGCCGTCGTTGCGGCTGGCGGGCTTGGATTCGACAGGCTTGGATTCGACAGGCTTGGACTCGGCAGGCTTGCGCTCGGGGGCCGGCCGCGATTCGTGGCGCACCTCCGGCTTGGGTTCAGGCTTGGGTTCAGGTTTGGGCGCGGGCTTCGGCTCCGACGGCGCAGGCGCAGGCGCCGGTGCTGCGGCCGCCGGAGGCTCCGGCAGCGGCGCGCCGGCCACGATCTCGGTGCCATCGGCCCGCTCGGTGATCACGGTGTCGGAGGAAGAAGCCTCGCGCCGCGCCGCCGGCGGTTCCGGCACGGGCAGCGGCTTCGCCTTGTTGCGGTCCGGGATCTCGATCGGGATGTCCACCGCCACGGGGCGCGGCTGGGTGTCGAACACCAGCGGGAAGCCGATCACGCCCAGCAGCACCAACACCGCCGCGCCCAGCAGCCGGTGCCGCGCGCGGCGGCGCATGGACTCCACGCTTTCCGCCGGGGCCGCCGCCGCGGTGCCGCGTGCATCGCTGCCGGATGGGCCCTGCGAACGGAACTTGAAAAACGCCATGTAACGTCGTTTCCCTGACTGGTGAATGCAGCGCTTGTGCGTGTGGTCGAGCCCGAAAAGGCGGGGGCCGGATCAGGCGCCCGGCCGGAGATGCCGGGCCTGCAGGCGGGGCACGCCCTGTTCGAGCACCCCACCCACGGTGAAGAAGGAACCGAAGACGACGATTCTATCAGCGGGGCCTGCCGCCGCGACCGCCGCGGCCAATGCCTCGGAGGGCGAGGCATGCGTGCTGCACGTCGCGTCCGCACGCCGGTTCTGCGCCTGCCAGGCCGCCGCCAGCTCGGCCGCACGGGCCGCGCGCGGCGTGGGCAGGCCGGTGAAATACCAGCGGTCCACCAGCGGCCCGATGCGCGAGAAGATCGGCGCCAGATCCTTGTCCGCCATCACGCCGAACACCGCGTGGGTGACGGGGTAGAAGCCCATCGCGTCCAGGTTCTCGGCCAGGGCCGCCACGGCGTGGCCGTTGTGGGCCACGTCCAGCACCAGCACCGGCTGGCCGGGCACGATCTGGAAGCGGCCCGGCAGCTCCACCAGCGCCAGGCCGGTGCGCACCGCCTGGGCCGTCACCGGCAGCCGGGGGCGCAGGGCCTCCAGCGCAGCCAGCCCCCCCGCCGCGTTGACGAGCTGGTTGGCGCCGCGCAGCGCCGGGTAGGCCAGCCCGGCGTAGCGCCGCCCGCGCCCGGCCCAGGACCACTGCTGCCGGTCGCCGGAGACGTTGAAGTCGCGCCCGACGAGCCACAGGTCGGCGCCGACCGCCTCGGCGTGCGCCACCACGCTGGCCGGCGGCACGGGATCGCTGACGACGGCCGGGCGGCCGGGGCGCATGATGCCGGCCTTCTCGAGGCCGATGCTTTCGCGGTCCGCCCCGAGGAATTCCGTGTGGTCGATGTCGATGCTGGTGATCACCGCGCAGTCGGCGTCGACGATGTTGACCGCATCGAGGCGGCCGCCCAGGCCGACTTCCAGGATCGCCACGTCCGGCTTGGCCTCCAGGATGCACGCGAACAGCGCCAGGGTGGTGAACTCGAAGTAGGTCAGCGAGGTGTCGCCCCGCGCGCGCTCCACGGCATCGAAGTGAAGCGGCAGGCGGTCCGCTTCGACCGGCACGCCGGCCAGCCGCAGCCGTTCCTCGAAATGCACCAGGTGCGGCGAGCTGTAGACGGCCGTGCGGTAGCCGGCCTGCGACAGGATCGACTCCAGCATCGCGCAGGTGGAGCCCTTGCCGTTGGTGCCCGCCACGGTGATGACGGGGCATTCGAAGGCCAGCCCCATGCGCCTGGCCACCGCATGCACGCGCTCCAGGCCCAGTTCGATGTTCTTCGCGTGCAGTCGCTCGGCGTGCGCGAGCCAGTCGGCCAGTGTCTTCATGGAGGACGGTATTGTCGCAAAGCTGCTGGCATGATCCGCCACCATGATCGATCTCTACGGCATCCCCCACTGCGACACCGTCAAACGCGCCCGCGCGTGGCTGGACGGGCAAGGCGCCGCCTACCGCTTCCACGACTTCAAGAAGGAGGGCGTGCCGGCCGAGGCGCTGCAGCGCTGGATGGCGGCGCTGGGCTGGGAGGCGCTGGTCAACCGGCGCGGCACCACCTGGCGCCAGCTGGACGCGGCCACGCGCGAGGCCGTCGTGGACGCGGACTCGGCCGCACGGGTGCTGATGGCGAACCCCAGCCTGGTCAAGCGGCCCGTCGTGGAATGGGCAGGCGGGCGGCAGATCACCGCCGGCTTCGATGCGCAGGCCTGGCCAGCCCTGGCCGCCCGGGGCGATTGAACCTTGCGGCCGATACCGCGTCCAATCCCCTCGTTGCGATGTCAGACAAGGAGAATTCCATGACCGTTCGACTTCCCGCCCTGCTGGTGCTGGCGGCCGCGGCGCTGGCCGGCATCTGCCTGGACGCCCAGGCCCAGCAGCCGCCCGGACAGGGGCGCGTGATCGCCAGCAGCCCGATCACCGAGCAGGGCCGCACCGTGGGCTATTCCGTCACCTACGAATACGCCGGCCGCACCTACACGACGCGCACCGACAGCCCGCCGGGATCCACCATCCCCGTAGAGGCGAGCGCCTACGGCGTCACCACCTACCCCGTCGCGCCCCAGGCGGACGTCGCAGGCGGCACCGCCGCCCCGCAGCAGGTCGTGCCGGAACCCGGCGTCGTGGTGTCGGGCGCGGGCGCGCCCATCGTCTATCCGGCGCCGGTCTACGCCGCGCCGGCGTACCCCGCGCCATACCCCTACTACTACCCCGCGCCGTGGATCTACCCGCCGGTCGGGCTGTCGTTCGACTTCGGCTACGTGGGCGGCTGGCACCACCGCGGCTGGCGCTGAGGCCGGCGCCCCGAGGGCCGATGCCTACAATCGCGCGCTTTTTCCACGCTCCCTCCCCCGCATCATGGCCCTCACCTCGCTGGACGGCGTTTCCGTCTCGACCCAAGCCAACGTGTACTTCGACGGCAAGTGCGTCTCGCACGGCGTCACCTTCGCCGACGGGCGCAAGTGCACGGTGGGCGTCATCCTGCCCTCGACACTGGTGTTCGGCACCGGCGCGCCGGAGGTGATGGAAGGCACGGCGGGCCGCTGCGAGTGGCGCCTCGAAGGCCGCAGCGAATGGCAGTCCAGCGGCGCGGGCGAGCAGTTCAGCGTGCCCGGCAACGCCAAGTTCGAGATCCGCGTGACGGGCGAGCCCTACTCGTACATCTGCCACTACGGCTGAG
>JASGDG010000069.1:0-4319 GCA_047607325.1 Xenophilus sp. | reverse complement strand
GCGCCGGCGGCATCGCCGGCGCGACGGGGGTCTCGGGCCGCAGCGGCCTCGATTGCTCCGGCGGCGGCGCCGGGCCGAGCCGTCCGCCGAAGAAGTCGAGCGTCAGTTGCAGGGCACGCATGGCCGGCCCGTCACGCGGCGCGGTACGCCTCGGGGTCGAGGCGCCGCATCTCGGCCTCGATCCAGCGCTCCACCTCGGCCATCAGCTCGTCGGCCCTGCGCCCCTGGCTGGCGATGGCCGGGCCGATGGACACGTCCACCACGCCCGGCACCTTGACGAAGGCCTTGCGCGGCCAGCACCGGGCCGAGGTGACGGCGACGGGAATGACGGGCACGCCGGTGTCGATGGCCAGGCGGGCGCCGCCCGTCCTGTACGGGCCCTGCCGGCCGCGCGCCGTGCGCGTGCCCTCGGGGAACATGATGACCCACACGCCCTTGGCCAGCAGCCGCCTGCCCTGCGCCACCACCTTGTGGAAGGCCCGCGTGCGCTGGCTGCGGTCGATGTGCACCATGTCCAGCCGCCCGAGCGCCCAGCCGAAGAAGGGGATGTACAGCAGCTCGCGCTTGAACACGTAGGCCAGCGGATGCGGCATCAGCGTCGGCAGCAGGAAGGTTTCGTAGGTGGACTGGTGCTTGGCCAGCAGGATGCAGCCGGCCTGCCTGTCCTGCGGCAGGTGCTCCATGCCCTGCACCCGGTAGCGGATGCCCAGCATCCAGCGCGCGCCCCACATCGCCACGCGCACCCAGCCGATGGCGAACCAGTACAGCGGCGCCCCGCGCAGGAAGACGGAGAGCAGCACCAGCGCCGTGGCCCAGGGCAGCACGGTGACCAGCATCCACAGCAGATGCAGCAGGGACCGGACGAAGGCCATCAGAGCGCGATCTTCAGCGACTCGCGCTCCTCGCGCGCCAGCAGCCAGCGCGCGAAGGCACCCAGGTCCTCGTGCACCACGGTGCCGGCCGGATACTCGGGAGGCAGCGGATGCACGCCGCGGCAGGCCTCGCCCATGCCGGTGAGCAGCAGGTGCGGCTCGCAGCCGGCCGCCGCGCCGGCCAGCAGGTCGCGCAGCGAATCGCCGGCGGCGGGCACGCCCTGCAGGTCGATGCCGTAGCGCTCGCCGATCTGGCGGAACAGGCCCGGCCTGGGCTTGCGGCAGTCGCAGTTCTCGTCGGGGCTGTGCGGGCAGTAGAAAATGGCGTCGATGCGCCCGCCGATGGCGGCCAGCATCTTGTGCATCTTGGCGTGCATGGCGTTGAGCGAGGCGACGTCGAACAGGCCCCGCCCCAGTCCGGACTGGTTGGAGGCGATCACCACGTGCCAGCCCGCCTGGTTGAGCCGGGCGATGGCCTCCAGCGCGCCGGGCAGCGGCGCCCACTCCGTCTCGCTCTTGACGAAGTCGTCGCGGTGCACGTTGATGCTGCCGTTGCGGTCGAGGATGACCAGCTTGAACGGGGTGGTGGGCATGGCGCGAGTATCGGCGGATCGGCTGCGCGGCGGGCTCAGCCGGCCAGCCGCTCCAGCAGCGCCACGCGGTTCATCGCGTGGTGCAGCGTGGCCAGCAGGCCCAGGCGGTTCAGGCGCAGGTCGGCCTCCTCGGCATTGACCATCACGCCATCGAAGAAGGCATCGACGGGCTCGCGCAGCGCGGCCAGCGCCTGCAGCGAGGCGGTGTAGTCGCCGGCGTCGAACTTCGCGTCCGCCCCGGGCACGATCGCCTGCATGGCCTCGTACAGCCCCCGCTCGGCCGGCTCGCGCAGCAGCGCGGTGGTGACGTGCGCGTCGGCCTCAGGCGACTTCTTGAGGATGTTGCCAATGCGCTTGTTGGCGGCGGCCAGCGCGGGCGCCTCGGGCCGCTGCGCGAAGGCGCGCACCGCCGCCAGGCGCCTGGGCACCTCGGCCAGGCGCTCGGGGCGGGGTCCGAGCACGGCGTCCACCTCCCGCGCGCTGGCGCCCTGCTCGCGCAGCGAGCCGGCCAGACGGTCGTAGATGAAGTCGAGCAGCTGCGCCTGCGCGTCCTCTCGCGTGAGCAGCGGGCCCATCGCCTTGGCGGCGATGCCGACCAGCGCCGGCAGCGCGAGCGGCAGGTCACGCTCGATCAGCATGCGCACCACGCCCAGCGCATGACGGCGCAGCGCGAAGGGATCGCGGTCGCCGGTGGGCAGGTTGCCGATGCCGAACATGCCGACCAGCGTCTCCAGCTTGTCGGCCAGCGCCACCGCCAGGCCCACCGGGCCGCGCGGCAGTTCGTCGCCGGCGAAGCGGGGCTTGTAGTGGTCCTCGATGGCGTCGGCCACCGGCGCCGGCAGGCCGTCGTGCAGCGCGTAGTAGCGGCCCATGACACCCTGCAGCTCGGGGAACTCGCCGACCATGTCGGTCACCAGGTCGGTCTTGGCCAGCAGCGCGGCCTGGTCGGCCCCGGCGATCAGCGCCGCGTCGCCCAGCTCGGCCGCGATGGCGGTGGCGATGGCGCGCACGCGCTCGGCGCGCTCGCCCTGCGTGCCCAGCTTGTTGTGGTAGACCACCTTGGCCAGCTGCGGCACGCGCGAGGCCAGCGACTTCTTCCGGTCCTGGTCGAAGAAGAACTTGGCATCGGCCAGGCGCGGGCGCACCACGCGCTCGTTGCCGCCGGTCACCGCGCTCGCGTCCTGCGGGCGGATGTTGCTGACGACGAGGAAGCGGTTTGTCAGCCGGCCCTTCGCATCGAGCAGCGGGAAGTACTTCTGGTTGGCCTTCATCGTGAGGATGAGGCATTCCTGCGGCACGCCGAGGAACTCGGACTCGAAGCCGCACACCAGCACGTTGGGGCGCTCGACCAGCGCCGTCACCTCGTCGAGCAGCGCGTCGTCCTGGATCGGCTCGGCGCCGCCGCCCACGCCCACCGCGGCCTGCGCCAGCTGGCGCGCGATCTCGGCGCGGCGCGCCTCGAAGCCGGCGATGACGGCGCCCTCTTCCTCCAGCTGCAGCGCGTAGCTGTCGGCGTTCTTCAGCACCACCGGGTTGGCGGCGGCCTCGAAGCGGTGGCCGTGCGTCTCGCGGCCGGACTGCAGGCCCAGCGCCTGCACCGGCACCACCTCGCTGCCGTGCAGCGCCACCAGGCCGTGCGCCGGGCGCACGAAGCTCACGCTGGTCCAGCCGGGCAGCTCGCAGCCGCTCTCGAGCTGGTAGCTCATCACCTTGGGGATCGGCAGCCTGGCGATCGCCTCCGCCAGCGCCTTCTGCAGGCCCTCGGCCAGCGCGGCACCGGGCAGCACGCTTTCGTAGAAGAGCGCCTCGGCCTTGCCGTCCTGCGCGCGCCTGAGCGAGGGCACGGCGGACGCATCGGCGCCGAGCGCGGCCAGCTTCTTGAGCAGCGCCGGCGTGGCCTGGCCCGAGGCATCGAGGCCCACCGACACCGGCATCAGCTTCTGCGACACCGGCTTGTCGGCCGCGCGCGGCGCGACGTTCGTGATGTGCGCGGCCAGCCGCCGCGGCGAGGCGTAGGGCGTCAGCAGCGAGGCGGCATCGGCCAGCCCCTGGGCGCGCAGCTGCGCCAGGAGCACATCGCCGAAGGCCTGGCCCAGCTTCTTCAGCGCCTTGGGCGGCAGCTCTTCGACGAAGAGTTCGACGAGAAGGTTGGGGTGCGTCATCTCAGGCGGCCACTTTCTCTTTCCTGGGGATCTGCGCGACCCACTCGCGCGGCGCCATCGGGAAGCCCAGGCGCTCGCGGCTCTCGTAGTAGCTCTGCGCCACGGCGCGCGCGAGGTTGCGGATGCGGCCGATGTAGGCCGCGCGCTCGGTCACGCTGATGGCGCCGCGCGCGTCCAGCAGGTTGAAGGTGTGGGCGGCCTTGAGCACCTGCTCGTAGGCCGGCAGCGCCAGCTGCTGTTCCATCAGGTGCTTGGCCTGCTTCTCGTGCGCGCCGAAGGCGGTGAAGAGGAACTCCGCGTCGGAATGCTCGAAGTTGTAGGCCGACTGCTCCACCTCGTTCTGGTGGTAGATGTCGCCATAGGTCACGCCGGGAGCGAACTCCAGCTCGAAGATGCTTTCCTTGCCCTGGATGTACATCGCCAGGCGCTCCAGGCCGTAGGTGATCTCGCCGGTGATGGGCCGGCAGTCGATGCCGCCGACCTGCTGGAAGTAGGTGAACTGCGTCACCTCCATGCCGTTGAGCCAGACCTCCCAGCCCAGGCCCCAGGCGCCCAGCGTGGGGTTCTCCCAGTCGTCCTCGACGAAGCGGATGTCGTTCTTCTTGAGGTCGAAGCCCAGGGCCTCGAGCGAGCCCAGGTAGTGCTCGAGGATGTTGCTCGGCGCGGGCTTGAGCACGACCTGGTACTGGTAG
>JASGDG010000068.1:0-8461 GCA_047607325.1 Xenophilus sp. | reverse complement strand
GGCGCCAGGTGCAGCACGCGGGTGCCCAGGCCGGCCAGGCGGCGCAGGGTGGCGGGCCGGTCGAGGTCGCCCACCAGCGGCTGCGCGCCCCCGGCGCGCAGGGCTGCCACGCGGGCCGGGGAGGAAGTCAGCGCCAGCACGCGCATGCGGCCGGACACCTGCCGCAGCACGCGCAGGCCGACGTCGCCGCAGCCGACGACGAGCAGCCGCTCGCGGCGGAAGCGCGAAGGCAGGGCGCCAAGGGGTTGTGTGTTTGAAGGCAAAATCGAGGGTTCCCTGCTGCACAGAGAGACGCGTTCCAGAAACGCCGAAGAATACCCATGAGCCTTGCCGACCCCGCCGGATCGGGCTTTTCCGTCCTCGTCGAGCCCAGCGGCCGCCAGTTCACCGTCAACGCCGACGAGACCATCCTCGCCGCCGGCATCCGCCAGGGCATCGGCCTGCCCTACGGCTGCAAGGACGGCGCCTGCGGCTCGTGCAAGTGCAAGAAGCTCTCCGGCACGCTGACGATGGACAGCCACCAGAGCAAGGCCCTGTCGGCCGAGGAGGAACTGGCCGGCTTCGTCCTCACCTGCCGCTCGCACCCGACCAGCGACGTGGTGCTCGAGTCGCGCCAGGTCGCCGAGGCCGGCGCCTTCCCGGTCCGCAAGATGCCGGTGCGCGTGAACGCGCTCACCCGGCAGTCGCACGACGTGATGCTGCTGCGCCTGCAACTGCCGGCCGGCGATCCGCTGCAGTTCCACGCCGGACAGTACGTCGAGTTCATCCTGCGCGACGGCGCGCGGCGCAGCTACTCGATGGCCAACGCGCCGCACACGCTGGCCGAGCCGGGCACCGGCATCGAGCTGCACATCCGCCACATGCCCGGCGGCAAGTTCACCGACCACGTCTTCGGCGCGATGAAGGAGAAGGAGATCCTGCGCGTCGAAGGGCCCTACGGCAGCTTCTTCCTGCGCGAGGACTCGGCCAAGCCGATCGTGCTGCTGGCCTCGGGCACCGGCTTCGCGCCGATCAAGGCGCTGATCGAGCACATGCAGTTCAAGGCCATCGACCGGCCCGCCGTGCTGTACTGGGGCGGACGCCGGCCGGAAGACCTCTACATGGACGCCTGGCTGCGCGAGCGCACGGCCGAGATGCCGCAGTTGCGCTACGTGCCCGTCGTGTCCAACGCCACGCCCGAGGACCACTGGACCGGCCGCACCGGCTTCGTCCACCGCGCGGTGCTCGAGGACATCCCGGACCTCTCGGGCCACCAGGTCTATGCCTGCGGCGCGCCGGTCGTGGTCGACTCGGCCCGGCGCGACTACGTGGCCGAGGCCGGCCTGCCCGAGGAGGAGTTCTTCGCCGACGCCTTCACCACCGAGGCGGACAAGGCGCAGCCCTGAACCTTTGCGCAAATGCAGAACATGAACAAGAGACGGCTTCTCTCCCTGCTGGGCGCGGGCGCCGCGCTCGCTGCCGCGCCCTGGGCCCGCGCGCAAGGCAGCGCGCACGCCATCCGCCTCGTGGTGCCCTATGCGGCCGGCGGCCCGATCGACATGACGGCCCGCGCCCTGGCCGAACGGGTCAAGGAGGCGCTCGGCGGCCCGGTGATCATCGACAACAAGCCGGGCGCCGGCGGCAACATCGGCGCCGACGCGGTGGCCAAGGCGGCACCCGACGGCCTGACCATCGGCATCGCCGCCACCGCCACCAACGCGGTGAACCCGTGGCTCTACACGAAGATGCCCTTCGACGCCGCGACGGACTTCGCGCCGGTCACCCAGATGGTGCGCGTGCCCAACGTGCTGGTGATGAACGCCGAAGCCGCGCAGCGGCTGAAGATCGGCTCGCTCGAGGACCTGATCGCCTACGGCAAGGCCCACCCGGGCCGACTCAACTACGGCAGCGGCGGCAACGGCAGCGCCGGCCACCTGGCCGGCGAGATGTTCAAGAAGGCGGCCGGCCTCTTCGCCGTGCACATCCCCTACAACGGCGGCAACCCGGCGCAGCTGGCGCTGCTGTCGGGTCAGGTGGACTTCAACTTCGACAACCTCGCCACCGCGGCGCCGAACATCAAGGCCGGCAAGCTCAAGGCGCTGGCCGTCACCACCCTGCAGCGCACGCCCTTCCTTCCCGAGGTGCCGCCCGTGGCCGACACGCTCAAGGGCTTCTCGATCGACACCTGGTGGGGCCTGGTGGCACCCGCCGGCACGCCCAAAGCCACCGTCGACAAGCTGAACCAGGCCTTCGTCGCCGCCCTGAACGCCCCGGAGACGAAGACGCGCTTTGCCGCCCTGTTCGCCGAGCCGGTGCCAGGCACGCCGGAGCAGTTCGGCACTTTCATGAAGAGCGAGCTGGCCAAGTACGAACAGGTCGTCAAGACCACCGGCGCGAAGGTGGATTGAAGCGCTATTCGCCGAGGTACGCGGCCCGCACCTTCGGGTCGTCGAGCATCACCTTCGCATCGCCGCTCATCGAGATCAGCCCCGACTCCATCACGTAGCCGCGGTCGGCCAGCTGCAGCGCGCGGCTGGCGTTCTGCTCCACCAGCAGGATGGTCACGCCCTGCTTGTGCACTTCCTGCACGACCTCGAAGATCTTGTCGCACATGATCGGCGACAGGCCCATGGTCGGCTCGTCCATCAGCAGCACCTTGGGCCGCGCCATCAGCGCCCGGCCCATGGCCAGCATCTGCTGCTCGCCGCCCGACATGGTGCCGGCCAGCTGCGTGGCGCGTTCCTTCAGGCGCGGGAAGATGCCGAAGACCCTGTCGATGTCGGCCGCGATGCCGGCCTTGTCGTTGCGCACGTAGGCGCCGATCTGCAGGTTCTCGGTGATGGTCATGCGGGTGAACACGCCTCGGCCCTCGGGCACCATCACCAGGCCTTCCTTGACCAGGTCCCAGGCGCCGCGGCCCTTGGTGGGCTTGCCCATGAACTCGATCTCGCCGGCCAGCGGCGGCAGGGTGCCGGTGATGGCCTTCATGGTGGTGGTCTTGCCGGCGCCGTTGGAACCGATCAGCGAGACCAGCTCACCCTCGCGGACCTCGAAGTCCACGCCCTTGACGGCCTGGATGCCGCCGTAGGCGACCTTCAGGCTGCTGACTTTCAGGAGTGTTTTCGCCATGCCGTGGCCTTTCAATGCGCGCCGGTGCCGAGGTAGGCCTCGATCACCTTCTCGTTCTTCTGCACCTCGGCAGGCGTGCCCTCGGCGATCTGCTTGCCGTAGTCGAGCACCGTCACGCGGTCGCACAGGCCCATGATGAGCTTCACGTCGTGCTCGATGATGAGCACCGTGCGGCTGTCCTTGCGGATCTGGTCGATCAGCTGGCGCAGCTGCACCTTCTCGGTGGCGTTCATGCCGGCGGCGGGCTCGTCCAGCGCGATGAGCTGCGGGTCGGTGGCCAGGGCGCGGGCGATCTCCAGGCGGCGCTGGTCGCCGTAGCTCAGCGTGCGGGCCTTGTAGTCGGCGTACTTGGCCACGCCCACGTATTCCAGCAGCTCGTAGGCGCGGTCGGCGATCGCCTTCTCCTCGGCCTTGAACTTCGGCCCGCGGAAGATGGCGCCGAGCACGCCCGAGTGGGTGCGCACGTGGCGCCCGACCATCACGTTCTCCAGCGCCGTCATCTCGGCGAACAGGCGGATGTTCTGGAAGGTGCGCGCGATGCCGGCCTTGGCCACCTCGTGCACGGCTGTCGGGGTGTAGGGCTTGCCGGCCAGCTCGAAGCTGCCGCTGTCGGGCGTGTACAGGCCGGTGATGACGTTGAAGAAGGTGGTCTTGCCGGCGCCGTTCGGGCCGATCAGCCCGTAGACCTGGCCGCGCTCGATCCGGATGCCGACGTCCGACAGGGCCTGCAGGCCGCCGAAGCGCTTGGAGATGCCGCTGACGTGGAGGATGGTGTCTGCCATGTTCGTGTGCTCCATCCGGTCAGGGGTTGATCGACATGGGGCGGTTGGCGCCACCGGCGATCTCCTCGGACGGCGTGTCCACGCCGGGCTCGATGGCCTGGGTGGAGCCCGGCACCGGGTCCGGCGCCTTGCGGCCCTTGAGCGACTTGCCGTGCTCCGGCGAGGGCCACAGGCCGCGCGGGCGCGTCAGCATGATCAGGATCATCGCCAGCGCGATGAACAGCTGGCGCAGGATGGAGGCATCGAGCCGCCCGTCGGTCATCGACTGCAGCGGGCCGGCCACGTAGCGCAGCACTTCCGGCAGGGCCGCCAGCAGCACCGCGCCGAGGATCACGCCCGGCAGGTGGCCGATGCCGCCCAGCACCACCATCGAGACGATCATCACCGACTCCATCAGGCTGAAGGACTCGGGCGAGACGAAGCCCTGGAAGGCCGCGAACATGGCGCCCGAGACGCCGCCGAAGCTGGCGCCCATGCCGAAGGCCAGCAGCTTCATGTTGCGGGTGTTGATGCCCATCGCCTTGGCGGCGATCTCGTCCTCGCGGATGGCCATCCAGCCGCGGCCCACGCGCGAGTTCTGCAGGCGGTACGAGATGATGACGGTGAAGATCACCAGCACCAGGAACAGGTAGTAGTACAGCGACACCGAGGAGATGGTGTAGTCGCCGATCCTCAGCGGCCGGCCCAGATTGAGGCCGAAGATGCGGACCGAGTCGATGCCGGTGATGCCCTTCGGGCCGTTGGTGATGTTGTAGGGGTGGTCCAGCGTGTTCAGGAACACGCGGATGATCTCCCCGAAGCCCAGCGTCACGATCGCCAGGTAGTCGCCGCGCAGCTTGAGCGTGGGCGCGCCGAGCAGGGCGCCCAGCAGCGCCGCCAGCGCCAGCGCCGCCGGGATCACCAGGATCAGCGAGGTGTGCAGGCCGTTGGGGAACATCGCCTTCAGCGCCTCGAAGCTGTCGGTGAGCTGGGTCGAGCCCAGCAGCGCGAACAGGTAGGCGCCGATGGCGAAGAAGGCGACGTAGCCCAGGTCCAGCAGGCCGGCGTAGCCGACCACGATGTTCAGGCCCAGCGCCAGCAGCACGTACAGCAGCGCGATGTCGACGATGCGCACCCAGGCGTTGCCCTGCGTCTGGAGCAGCAGCGGCAACGCCAGCAGCGCCACCGCGGCGACCAGGAAGACGACGAGTTTCTTGGCGTTCATGCGCGGAGCTCCCCTCGTCAGGCGCGGTCGGCCACCCGTTCGCCCAGCAGGCCGGAAGGCCGCACGGTGAGCGTCAGGATGAGGATGATGAAGGCGAAGATGTCGCTGTGCTGGCTGCCCAGCACGCCGCCGGTGACGTCGCTCAGGTAGCCGGCGCCCACCGCCTCGATGAGGCCGAGCAGGATGCCGCCGACCACCGCGCCGGCCAGGTTGCCGATGCCGCCGAACACGGCCGCGGTGAAGGCCTTGAGGCCGGGGATGAAGCCCATCGCGTGCTGCGCGATGCCGTAGTTGGAGGCGTACATCACGCCGGCGATGGCGGCCAGCACGGCGCCGATGACGAAGGTGGCGGAGATCACCGTGTCGGGCCGGATGCCCATGAGCGCCGCCACGCGCGGGTTCTCGGCGGTGGCGCGCATCGCGCGGCCGAGCTTGGTGTAGTTGACCAGCCACATCAGCACGCTCAGCGAGATGGCGGTGACCACCAGGATCATCACCTGCGTGGGCGAGATGTTGGCGCCCGCGACGTGGATCGAGTCGCTGGGCAACAGCGTGGGGTAGGCCTTGTTGGTCGGGCGCCAGACGATCATCGCCAGCGTCTGCAGCAGGATCGACATGCCGATGGCGGTGATCAGCGGCGCCAGCTTGGGGCTGTTGCGCAGCGGCCGGTAGGCCACTTTCTCGATCACGAAGTTCAGCGCGCCGGCGACGATGCAGGCGATCACCAGCGCGATCAGCAGGATCAGCCAGCCGGGCGTGCCGGCCATGGACGACTGCATCCAGCCGATGATGGTCCAGCTGGTCAGCGCCCCCACCATGAGCACCTCGCCGTGCGCGAAGTTGATGAGGTTGATGATGCCGTACACCATGGTGTAGCCGAGGGCTATCAGGGCGTACATGCTGCCCAGGACCAGACCGTTGATGATCTGCTGCAGCAAGATATCCATAAGCAAGAATCCCTGTGTTGTGCACCCTGTGCAGGCGCTCGTTGCCGATCCGTGCACCGGATTGGCGCCCAGGACTGCTTAGCAAAAAACCCGCCAGCATGGGTGACGGGCGGGTTCGGGTTGGCGGGATTGTAGTGAGGCGAAGTCGCCGTCCTGGTGCGCGCGGACACGGGTTTTCCCGGTGGACGCACCGGCTTCTTGCGCATGGGCGCAAGCGCGGATCAATCGCCTGCTTGTGCGTTGAGGCGGCGCAGTTCGCGCAGCTTGTCGGCGATGCGGATCTCCAGTCCGCGCTCGACGGGACGGTAGAAGCCGGGGGGCGCCATGCCTTCGGGCAGGTAGCTTTCGCCGGCGGCGAAGCCGCCCTCCTCGTCATGCGCGTAGCGGTAGCCCTTGCCGTAGTCGAGCTGTTTCATCAGCTTGGTGGGCGCGTTGCGCAGGTGCATGGGCACGGGGCGCGTGCCGTCCTGCTTGACGAAGGCCCTGGCCTCGTTGAACGCCACGTAGGCCGCATTGGACTTGGGCGCCACGGCCAGGTAGATGACGCACTGCGCCAGCGCCAGTTCGCCCTCGGGCGAGCCCAGGCGCTCGTAGCTCTCGGCCGCGTCCAGCGCCAGGCGCAGCGCGCGCGGATCGGCCAGGCCGATGTCCTCGCTGGCCATGCGCACCAGGCGCCGCGCCATGTAGCGCGGATCGGCGCCGCCGTCGAGCATGCGCACGAACCAGTACAGGGCCGCGTCCGGGTCGCTGCCCCGCACCGACTTGTGCAAGGCGCTGATGGTGTCGTAGAACTGCTCGCCGCCCTTGTCGTAGCGGCGCATGCGCTCGCCCAGCACGCGCAGCAGCCAGGCGTCGTCGATGCGCTCGCGCTTGTCGGCCGAGGCTGCCACCGCCAGCGTCTCCAGCGTGTTGAGCAGGCGGCGCGCGTCGCCGTCCGCATAGGCGATCAGGCGCTCCAGCGCCGCCTCGTCGATGGCCGGCACGGCGCCGATGCCCTGCGCGCGCGCCACGATCTGCTTCAGGTCGTCATCGGTGAGCGGCTGCAGCACGTAGACCGCGGCCCGCGACAACAGCGCCGAATTCACCTCGAAGGAGGGGTTCTCCGTCGTCGCGCCGATAAAGGTGAACAGGCCCGATTCCACGTGCGGCAGGAAGGCATCCTGCTGGCTCTTGTTGAAGCGGTGCACCTCGTCGACGAAGACGATGGTGCGCTGCTGCGCCAGCCCGTCGCGTGCCAGGGTGGCGCGCTCCACCGCCTCGCGGATGTCCTTCACGCCGCCCAGCACCGCGCTGATGGCGATGAACTGCGCATCGAAGGCATCGGCCATCAGCCGGGCGATGGTCGTCTTGCCCGTGCCCGGCGGCCCCCACAGGATGCACGAATGCGGCTGTCCCGACTCGAACGCGATGCGCAGCGGCATGCCGGACCCGAGCAGATGCTGCTGGCCGATCACCTCGCCGAGCGTGCGGGGGCGCAGGCGCTCGGCCAGCGGCTGGTGCGGGGAATGGGAATCTCGGCTCATAAGGCAACGAGCGGGCTGAGCACGCCGCGCCCGCCCTTGTTCAGGACATGGGTGTAGATCATCGTCGTGCTCACGTCGCTGTGGCCCAGCAGTTCCTGCACGGTGCGGATGTCATAGCCCGCCCGAAGCCAATGCGTGGCGAACGAATGCCGCAGCACGTGCGGCGACGCCGGCTTGGCAAGCTGCGCGGGTCGAGCGCCCGCACGGGCGAAGGGAACACCCACTGCCAGGCCCAGCTCTTGTCGGCCTGCGGGTATTTCACGGCCAGCGCGTGCGGCAAATACACGCCCGGCAGGCCGGCGGCCAGGTCCTTCTCGTGCAGCGCCCGCGCCTTGTGCAACTGCGCCTGCAAGGGCGCCATCAGGTTCTCGGGCAGCACCGTCACCCGGTCCTTGTTGCCCTTGCCCTCGCGCACGATGATCTCGCGCCGCCCGAACTCCACGTCCTTCACGCGCAGGCACAGCGCCTCCATCAGGCGCATGCCCGTGCCGTACAGCAGTTGCGCCACCAGCCCCGCCGCGCCCTCCACATGCAGCAAAAGCTCGCGCACCTCCGTCGGCGTCAGCACCACCGGCAGCCGCCGGGACCGCTTGGCCTGCACCACCTCGTCCAGCCACGCCAGTTCGATGCCCAGCACGTGCCGGTACAGATACAGAAGCGCCGCCTTCGCCTGGTTCTGCGTCGATGCCGCCACCTGCCGGTCCACCGCCAGATGGCTCAGGAACGCCTCCTCTTCCGCCGCCCCCATCTCCTGCGGGTGCCGCTTGCCGTGGAACAGAATGAAGCGCCTGGCCCAGTCCAGGTAGGCTTGCTCGGTGCGGATGCTGTAGTGCCGCGTGCGCAGGTGAACACGCATGCGCTCCAGCAGCTTGGGCTGTTGGGGCGCATCGGTGGCCG
>JASGDG010000067.1:0-9658 GCA_047607325.1 Xenophilus sp. | reverse complement strand
GGCTGCGGCCTCCGCATCGCGGCCTCCCGGGCCGGCCCCCGCACGGCTGCGCGGCGCCCCGCCCCCGGAGACGCCTGCCGTGCGCGAGATCCTGATCCCGCTGTGGGTGCTCGCGGACCAGCGGGCCATCGAGGTCGAGGGCGACCGGAGATGGCAGCGTGCGGGTGCCCTGGCGGGCGTCGTGCTGTTCGTGCTCCTGGGAAGCGGGCTGGCGGTGGCCCCATTCCTTGATGCGGGCCTCGATGCCCATGGCCAGGAGCTGTTGCTGGCCGGGCTGTACCTGGCACTGGCCGCCTGCATCTGGGCGGGGATCCACCTTTGCTGGAAAGTCTGGCGCCGGCCCGACGGCACCGGGGGCGCCTGCCGCATCGATGCCGAGGGCTTCTTCGAAGGCGACCGGGAGCGGCCCTTCTCGCTGCGCTGGAGCGAGGTGGGCGGCGCACGCTGGTGGCTGTCCGATGTCCGCACCGAGTTCGTGAGCGGAAGGTCGATGGTGCGCTGTCTACGCATCGAGCGCCGCGGCGGCGAGCCGGTGCGGCTGCCGCTCTCGCTGGGGAGGGACTGGCGCTACCCGCGGCACAGAGAGCTGCTGCGCGCCCTGCTGCTGTGGCTGGCCACGGAGCCTCGGCCGCCGCTGCGTTTCGACGCCGATGTCTTCGTCGATGCCTGCATCGACCCCGACACCTGGGGGCGAAGCCTGGCCCCCAAGTGGCGTCAGTGGGGTGTCATGCTGGCCATCATGGCGCCGGTGCTGGTGCTGCTGGCCACCCCGGTGTGGATGGAGGATGTGATGGCGTGGACGCTGGAGCACCCTTTCATGCTGGTGGCAGGGCTGCTGGCCTACATGCTGCTGGCTGCCGGCGCGGTTGCATGGTGGTGGGATCGCCGGTACCCCCGCCTGACCGGGATGCTGCGCTTTCGCGTCGCCGATTGAAGGGCGTCTGCGCGGCTTCGTCGTCCTTTATCGCTTACATTGGGACGCAGCCCGGCCTCCATGTCGAGGGGCCGCACGAGAGAGGAGCGAAGCGACGTGGCCACACCCAACTACGGATTCGAGAAGCGCCAGAAGGAATTGGCCAAGAAGAGGAAAAAGGAGGACAAGCTGCGCGCCAAGGCCGAGCGCAAGCTGCAGCCTGACAGCCCGGGCCTGGCCCCCGGCGACCCGGAAACCGACGTGGCATCGCTGGAGCGCGATCCGCCCACCGTCCCGTCGGCGCCGACCAAGGACAGCTGAGCCCGTTTCCCGCCAGGCCGCGGGGAAAAGCCGCCCCGGCACCGCCGGCGGCGGCTTTTCATTGGGCGGTCAGCAGCGTGTGCAGTTCCGGCCAGACGTTGTCCAGCAGGCGGCCCTGCGCGCTCGCATTGGGGTGGAGGCGGTCGGCCTGGAAGAGGGCGGCGGCGTCCGGCGCATCGGCCACGCCCGCCAGCAGGAAGGGCACTCGCGCCGCCTGCGTCTTGCCGGCCACGCGCGGGAAGATCTCGCCGAAGCGGCGCGTGTAGTCGGCCCCGTAATTGGGCGGCACCTGGAGGCCGACCAGCAGCACGCGCGCGCCGGCCTTCTGCGCCGTCTGCACCATCTGCAGGAGGTTGTCTTCCGTGCCCGCCAGCGGCAGGCCGCGCAGGGCGTCGTTGGCGCCCAGTTCCAGCACCACCACGTCGGGCCGGTGCTGTGCCAGCAGGCCCGGCAGGCGCGCCCGGCCGCCGGCGGTGGTGTCGCCGCTGATGCTGGCGTTGACCACGCCGGCGTGCACCTTCTCCCGGGCCAGGCGCTGCTGCAGCAACGGCACCCAGCCTTCGCCGCGCTTGAGGCCGTACTCGGCCGAGAGCGAATCGCCCACCACCAGCACCAGCGGGCGCGCCGCGTCGCTGCCGGCGGCTGCGGGCGGCGTCTGCGCCAGCGCGGGCCAAGACCCCACGGCGGCGGCGAGCAGCCCGGCGGCCCCCGCGGCGCGCAGGCTAAAGTCACGTCGATTCATGGTTGTCGCGGTCACGCACATCCTTTTCTTCCAGGCCAGTTCTTCATGCCGTCCAGCCAGCCCATCGTCAGCGTCGAGCACGTCTTCAAGTCCGTCACCGACTCCACCGGCACGCTGGACATTCTGCGGGACATCGATTTCACCCTCGGCGCGCGCGAGACGGCCGCCATCGTCGGCGCCTCCGGCTCGGGCAAGAGCACGCTGCTGGGCATCGTCGCCGGGCTGGACACGCCCACCCGCGGCACCGTGCGCATCGGCGGCGAGGACCTGTTCGCGCTCGACGAGGACGAGCGCGCCGCCCTGCGCGGAAGAAGGATCGGTTTCGTCTTCCAGAGTTTCCAGCTGCTGGCCAGCTACACCGCGTTGGAGAACGTGATGCTCCCGCTGGAAACCGCCGGCCGCAAGGACGCGCGCAGGGCCGCGGCCGACATGCTGGTGCGCGTCGGCCTGGCCCAGCGCCTGTCGCACTATCCCAGGGTGCTTTCCGGCGGCGAGCAGCAGCGCGTGGCGCTGGCGCGCGCCTTCGTCGTGCAGCCGCAGCTGCTGCTGGCCGACGAGCCCACCGGCAGCCTGGACTTCGCCACCGGCGAGCAGGTGATGCAGCTGATGTTCGAGCTCAACCGCGAGCAGGGCACCACGCTCGTGCTGGTGACGCACGACCGCGGCATCGCCGCGCGCTGCGAGCGCCGCATCACCATCGAGGCCGGCCGCGTGGCGGCCAACGAGGCCTCTTCCGACGAGGCGGCGGCGCCCGTGGACGGCGCGCAGGCAGCCATCCGGTCCACCGCGCCCTGAGGCGCCATCCACCGAGGAGCCCGCCTGCCGCCCGCCGCCATCGCCGCCCTGGGGCGCGGCCACCGGATCGAGGCCGTCAGGCTCACGCGCGAGGCCACCGGCCTCGGTCCGAAGGAGGCCGGGGACCGGGTCGATGCGGCGCGCGAGCCCACCGGAACTGCCCGGCCAGTTGTGCCGGGCCGACAGCGCGCTGCCGCTGGCCTGATGCTTCGCGGGGCAGGGCGCATCGAGCCTCGATAATCCTGCGGCATATGGCTTCTGCTCCCAAAGTGATCTTCGGCTTCCACGCCGTCGGCGTGCGGCTGAAGACCGCGCCCGGCTCGGTGATCGAGGTGCTGTTCGACGCCAGCCGGCGCGACGCGCGGATGAAGCAGTTCATCGCCCGCGCGCAGGAGGCCGGCGTGCGCCTGATCGAGGCCGACGGGCTGCGCCTGGCGAAGCTCTCCGGCAGCCACGGCCACCAGGGCGTGGCGGCGCGGGTGGAGGCGGTGGCGCAGGCGCGCTCGCTCGACGACCTGCTGGACGAGCTGGACGCCGCCGGCACGGTGCCGCTGCTGCTGGTGCTCGACGGCGTGACCGACCCGCACAACCTCGGCGCCTGCCTGCGCGTGGCCGACGGCGCCGGCGCGCACGCCGTCATCGCGCCCAAGGACCATGCCGCCGGCATCAACGCCACCGTGGCCAAGGTGGCCAGCGGCGCGGCCGAGACCATGCCCTACTTCATGGTCACCAACCTGGCGCGCACGCTGGGCGAGCTGAAGGAACGCAACATCTGGTGCGTGGGC
Source organism: Xenophilus sp. (assembly GCA_047607325.1). Taxonomy (GTDB): domain Bacteria; phylum Pseudomonadota; class Gammaproteobacteria; order Burkholderiales; family Burkholderiaceae_C; genus Xenophilus. The sequence continues at coordinate 6,102 of JASGDG010000067.1, read as the reverse complement.
ACCAGCGACGACGCGCCCGGCACGCTGTACGACTGCGACCTCGCCCGCCCGCTGGCGCTGGTGCTCGGCGCCGAGGGGCCGGGCATGCGCCAGCTCACGCGCAAGACCTGCGACGAACTGGTCGGCATCCCGATGGCCGGCGCCGTCGAGAGCCTGAACGTCTCGGTCGCCAGCGGCGTGTGCCTGTACGAGGCCATGCGCCAGCGGCGGCCTGCCGAATTCCGAACCCCCGCCTCAAGCCACCCCGGGAGACACGCATGAGCGACCGCACCCCTCCGAGCAGCACCACGGCCGGCCTGGACGGCTTCGAGCCGACGCCCAAGCTGGTCTTCGACATGCAGCTGGCGCTGTACCTGGACCTGATCGCCGTGCTGGAGCGCGCCGGCGCGGTGAGCTACCGGCAGATGGCCGCGCGCGTGCTCAACCTCAGCATCGCCGCGCGCGACGAGGGCGACGCGGCGCTGGCCAACGTGTTCGAGGGCATCGCCAGCGGCTTCGCCAGCCAGGAGCGCGGCCTGTCCATCGACGTGCTCAAGGCGGCCGGCGACGTGCGCAACGACGAGGCGCTGGGCGACATTCCCTCGCGGCCCGTGGACCTCTGATTCGCCGCATGGCCGGCGGGCGCGCCGGTCTTTCCCTCGCGCGGGGCGCTGCCTGGCCGGCCGCGGGCCGGGAGGTCCTTGCCCCGCTCATCGCAGGGTCTCCATTCAGGCGCTCACTCCCCGCGCCGCCCCGCCTCCTTCGCCCGCTCCAGCATGCAGTCGATGAAGGTGGTGATGGCCCGGGTGCGGTGGCGGCCGGGCATGTAGAGCATGTACATGTGGGTGCCGAAGATCGACAGGCGCCACTCGGTCAGCGCCGCCACCACCTCGCCCTCGCGCAGCTCGGCGTCGAACACGTAGTCGGGCACGATGCCCACGCCCAGGCTGGCCAGGATCGACTGGCGCAGGAAGAGGAAGTTCTCCGAGATCAGCGTCGGCTCCAGCAGCACCTCGTGCCGCTCCTCGCCCAGGTAGGCCGACACGCGCAGCTGCCGGCCGTGCACGGCGGAGGTGATGAGCGGCACGTGGCGCAGGTCGTCCAGCTCGGCGGGCAGGCCATGCTCGCGCACCCAGGCGCTGCTGGCGCAGGCGACGTAGTGCACCGGGCCCATGTCGCGCGCCACCAGGTTCTGCGGCGGCTCGGACATCACGCGCACCGCGATGTCGACCTCCTCGCGCATCAGGTCCTCCACGCGGTTCTCGAACATCACGTCCAGCACGATGCCCGGGTGGGCGCGCTTGAAGGCGATCAGCCAGTCGGACATGACCAGCTGCCCGTAGCCGCTGGGCACCGAGAGGCGCACCCGGCCCTGCAGGCTCTGGCCGAGCGAGGTGACGGACTCGCGCGCCGCCATCAGCTCGTCGCGGATGGCGCAGCCGTGCGCGTACAGGCGCAGGCCGATCTCGGTCGGCTCGATGCGCCGGGTGGTGCGGCGCAGCAGCTGCTGGCCCAGGCTGCGCTCGAACTGGCCGAGCCGGTGGCTGACGTTGGCGCGGCTCATGTGCAGGCGGCGCGCGGCCTCGCTCAGGTTGCCGGCCTCGACGATCTCGACCAGCAGGGAAAGGGCGTTCAGGTCCACGGAAAATGCGCTCGATCGTCAAATTGCATTTGACAGTGTGTCAATCGTGCTCGTAATTGTCGAGTGGCGCATGGCAGAACAGAATCCGCCCAGCGCCCCTGCCCCACTCGGGCCATCCATCCCAGAGACAAAGTCCCATGACCGACACCCCCTCGGCTTCCGCCGCCGTCCGCAGCGCCCGCCACGGCGACGTGCTGTGCATCACCGTCGACAACCCGCCCGTCAACGCCATCTCCTCGGCCGTGCGCCGCGGGCTCAAGGAGGCCGTGGAAGCCGCCGACGCCGATGCCGGCGTCAAGGCGATCCTGCTCGTGGGCGAGGGCGCCAACTTCGTGGCCGGCGCCGACATCCGCGAGTTCGGCCAGGCGCCGCAGCCGCCCTCGCTGCCCGAGGTGTGCAACCGCATCGAGGACTGCGGCAAGCCGGTGGTCGCCGCGCTGCGCGGCGCCGCGCTCGGCGGCGGCCTCGAGATCGCGCTGGCCGCGCACTGGCGCGTCGCCCTGCCTGACACCAAGCTGGGCCTGCCCGAGGTGCAGCTGGGCCTGATGCCCGGCGCCGGCGGCACGGTGCGCGCGCCGCGCCTGGCCGGCGCGCAGGCCGCGCTGGACCTGATGCTCAGCGGCCGCCACGTCAAGGCCAGGGAAGCGCTGAAGCTCGGCCTGGTGGACCGCATCGCCCCCGAAGAATTCAGCGAAGACGCCCGGGCCGCCGGCCTGGCCTACGCCAACGAACTGCTGGCGCAAGGCGCCGGCGTGCGCCGCACCCGCGACGCGCAAGGGCTGGCCGACCGCGCCGCCGCGCAGGCCGCCATCGACGCCGCCAAGGCCGACACCGCGAAGAAGTCGCGCGGCCTGTTCTCGCCCCTGAAGATCGTCGAGGCGGTGCAGACCGCGCTGGACAAGCCCTTCGACGAGGCCGTGAAGCTGGAGCGCGAGGCTTTCCTCGCCTGCATCGACAGCCCGCAGCGCGCCGGCCTGATCCACGCCTTCTTCGCCGAGCGCGAGGTCGCCAAGGTGCCCGAGGCCAAGGCCGCGCAGCCGCGCGCGCTCAACAGCATCGGCATCGTCGGCGGCGGCACCATGGGCGCGGGCATCGCCGTCTCGGCGCTGGACGCCGGCTTCCCGGTGGTGATGGTCGAGCGCGACCAGGCCTCCATCGACCGCGGCCGCGCCAACGTCGAGAAGGTCTATGACGGGCTGATCAAGAAGGAGCGCATGACGCCCGAGGCCAAGGCCGCCGTCATGGCCCGCTACACCGGCAGCACCGACTACGCCGCGCTCGCCGGCGTCGACCTGGTGATCGAGGCCGTGTTCGAGGACATCGAGGTCAAGAAGGCGGTGTTCAAGGAACTGGACCGCGTGTGCAAGCCCGGCGCCGTGTTGGCGACCAACACCTCGTACCTGGACATCGACGCCATCGCCGCCAGCATCGCGCGCCCGCAGGACGTGATCGGCCTGCACTTCTTCAGTCCGGCCAACATCATGAAGCTGCTGGAGATCGTGGTGCCCGCCAAGGTCAGCGCCGACGTGGTCGCCACCGCCTTCGCGCTGGCCAAGCGGCTGAAGAAGGTGCCGGTGCGCGCCGGCGTGTGCGACGGCTTCATCGGCAACCGCATCCTGGCGGTGTACCGGCAGGCGGCCGACTACATCCTGGAGGACGGCGCCAGCCCCTACGAGATCGACGCGGCGGTGCGCGGCTTCGGCTACCCGATGGGGCCCTTCCAGGTGTCGGACCTGGCCGGCGGCGACATCGGCTGGGCCACGCGCAAGCGCAAGGCCGCCACGCGCGACCCGAAGGCGCGCTACGTCGAGGTGGCCGACCGTATCTGCGAGCGCGGCTGGTTCGGCCAGAAGACGCGCCGCGGCTGGTACCTGTACCCCGAGGGCGCGCGCGTCGGCCAGGAAGACCCCGAGGTGCTGGCGATCGTCGACGCCGAGCGGCAGAAGAAGGGCATCGTGCCGCGCCAGTTCACGCCCGAGGAGATCATGCGCCGCTACATGGCCGCGATGGTCAACGAGGGCGCCAAGGTGGTGGAAGAAGGCATCGCGCTGCGCCCGCTGGACGTGGACGTGACCTTCCTCTACGGCTACGGCTTCCCGCGGCACCGCGGCGGCCCGATGAAGTACGCCGACACGGTGGGCCTGCCGAAGATCCTGGAGGACATCCGCGCCTTCGCCCAGGAAGACCCGCTGTTCTGGCAGCCGGCGCCGCTGCTGGAAAAGCTGGTGGCCGAGGGCAAGGACTTCGCCAGCCTCAACCAGCCCAAGCCCAAGGGCTGACCCCCACGCAACCCGCACCGCATCCCCGACGCCAGGGGAGGGCGGTGCTCAACCCGAATCTTCCTCAAGGAGCCATCCCATGCGCCAGGCCGTCATCGTTTCCACCGCCCGCACGCCGCTGACCAAGTCGCACCGCGGCGAACTCAACATCACCCCCGGCCCGACGCTGGCCAGCTTCGCGGTGCGCGCCGCGGTCGAGCGCTCGGGCATCGACCCGGCCCTGATCGAGGACGCCATCCTCGGCTGCGGCTACCCCGAGGGCATCACCGGCCGCAACATCGCGCGCCAGGCGGTGATCCGCTCGGAGCTGCCGCTGTCCATCGCCGGCACCACCGTCAACCGCTTCTGCGCCTCGGGCCTGCAGGCCATCGCCATCGCGGCGGGCCGCATCGTGGTGGACGGCGCGCCGGCCATGATCGCCGGCGGCGTGGAAAGCATCTCCGGCATCCGCACCCGCGAGGACGGCAACTCCGGCATGGACCCGTGGATCGCCCTGCACAAGCCGCAGCTTTACATGGAGATGATCGACACCGCCGACGTGGTGGCCCGGCGCTACGCCATCGGCCGCGAGGCGCAGGACCGCTTTTCGGTCGAGAGCCAGCGCAAGACCGCCGAGGCGCAGGAAGCCGGCCGCTACAGGGACGAGATCGTGCCCGTCACCACCGTGATGGCGGTGACGAACAAGGAGACCGGCGAAGTCAGCAAGAAGCAGGTGACGGTTCAGCAGGACACCTGCAACCGCCCCGGCACCACCTACGAGTCGCTGGCCAAGCTGGCGCCGGTGAAGGGCGCGGACAAGTTCGTCACCGCGGGCAACGCCTCGCAGCTGTCGGACGGCGCCAGCGCCTGCGTGCTGATGGAGGCCAAGGAAGCCGAGCGCCTGGGCCTGCAGCCGCTGGGCGCCTTCCGCGGGCTGGCGGTGGGCGGCTGCGAGCCGGACGAAATGGGCATCGGCCCCGTCTTCGCCGTGCCCAAGCTGCTGGAGCGCTTCGGCCTGAAGGTCGAGGACATCGACCTGTGGGAACTCAACGAGGCCTTCGCCTCGCAGTCCATCTACTGCCAGCAGAAGCTGGGCATCCCCGAGGAGCGGCTGAACGTGGACGGCGGCGCCATCTCCATCGGCCACCCCTTCGGCATGACGGGCGCGCGGCTGGCGGGGCACATCCTGCTCGAAGGCCGCCGCCGCAAGGCCAAGTGGGGCGTGGTCACCATGTGCATCGCCGGCGGCATGGGCGCCGCCGGCCTGTTCGAGATCTTCTGAAGAAGGAGCCCGTCATGGACCTGAACTTCACACCCGAAGAGGAAGCCTTCCGCGGCGAAGTCTTGCAGTTCCTGCGCGACAAGCTGCCCGAGCGGCTGTCGAGCAAGGTGAAGAACGGCCTGCGCCTCACGCGCGAGGACATGGCCGAGTGGCACGCCATCCTCAATGAACGCGGCTGGCTGGCCAACCACTGGCCCAGCCAGTACGGCGGCCCCGGCTGGAGCGCGGTGCAGAAGTTCATCTTCGAGAACGAATGCGCTCTGGCCGGCGCACCGCGCATCGTGCCCTTCGGCGTCAACATGCTGGGGCCGGTGCTGATCAAGTACGGCAGCGAAGCGCAAAAAGCGCACTGGCTGCCGCGCATCCTGAACGGCGAGGACTGGTGGTGCCAGGGCTATTCGGAGCCGGGCTCGGGTTCCGATCTGGCGTCGGTGAAGACCACGGCGGTGCGCGATGGCGACCACTACGTCGTCAACGGCCAGAAGACCTGGACCACGCTGGGCCACTACGCCAACATGATCTTCTGCCTGGTGCGCACCAACAAGGAGGCCAAGGCCCAGTCGGGCATCAGCTTCCTGCTGGTGGACATGGACTCGCCCGGCGTCGAGGTGCGGCCCATCATCACGCTGGACGGCGAGCACGAGGTCAACGAGGTGTTCTTCACCGACGTGCGCGTGCCGGCCGCCAACCTGGTGGGCGAGCAGGACAAGGGCTGGACCTACGCCAAATACCTGCTGACCTACGAGCGCACCAATATCGCGGGCGTGGGTTTCTCCGTCGCCGCGCTGGAAAAGCTCAAGCGCATCGCCGCCAAGGTGCAGCGCAACGGCCGGCCGCTGACCGAAGACCCGCTCTTCGCCGCCCGGCTGGCCAAGGTCGAGATCGACCTGGAGAACATGAAGACCACCAACCTGCGCGTGATCGCCGCCGTGGCCGGCGGC
>JASGDG010000066.1:0-25426 GCA_047607325.1 Xenophilus sp. | reverse complement strand
GGCCGGTGCCGGCGAGCCGCCGCGATGGCGGCCCTGGCGCGCACGGCAGGGGCTGCCGGCCCCGCCCCTCCCCCCGTCTTCCGAAGCGGCACCGGGTGCCGCGCCCGCTGCGACCCTGTAGGACGCCACCGGAACGTTCACGGTTTGTGGCGCGGCGATCAGGGCAATGTGTACCATTGCGTACTTTCCGACCGTCGGAAACTTTCGTTGCGGGAAATTCCTCCGAGCTGCATGAATAACACGCTGTTGCCGTCGACCCGTCCCTTCCCCGCCCTGCCCCTCGCTCGCCGCGCCCTTCTGGCGGCCCTTGCAGCCTCTCCTGCCCTGCCCGCGCTGGCCCAGTTCCGGGTCGAGGTCTCGGGCGTGGGCCTGACGCAATTGCCGATCGCGCTGGTGCCGTTCAGGGGCGAGGACGCCTCGCCCCAGAAGATCTCGGACATCGTCAAGGCCGACCTGGAGCGCAGCGGCCAGTTCCGCGGCGTGGACGCCTCGGGCCAGTCGATGGACGAGAACTCGCGCCCCGACCTCTCCGTGTGGCGCCAGCGCACCGCCGACTCGCTGGTCGGCGGCAGCGTCACCCGTCTGGCCGATGGCCGCTACGACGTGCGCTTCCGCCTCTGGGACGTGGTGCGCGGGCAGGACCTCGGCGGCCAGAGCTACACCGTGCCGCAGGCCGACCTGCGGCTGGCCTCGCACCGCATCGCCGACTACGTCTACGAGAAGCTCACCGGCGAGAAGGGCATCTTCTCCACCCGCATCGCCTACATCACCCGCGCCGGCGGCCGCTACACCCTGTGGGTGGCCGACGCCGACGGCGAGAACGCGCAGGCGGCGCTGGCCAGCCCCGAGCCGATCATCTCGCCCGTGTGGTCGCCCAATGGCGGGCAGCTGGCCTACGTCTCTTTCGAATCGCGCAAGCCGGTGGTGTACGTGCACACCGTCGCCACTGGCCAGCGCCGCCTGGTGGCCAACTTCAAGGGCTCCAACAGCGCGCCGGCCTGGTCGCCGGATGGCAGCACCCTGGCCGTGACGCTCAGCCGCGACGGCGGCTCGCAGCTCTACACCATCCCCGCCGGCGGCGGCGAGCCCCGGCGCCTCACGCAGAGCAGCGCCATCGACACCGAGCCCACCTACTCGTCCGACGGCGGCACCATCTACTTCGTCAGCGACCGCGGCGGCTCGCCGCAGATCTACAAGATGCCGGCGGGCGGCGGCAACCCCACCCGCGTGACCTTCTCCGGCGCCTACAACATCTCCCCTGCGATCAGCCCGGATGGACGCTGGCTGGCCTACATCTCGCGCATCGGCGGTGCCTTCAAACTGCAGGTGATGGAACTGGCCAGCGGCAACGTGACGTCGCTGACCGACACGAGCGCCGACGAGAACCCGAGCTTCGCGCCCAACAGCAAGCTGATCGTTTACGCTACCCAGCTCCAGGGCCGCGAGGCCCTGATGACCACCACGCTCGACGGAAAAATCAAGGCGCGGCTGGCCGGCAAGGCGGGCGACATCCGCGAACCGGACTGGGGTCCGTTCCAGAAGCAATGATCAACAACAGGTCCATTCAAGGTCAACCAGAGGAGTCACACATGCTCAAACGTTCCCTTTATTCGCTGGCCATCGTGGCGCTCATCGCCGGATGCTCGTCCGGCACCAAGCTCAACGACGGCGCTGGCGCGGGAGCCGGCGCCGGAGGGACCGGCGGCTCGGCCAGCGGCGTGGCGCCGGTGTCGATCGATCCCAACGCGGCCACCCGCGAGGGCCCGGTCGGCGTCGCCCGGATCGTCTACTTCGACTTCGACAGCTACACCATCAAGCCCGAGTTCCAGTCGCTCATCGACGGCCATGCGCGCTTCCTGAAGTCCAACCCCTCCCGCCGCATCGCCATCGAAGGCCACACCGACGAGCGCGGCGGCCGCGAATACAACCTGGCGCTGGGCCAGAAGCGTTCCGAGGCCGTGCGCCGTGCGCTCACCCTGCTGGGCGTGAGCGACGCGCAGATCGAGGCCGTGAGCTTCGGCAAGGAGAAGCCGGCGGCCCAGGGCTCGGGTGAAGACGCGTGGGCGCAGAACCGCCGCGCCGAGATCGTCTACCGTTGACCATGCGGATGAACGCCTGGCGGCAAGCGGCGCTTGCCGTCTTTGTCCTGTGCGCGTCGGCCGGCGCCCAGGCGGCCCTGTTCGAGGACGACGAGGCCCGCCGCGCCATCCTCGACCTGCGCCAGCGCGTCGAGGCGGTGCGCCAGCAGGCCGAGGCCGGCGCGCAGGAGAACGCACAGCTGCGCCGCAGCCTGGTCGAGCTGCAGCAGCAGATCGACGGGCTGCGCGGCGACCTGGCGCGCATGACCGGCCAGAACGAGCAGCTCACCCGCACGCTCACCGAGATGCAGCAGCGCCAGTCGGACATCGACAACAAGCTCAAGCAGAACGAGCCCACGCAGGTGTCGGTGGACGGCCGCGAGTTCAGTGCCGACCCGAAGGAAAAGGCCGACTTCGACGCCGCGCTCGGCGTGTTCCGCGCCGGCCAGTTCGCGCAGGCGCAGACCGCCTTCGCCGACTTCGTCAAGCGCTACCCGCGCAGCGGCTACGCCCCCTCGGCGCTGTACTGGCTGGGCAACGCCCAGTACGCCACGCGCAACTACACCGAGGCCGTGGCGAACTTCCGCTCCATGCTCTCCACCGCGCCCGACCATCCCAAGGCGCCGGAGGCGGTGCTGTCGATCGCCAACTGCCAGATCGAGCTGAAGGACACGCGCGCCGCGCGCCGCACGCTGGAAGACCTGGTCAAGGCCTATCCCCAGTCCGAAGCGGCGCAAGCCGGGCGCGAGCGCCTCAGCCGCCTGCGCTGACACGGCGCGCGCGGACATGGCCATGCAGGGCGGCACGTCCACGCCGCAGGCGGCTGCCCTGCCCCTTTCACCCGATACCGACCTGGGCCGCCGCTTCGGCGGCCTGGAGCGGCTCTACGGCGTGCCCGGCGTGGCCCGCATCCGCGCGGCGCATGTGCTGGTGGCCGGCATCGGCGGCGTCGGCTCCTGGGCCGTCGAGGCGCTGGCGCGCAGCGGCGTGGGCGCACTCACGCTGATCGACCTGGACCACGTCGCCGAGTCCAACATCAACCGCCAGATCCACGCGCTGGACGACACCATCGGCCAGGCCAAGGTGGACGCCATGCGCGAGCGCATCGCGCACATCCACCCCGCCTGCCGCGTGCTGGCCCTGGACGAGTTCGTCGAGCCCGGGAACTGGGACGCGCTGCGCGAAGCCGCGGGCGCGGCCAACGGCCCCCTGCACGCCATCATCGACGCCTGCGACCAGGTGCCGGCCAAGCTGGCCATGGCCGCCTGGGCGCGGGGCCCGGGCCGCGGGACGCTCTTCATCGCCGCCGGCGCCGCCGGCGGCAAGCGCCTGGCGCACAAGGTCGAGATCGACGACCTCGCCCGCGCCTCGCACGACCCGCTGCTGGCCCGCCTGCGCCAGCGACTGCGCAAGCAGCACGGCGCGCCGGGCGAAGGCAAACGCATCGGCGTGCCCTGCGTGTTCAGTGCCGAGAGCGTCGCGCCGCCCGACGCCTCCTGCGCCATCGAAGGCGCCGACGGCAGCCTCAACTGCCATGGCTACGGCTCGGTGGTCAGCGTCACCGCCACCTTCGGCCAGTGCGCCGCGGGATGGGTGCTGGACCAATTGGCCCGCAGCGCGTGACGGTATACTCGTGGGCTTTGCTGACGGGCGCTCGCCCGGCCGGCATGCCGAGTGAAGCCGGGAAGGGACGTTAGCTCAGTTGGTAGAGCAGCGGACTTTTAATCCGTTGGTCGCGCGTTCGAGTCGCGCACGTCCTACCAGTTTTCCTCACCTTCCTCCCCCCTCCACCTCCCCTCTTCCGCCCCTGCGAGCAGGCAGCCCCCGCTGACACGCCACCTGCGCAGGCTGATGACCTGGTTTGGGAGGGTTGCGCCAATGGTGGTCTATCGTCACCGCGATGGTGGCCGCGCTCACCCAGATCTTCGCCGCCGTGGCGGTGTCGATGGTGGTGATGACGCAGTCCGCGCTGGTGGGCAGTTGATGGCAGTGGCCGACGGGCTCTATGCGCGGCTGCAGATCCACGCCGTGGGCGCGGCGCCCAGCGGCACCGCGCCGGTGCTGTAGCGAGCGCCCGGCCCGTCCGTCACAGGCGGCGGCGCACGAGGCGCGGGCCCATGAACCACAGCAGGCTCGCCAGCGCGCCGCACGCGGCGATCGCCCCGGTCATCGGCCAGGCGGTGCCGTTCTGCAGCGCGGCCACCAGGCCGCTGACCAGGAATGCGAAGCCGAACTGCAGCACGCCCACCAGGGAGGACCCGCTGCCTGGGTGGGACCGGCTCGCTGCCATGGCGGTGGCGGCGGCGTTGGCGCCGATCAGCCCCAGCGCGCCGATCGCCAGCCACAGCGCGACCAGCAGCCCGGGCAGGCTGTCGGCCGCTGCCGCCGCCAGCGTGCCCAGCCCGGCCATGCAATTGAGCACGAGCGCAGGCCCCATCACCATGCCCGGCTGGAAGCGGCGCAGTAGGCCGCGGTTGAGCTGCGAGAAGACCACGAGCGCGCTCGCGATCAGCGCGAACAGCCAGCCGTAGCCCTGGGCGCTGACGCCGTGCAGCGTCATGAACACGAACGGCGACCCAGTGATGAAGGCGAACATGCACGCCTGGGCGAGCCCGCCGACCAGCGCGGGCAACACGAAGTCCGGCGTCGCCAGCAGCGCCAGCCAGACGCGCAGCACGCCGCCCGGGCCCTGGGCCTGGCGACGCGCGGGCGGCAGTGTCTCGGGGACATAGCGCCACACCAGCGTGATACACAGCAGGCCGAAGGCCAGCATGGCGAGGAAGATGGTCCTCCAGCCCGCGTGGGCAATGATGAAGCCTCCCAGGATGGGTGAGAGGATCGGCCCCAGCGTCATGACCGCCATCAGCGTCGACAGCGCCCGCGCTCCCTCCCTGGCATCGAACAGGTCGCTGACGATGGCCCGCCCCACGATCATGCCGGCCGCGCCGCCGGCGGCCTGGAGAAAGCGCAGGCCGGTGAAGATGCCGATGTCCGCCGCGGACAGGCACAGCGCCGTGGCGGCCGTATAGAGCCCGATGCCGGCCAGCAGCGGCCCGCGGCGGCCCCAGCGGTCGATGAGCGGGCCATAGATCGCCTGCCCCGCCGCCAGACCCAGGAAGAACATCGAAAGCGTCACCTCGATGCCGCCCTCGGGCACCCCGAAATGCAGGGCCATCTGGTGGAAGGCCGGCAGATACATGTCGGTGGCCAGCGGCGCGAAGGCCGCCAGCAGCCCCAGGATGGCGATGAGCCGGGTGGTGTGCACTGGCGGAGCGTAGAGGCCGGAGGGGGAGCTGCGGGACATGTGGCGGCCTCATGCAACAACGATGCCGCCATGATGCAGGCCGAATGTGCAGCAAATTGCAAGAAGCAGCGCGCCGGCCCGGCCGGCTTGAAAACGACTACGTCATGTCGAAGCGGTAGCCCACGCCGTAAATCGAGGCGATCGGATCGCCCTCGGCGCCGGCCTCGGCCAGCTTGCGGCGCAGGTTCTTGACGTGGCTGTCCACCGTCCGGTCGGTGACGATGCGGTGGTCGGTGTAGAGATGGTTCATGAGCAGATCGCGCGACCACACCCGGCCCGGGGCGCCGGCCAGCGTGCGCAGCAGCCGGAACTCCACCGGCGTCAGGTCCAGCCAGCGGCCGTGCAGCGCGGCGCGGCAGCCCGGCTCGTCGATCTGCAGGCCCGCGGGCGCCGCGCCCCCGCGCCGGTAGCGGCGCAGCACCACGCCCACGCGCGCGACCACCTCGCGCGGACTGAAGGGCTTGCAGATGTAGTCGTCGGCGCCCACCTCCAGGCCCAGCAGGCGGTCCACTTCCGCCACGCGCGCCGTGACCATGATCACCGGCACGTCGCTTTCGGCGCGCAGCGCGCGGCACAGCTGCACGCCATCGGCGCCGGGCAGCATCAGGTCGAGCAGCACCAGGTCCGGGCGCCAGCGGCGGAAGGCATCCATCACCCGCAGGCCGTCGGCCACCCACTCGGCCTCGTGTCCGGCCGCGCGAAGATAGTCGCCCAGCACCGACGCCAGACGCGGCTCATCCTCCACCACCAGGACGCGAACGGGAAGGTCGGCGGCTCGCGTCATGACAGCAGGGGCAGGCGGATGACGATGCGCAGGCCGCCCAGAGGCGAGGCCTCGGCGCGGATCTCACCGCCATGCGCCCGGACGATCTGGTGGCAGATGGCCAGGCCGAGGCCGCTGCCGCCGCTGGCGCGGCTGCGCGAGGTCTCGACCCGGTAGAAACGCTCAAACAGCCGGCCCCGCTTGTCCCCGGGCACGCCAGGGGCGCTGTCCTCGATAGCGAGCACGGCCTGTGCGCCATCGCGCCGCGCGCCGGCGCGCACCTGCCCGCCGCGATCCGTATAGCGCGCCGCGTTCTCCAGCAGGTTGGCGAAAAGCTGCTGCAGGCGCCGCTCCTCGCCTTGCACCAGCAGCGGCCCGGCGGGCCACTCGGCGTGCACCCGAAGCCCCGCGTCGGCGAAGCGCCCGCTCATCGCGGCCAGGGCCGAGCGCAGCGCGCCGGCCACGTCGATGGGCGCGAAGCGGTAGGACGGCTCGGCCTGCGTCACCGACAGCTCGTGCAGGTCGTCGATCAGCTTGCCCAGTTGCTGCACCTGGCCCTGCAAGGGCGCCAGGCTGTCCGGCTGCAGCGGCCGGATGCCGTCCTGGATGGCCTCCATCTCGGCGCGCAGCACCGCCAGCGGGGTGCGCAGTTCGTGCGAGATGTCGGCCATGAAGTCGCGGCGGCTCTGGTCGGTGTGCTCCAGCACGTCGGCCAGGCGGTTCACGTCCTGCACCAGTCGGCCCAGCTCGTCGCTCGCCATGCCAGCGATGCGGGCCGCATAGTCGCCCGCCGCCAGCCGGTGGATGCCACCGGTCAGCGCCTGCAGGCGCCGCAGCAGCGTGCGCGAGAGCATCCCGGCCAGCAGCGCGGCAACGAACACCGAAGCCCCGATATTAATCCACCAAGCCCGCTGCTGCGCCCGGTAGAAGCGCACATCGCCTTCGGCAACGGCCTTCTCCAGCGGCACCATGGCCAGCCAGCCGACCGTGCGGCCATCCACCGTCACCGGTCTGCGGATGGCCTCCTTGGAAGCGGCGGACGGATTGCCCAGCACCCGCTGATCCTGTCCGTCGAACACGGCCAGGCGCAGGATCACCCCGCTCTGGTCGGACAGCGGCGGAGACTGGTTCATCGCCTCCTCCGCCTCCAGCTCCGACGGCCTGAGCAACTGGAACCATGCCTCGGGCTTGCCGCGCAGGAATTCCCAGTTGCCGTGGCTCCGATATTCAGCCTCCAGACGGACGGCGATCTGCTGCATGCGCTGCACGCCCTGCTCGTTCAGGTAGTCCAGGAAGGCGCGTTCGAAGCTCAGGCGGCCGGCAATGCCGTTGACCGCCAGCACCAGGGCGCAGGCGGTCAGCACGGCAAGGAAGAGCTTGGCGGGGATGCTCAGTTTCATCGGCAACGGTGGCGCAGCGCCCCACTAGGCCACAGGCCGACGGCCCGGCGCAATGTCCTGGGCGGTGCAAACCTGCAATCTCACTTTTTCCTGCACATTGTGACGCTGGACGACACGACCGGCCGCGGCCTGCCACGGCGTGGCGTTGCCGGGCATCCGGCAATATCGAGGATGCGCACGAAAGAGTCCCACGGGCCTTTTGACCCTGCCTCGTTTCCACGTACATCAGCCAATCGGGTGTTCTCCCAGATCACTGGGGGCAGGAAGCCGTTGGCCGAGTGCAGGCGCTGACGGTTGAACCAGCCCTCGATCCAGTCGACGATGTCCAGCCTGGCCTGTGCCCGCGTGTCATAGCGTACCTGGTAGACGCGCTCGACCTTCAGCGTCTTGAAAAAGCTTTACCTTTCACCAACTGGCCGAGGTGGCGGAGATCGCCGACGCCCACCCTAAACTGCCCATCGTCCTGGGGCATTGCGGCGGGCGGATCGGCTTCTGCCCTTATGCCGGCCGCCGGGATGAGGTGTTTGCGACCTGGAAAGCCGGCATGGTGGCTGGCCCGGCGGCCGAACGTTTCCGTCAAGCTGGGCGGCATGTTCATGCGGCTTGCCACCTTCGACGACCTCAACATCGATGCGCCAGCGAATTCCGAGACATTGGCAGGCTGCCTCGGCCCCTACATGTCAACCTGCATCGAACTGTTCGGCGCGGGCCGATGCATGTTCGAGAGCAACCTCCCCGTCGACGAGATGGCAACCCGGCTATGCGGTACTTTGGAACGCCTACAAGCGCATCACTGCGGGCGCCACGGCTTCGGAAAAGCGAGCGGTCTATTCGGAAACAGCACGCCGCATCTACCGCCTTGGGTGAATGCATGGGGGAAGGAGTCGCTGCTCCAGCGCTTAGGCCGGCGTGCACAGAAACGCCACGCGAGGTGCCGTGCGTGCGTGCGACGCTTCTTGAAGCGCCTACACAAACTTCGGCTTGCGCTTCTCGATGAACGCCGTCACGGCCTCGCGGTGGTCCGCAGTCTTGTGCGCGATGGCCTGGTAGCCGGCCGACAGCTCCAGCAGCGACTCGAGCGAGGCGTGCTCGCCCTCGCGCAGCAGGCGCTTGGTCATGCGCATCACTGCGCCGGGGTTGGCGGCGATCTTGCCGGCCAGGGTGCGTGCGGTGGGCAGCAGTTCATCGGCCGGCACCACACGGCTGACCAGCCCGCAGGCCAGGGCCTCCCGCGCATCGATGGCCTCGCCGGTGAAGGCCATCTCGCTGGCCTTGGCCATGCCCACCGCGCGCGGCAGCAGCCAGGCGCCGCCGTCGCCCGGCACGATGCCCACGCGCACGAAGCTCTCGGCGAAGCTGGCCGCCTCGCTGGCGATGCGGATGTCGCACATGCAGGCCAGGTCCAGCCCGGCGCCGATGGCCGGGCCGTTGACGGCGCAGATGACCGGCACGTCCAGGTGGTACAGCGCCCGCGGGATGCGCTGGATGCCCTGGCGGTACTCCTCGCGGATGAGATCGGGCGTGAGCGCCTCGTCGAAGAAGCGCTTCATGTCCTTGACGTTGCCGCCGGAGCTGAAGACCGGCCCTTCGGCCGTCAGGATCACGGCCTTGACCGAGGCGTCGCGCCGGATCGCCTCGCAGGCCTGGACGAACTCGTCGACGGCCGTGTTGCCCGTCAGCGCGTTGCGCGTCTCGGGCTGGTTCATGGTGAGGGTGAGGATGGCACCATCGCGCTGGATGTTCAGGAAGGCCATGTCAGTTGTCTCCAAATCAGGCGGTGATGTCGGTGGTGGCGCGCACCAGGTCGAGCGTGCCGCCCTGGTGCGCGTCGACGAGGGCGGCGCCGGCCACGGCGTGCCAGTAGGACTCGGAGCCGGCCGTCTGCCGCCAGGCGTGCAGGCGCCGGGTGAACAGCTGCAGGTCGTATTCCTCGGTGAAGCCGATGGCGCCGTGGATGGCGTGGCCGGCCTCGGCCACCGCCAGTGCGGCCTGGCTGCAGCGGGCCTTGGCCACGGCGACGCGCAGGCGGTCGGGCAGCGCGCCCTCCCCCGCACAGCCCAGTTGCGCCGCCATGCGCGCGGCGAAGACGTGCTCGCTCATGACGGCCAGCTGGTGCTGGATGGCCTGGAACTTGCCGATCGGTCGGCCGAACTGGGTGCGCTCGTTGGCATACTGCAGGGTGCGCTGGAACACGTCCATGAGCGCGCCGGCCAGCTGCGCCGCAATGAGGCACGCCTGCATCGTGCGCAGGTCCAGCCCCACCGGCAATTCGATGCACAGCGGAGGCGCAGCGGCGACCTGGGCCGCGGACCAGCGCGAGCGCGTGTCCAGGCAGAAGGCCGCCGGCTCGGAGGCGGCCTGCGCCACGGGCAGCAGCTGCCAGCCGGCGCGGTGCTGCACCAGCACGGCGTCGGCCACGCGGCCCAGCCGCACCACGGGGCAGGTCAGCGCACCGTCGTCGTGCAGTTGGCCTTCGGCCAGGGTGATGGAACCCGCAGGCCGCTCGGCGCCCGCCTGCGCCAGCAGCGCGCGCGCCACCATCGTCTCGGCCAGCGGCACGGGCAGCGCGTGCGCGCCGCACAGCGTCCACACGCCGAACACCTGGGCCAGCCCCAGCCCGGCGCCGTCCTGCGCCTCGGGCACCAGGGCCTCGGCGAAGCCGGCTTCCTCCAGCTGGCCCCACAGCGCCTGCGGCGAGCCGCCGGACTCGATGGCGCGCACCGCCTGCGGCGTGCACTGGTCGCCCAGCAGCTGGCGGGCGGCGTCTGCGAACAGGTCGTCTTCCATGTCTCTTGCTCCTTGCGCTTCGTGCGCGTCTTTCAGCGCAGGCCCAGGCCGCGCGCGATCATGCCGCGCAGGATGTCGCGCGTGCCGCCCCGCAGCGAGAACGAGGGCGCGACCTCGGTGGTGTAGCTCAGCGTGCGCAGCAGTTCCAGCGGCACGTCGGCGAGGTCCCGGCCATGCAGGTCGTCGGCGATGGCGGCGGGAATGGACTGTTCCAGCGTGGTGCCCAGCTCCTTGACCAGCGCGGCCTCGACGATGGGGCTTTCGCCGCGGGTGAGCTTCTCCTGCACGGCCACGGACATCGCGCGCAGTGGTGCCAGCTCGGTGAACACGCGCCCGGCCAGCCGCGGCGTGCTCTCGCTGCGGCCCTGCGGCGTGCGCACCCAGGCCAGCCACTCGTCGAAGAGCACGATGCTGGAGAACAGCCGCTCGGGCCCGCTGCGCTCGAAGGCCAGTTCGGCCGTCACCTGCTCCCAGCCCTGGCCCTCGGCGCCGATCAGCGCGTCGGGCGCGAGTTGCACGTTCTCGAAGAAGACCTCGCAGAAGTGGGCATCGCCCGACAGGTCGGTGATCGGGCGCACGGTGACGCCCGGCAGCGAGAGGTCCACGATCACCTGCGACAGGCCCTTGTGCCGGTCGGCCGATTCGCCCGAGGTGCGCACCAGCGCGATCATGTACTGGCAGTGGTGGGCGTTGGTGGTCCAGATCTTCTGGCCGTTAAGCAGGAAGCCCTGGTCGTTGGGCACGGCGCGCGTCTTCACGCTCGCCAGGTCGGAGCCGGCGTTGGGCTCGCTCATGCCGATGCAGAAGAAGGCCTCGCCCCGGCACACGCGCGGGATGTAGAAGCGCTTCTGCGCCTCGGTGCCGTACTTGAGGATCAGCGGCGCGCTCTGGCGGTCGGCGATCCAGTGCGAGCCCACGGGCGCGCCGCAGTTGAGGTATTCCTCCACCAGCACGTAGCGCGTGAAGGCGCTGCGTCCGCCGCCGCCGTATTCCGTGGGCAGCGTGACGCCGATCCAGCCCCTGGCGCCGAGATGGCGGCTCAGTTCCGCGCTGTAGCCACCCCACGAGCGCGCGCGCACGTGCGGCGGCAGGTCGCGGATGGCCTCGGCGAGGAAGGCGCGCACCTCGGCGCGCAAGGCCTCGTCCTCGGGCGGGATGCGCGTGAGCGCGAGCGAATTCAGAACCGACATGGTTGTTGCTCCTTCAGTCCAGCCGTCAATCCAGCGAGACGCCGGTGCTCTTGACCACCGATGCCCAGCGCGCCGTTTCCTTCTCGATGTAAGCGCCGTATTCCGCCGGCGTCGACCCCAGCGGCTCGGTGCCCTGCACGCGCAGCTTCTCGAGCACCGCCGGGTCCTTCAGCGCCTTCAGGAAGGCCTGGTTGAGGCGGTCGATCACGGCCTGCGGCGTCTTGGCCGGCACCATCACGCCCTGCCAGGCGCCGGCCTCGAAGTCGCCCATGCCGCTTTCGCCCAGCGTGGGCGCCTGCGGGAAGTTCGGGATGCGCTGGCTGCTGGACACCGCCAGCAGGCGCAGCTTGCCGTCCTTGATGAAGGGCGCCACCGAGTTGATGGTGTCGGTCATGAACTGGATCTGGCCGGCGACCAGGTCCACATCAGCCGGGGCGCTGCCCTTGTAGGGCACGTGGGCGGCTTCGATGCCGAAGTGCTGCACCACCTGGAAGGCTGCCAGGTGCGTGACGTTGCCGCTGCCGGCCGAGCCGTAGGACAGCTTGCCGGGGTTCTTCCTGCCGTAGTCCACCAGCTCGGCCACGCTCTTCACCGGCAGCGAAGGGTTGACCACCAGGCCCAGCGGCACCACGGCGGTCAGCGCCACCGGCGCCAGGTCCTTGCGCACGTCGTAGCTCAGCTTCCTGTAGAGCGCGGGGCTCAGCACCAGGGACGAGGTGTTGTAGAGCACGGTGTAGCCGTCCGGCGCGGCCTTGGCGACGAAGGCGTTGCCGATGTTGCCGTTGGCACCCGCCTTGTTGTCCACCACGACCGGCTGGCCGAGCTGCTCGCCCACGCTCTGCGCCAGCACGCGCGCCACCATGTCGGTGGGCCCGCCCGGCGGGAAGGGCACCACGAGGGTGAGGGGTTTTTCGGGCCAGCCGGCGGCATGGGCGAACGGGGCTGCTGACAGCAGCGCGGCGGTGGCCACGGCGGCCACGCGGCGGGAAATCTTCGCGGTCATGGTCTGTCTCCTTGTCGGGTATGAAAAAGGCGCCTGCGATGCCTGCCGGTCAGGCGCCGGCCGTCTTTTCCTGCGGCGCGGGACGCCCCGCGAGCAGGCGCGTGGCGGTGTACGTCATCACCGGCTCGCGGCGCTGGTTGAACACGTCGATGCGCGAGGTGACGACCGCGCGGTTGCCCTTGGAGGTGGGGCGCACGCCGGTCACCTCGACCAGCGCGTCGATGCTGTCGCCCACGCGCACGGGCGCGAGGATCTTCTGGTGCAGCTCCAGCATCGCCAGGCCCGTGCCCTGGATCATGCTTTGCAGGATGAAGCCTTCGATGAAGGTGTAGGTCAGCGCGCCCGGCACGGCGCGGCCCTGCATGGCGGCGCCTTCGTAGCCGTCCTCGATGAAGATGGCCTCGAGCATGCCGGTGGCGTTGATGAAGTTCACCAGGTCGGCCTCGGTGATGGTGCGCCGGAAGGTTCGCCAGCGCTGGCCCGCCTGCAGCTCCTGCCAGTACACGCCCTGGCCCATGCGGGGGATGTCGTCGGTCATGGTCATCGTGGGGGTCGGGCTTGCAGTCGGTCGATGTAGGCGTCGCCCAGGCCCGCCTCGCGCAGCAGCTCGCGCGTGTGCTGGCCCAGCCGCGGCGGCATGACGATGGGGGCCTGCGCGCCGTCGATGCGCACGGGTGGGCGGGGAAAGCGCACCTCGCCCATCGCGGCGTCGTGCACGCTGGCGAAGAAGCCGGTGGCCGCGAGGTGCGCGTCGCCCGGCAGATCGTCCATGCACGCCACCGGGGCGGCCGGTATCTCCAGCCGCTCGCAGGTCTGCAGCCAGTGCCGGGTGTCGCGCGTCTCGACGTGGCGGCTCAGGATCTCGAGCAGCTCGGCGATGTGGCACGTGCGGCTGGCCTGGTCGGCGAAGCGCGCGTCCTGCGCAAGCTGCGGCTCGCCTACCGCCTCGAAGAAGCGGCGCCAGTGCACGTCGGTGTAGGGCATCATGCAGACGTGGCCGTCCAGCGTGCGGTAGGGCTTGCGCCAGGGCGCCATCACGCGCGGGTAGCCGGCGCCGCTCAGCGGCGGCGTGAAGTGCATGCCGTAGAAGTGCTCGACGAGGTTGAAGCCCACCATGGTCTCGTACATGGGGATCTCGACGAAGCCGCCCCTGCCCTTGCGCTCGCGCCGCAGCAGCGCGGCGAGGACAGCGTGCGCGGCCACCAGGCCGCAGGTCTTGTCGGCGGCGATCGTGGGCAGGTAGCGCGCCTCGCCGGTCTGGCGCTGCATCAGGTCGGCCAGGCCGCTCATGCCCTGGATCACGTCGTCGTAGGCGGGCAGGCCGGCATAGGGGCCGTCCTCGCCGAAGCCGTGCAGGCCCGCGTAGACCAGGCGCGGGTAGCGCTCGCACAGCGCGGCCGGGTCCAGCCCCAGCCCGGCGAGCTTCTGCGGCCGCATGCTGTGCATGAACACGTCGGCCGTGGCCAGCAGCGCGTGCAGCGCGGCCTGCGCCGCGGGCTGCTTCAGGTCCAGCACCACGCTCTTCTTGCTGCGGTTGCAGCCCATGAACACGGCCGCCATGCCCGGCTCGACCGCCGGGCCGGTGTGGCGCGTGGAGTCGCCGCCGGGCGGCTCGATCTTGATGACCTCGGCGCCATAGTCGGCCAGCACCTGGCTCGCCAGCGGTCCGAACACCACGCTGGACAGGTCCAGCACGCGCACGCCCGCGAGCGGGCCTTCGTTCCATTCGTTCATCCCAGAACCCCCAGGCGCCGGAGGGCCTCGACGGCCTGCGTCGATAGGCCGAGCCGCTCGGCCAGCACCTCGCCGGTGTGCTGGCCCAACTGCGGCGGCGCGGCGCGGTACTGCACCGGCGTGTCGGACAGGCGCATGGGGCTGGCCACCAGCGGCACGCTGCCGGCCTGCGGGTGCGCCATGGCGATCTGCATGCCGCGTGCGCGCACCTGCTCGTCGGCGAACACGTCGGCCACGGTGTTGATGGGGCCGCAGGGCACGGCGTGCTGCTCCAGCAGCGCGACCCATTCGCGCGTACCGCGCTGCACGGTGACTTCGCGCAGCAGGGGCACCAGCACCTCGCGGTGCGCCAGGCGCGCGGCATTGGTGGCGAAGCGCGCGTCCGTGGCCCATTCGGGACGATCCACCACCTGGCAGAAGCGCGTGAACTGCCCGTCGTTGCCGATGGCCAGGATCATGTGGCCGTCGGCCGTAGGGAAGTCCTGGTAGGGCACGGTGTTGGGGTGCGCGTTGCCCATGCGCCGGGGCACCTGCCCGCCGTACAGGTAGTTCATGCCCTGGTTCGCGAGGCAGGCCACCTGCACGTCGAGCAGCGCCAGGTCGATGTGCTGGCCGCGGCCGGTGCGCTCGCGCGCCTGCAGCACGGCGAGAATGGCGATGCTGGCGTACAGGCCCGTCAGGATGTCGGTGAGCGCCACGCCCACCTTGGCCGGGCCACCGCCGGGCGCGCCGTCGGGCTGGCCGGTGATGCTCATCAGCCCGCCCATGCCCTGGATCAGGAAGTCGTAGCCCGCGCGGTGCGCATAGGGCCCCGTCTGGCCGAAGCCGGTGACCGAGCAGTACACCAGGCGCGGGTTCAGCGCCGAGAGGCTGGCGTAGTCGAGCCCGTAGGCCGCCAGGCCGCCGGTCTTGAAGTTCTCGATCAATACGTCGCTGTGCTGCGCCAGCCCGCGCACCAGCGCCTGGCCCTCGGCCTGCGTGAAGTCGATGGCCACCGAGCGCTTGTTGCGGTTGGCGCACATGTAGTAGGCCGACTCGCCCGTGGGCCGGCCCTGCCCGTCCTGCACGAAGGGCGGGCCCCAGGCGCGCGTGTCATCGCCCGTGCCGGGGCGCTCCACCTTGACCACCTCGGCGCCCAGGTCGCCCAGCGTCTGCCCGGCCCAGGGGCCGGCCAGCACGCGCGAGAGGTCGAGCACCTTCACGCCCGCAAGCGCGCCCGGCGGCAGGGCAGCCTGGACGCTCATTGCAGCGGCACCTTGGCCTGCTGAACGATGCGCTTCCACAGCGCGATCTCCTTCTTCTGGAACTCGCGCATCTGCGCGGGCCCGCCGGTCATCGGCGTGGCGCCCAGGCGCTCGTAGAAGGCGCGCGTCTCGTCCATCTTCGAGATCGCGGTGAACAGCTCGGCCAGCTTCGCCGTCTCGGCCGCGGGCGTCCTGCTGCCGACCATGGCGCCCACCCAGGTGTAGGCCTCGAAGCCGGGCAGCCCCGCCTCGGTGAAGGTGGGCACGTCGGGCGAGGTGCCGACGCGCTGGTCGGAGGCCACGGCGAATACCTTCACGCGCCCACCCCGGGCGAGTTCCTGCACGGCGGTGACTTCGGCGAAGGTGTAGTCGACCGTGCCGCCTGCCACCGCGGTCATCGTCTCGCTGGCGCCCTTGAACGGCACGTGCACGGTCTGCACCTGCGCCGCATCGTTGAGCAGTTCGCCCATCAACTGGTAGCCGGCGGAGCCCGCGCCGAAGTTCACCTTGCCGGGGTGGGCCTTGGCATGGGCCAGCAGGCCCTTGAGGTCCTGGTACGGTGCGCCGGGCGTGACGGCCAGCATGGCCGGCGAGCGCATCATCATCGTCAGCGGCGCGAAGTCGGCCACCGGGTCGTAGGGCAGCTCCTTGAACAGCGCGGCGTTCACCGCCAGCGTGGAGTTGCTGCCGATGAAGACGGTGTAGCCGTCGGCCGGCGCCGCGAGCACCTGCTTAACGGCCAGGAAGCCGTTGGCACCGGGCTTGTTCTCCACCACCACGGGCTGGCCGGTGAGATCCTGCAGCTTCCTGGCGAAGTAGCGCGCCGAGGTGTCGGTGCCGCTGCCGGGCCCGAAGGGCACGACGAACTTGATGGCCTTGGAAGGGAATCCCTGCGCCTGCGCGGCCGGCCCGAAACCGGCACCCAGGGCGAGCAGGGCCGCGCCCGCGAGGACGGACAGGGTGGTTCTGCGTTGTGGCATGCGTTGTCTCCTTGAGGGGCCTGCCTCAGGGCGGCCTCAAGGCAAATCTATCCATCGAACAACGTTCCGTCTAATATTAAAAAATTGAAAATCGATACCTCTTAGATATCAAATGAACCTGCGTCAGTTGCGCCAGTTCGTCGCCCTCGCTGAAACGGGCAACTTCCACCGCGCGGCCGAGCGGCTGCACATGGCGCAGCCGCCGCTGTCGGTGTCGATCCGCAAGCTGGAGGAAGAGCTGGGCGGCCCGCTCTTCGAGCGCACCACCACGGGCGTGGTGCTCACGCCCGCGGGCCAGGCCATGGAGCAGGACGCGCGGCGCGCGCTGTTCCACGCCGAGCAGTGCCGCCAGGCCGTGGCCGACGAGCGGGAGGGCGAAGGCGGCATGCTGCGCCTGGGCATCATCGGCTCGGCCACCTATGCGCTGCTGCCGCGGATGATCCCTTCGCTGCGCCGCAGGCATCCCAAGATCACGTTGGAACTCACCGAGGCCACGTCCGCCGAGATCCTGGACGGACTGCGCTCGCGCCGCTTCGACGCCGGCCTGGTGCGCTACCCGGTGCTCGACCCCGCCGGCTTCGACCTGCGGCCGCTGGATCGCGACGACTTCGTGCTGGCCGTTCCGGACCGCACCGCGCTCGCGCGGCGCGAGGCCATCGCGCTGAGCGAGGCGGCGCAGGAGCCCTTCGTCATGTACCCGCAAGCCAAGGTGCCCGGCCTGTTCGCGCTGTCGATGATGCGCTGCCAGTACTCGGGTTTCGTGCCCCGCGTGGCGCAAGAGGCGATGCAGGTGCAGACCATCCTGAGCCTGGTGGCCACGGGGCTGGGCGTGGGCCTGGTGGCGGGCGTGGCGCGCCGCATGGTGCCGCGCGGCGCGCGCTGCCTGCGGCTGACCGACAACCCGCCGGGCTTCCATGTGGGCATCGCGCTGGCGCGGCTGGCGGGCGACACCAGCCGCGTGGTGGACCGCTTCGCCGAGCACGCGCTGCGCTTCGCGGGCGCCCGCGCCGACGGCTGACGCGCACCGTCGGCTCAAAAGCGCGTGGCCGAGGCGGCGAAAGTCCGGCTCGAGTGATGCGCCGCCTTGGCCGCCGGCGGCGGACAAGGCAAGATGGACGCGTCGACACAAGGAAAAAAGAGAAAGGCCCCGCGATGGAGAACCACTGCATGTCGAACCGCGGGATGCACCGTGCGGAGCGCTGGTCACCGGCCTGGACCTGCGCCGGCCGCTCGACGACGCGCAGGCGGCCCGGCTGCGCGCGCTCTGGCACGCTGTTCGAGCACCAGGCCCGCCCCGAATTCGTCTACGACCACCGCTGGCCGCAGGACATGCTGGTGGCGTGGAACAACCGCTGCGTGACCCATGCCGCCACCGGCGGCTGCGAGGGGCACCGCCGGCTCCTGCACCGCATCACCGTGACGGACCGGACGCTGCGCTAGCCGCCGCGTCCTCCACGTCGCCCCGCGGCCCCCCGGCCTCGCGCAGTTCGAGGACCTCGGGCAGGAAGGTGCGGCAGTAGGCGATGGCGACGCTGAGCGCTTCCTCCGCCAGCTGCGGCGTGATGCGCCGGTGCTTCGTGAAGGACAGGCTCCACACGGCGTCCACCAGGGTGAGCATGATGAGGAACTTGCCCTGCGCATCGCGGATGCGCGGCATGTGGAAGAACTGGTCGTAGAAGGCCAGCATGCGCCCCGCGATCAGCTCGTTGAAGCCCGATTCCGACTGCACCAGCTCGCGCGTGGTGTGGCTGCCCAGGAACAGCTTGCAGATCGGCAGGTTCTCGTTGTAGATGCGCACCGCCTCGTCCAGGCTCAGCTTGAGCATCCCCTGCCAGGTAGTCACGCCGGGCGTGTCCACGCGCTGGCCCACGCTGGCGAATTGCGCATGGTAGCGCTCCGCCAGCGCCAGCAGCACCGCGCCCGACGTGGGAAAGAAGTGGTAGGCCGAGGCCGGCGGCACCTGCGCCGCCTTGGCGATCTGGTATAGGCCGATCTCGTCGAGCTCGTGGGACTGCAGCAGCGCATGCGCCGCATCCAGCAGCTTGTTGTAGCGCACCACGCCACGCTCCTGCAAGGGACGCTTGCGCGGCGTCGGCGCGTCGGTCGGGACCTTCTGTTCTGTCATGGGATCGTCTGGGGAATCGGCGCCGCGAGGGTGCCGCAAGTTCGGCCGACGCACCAGGGCCGGGCGCCTTTCGCTCGCTCGGGGTGCATCTTGATGGGTACCGAATAAATTCGATACTAATCGGTTTCCCGTAGTGCAGGCACGCTATTTGCTCGCTAGATTTCGATCAAAACACGATAAATATCGTATTTAAACCAGCACACACAGGAACACGAATGGCTTGGAGCAACGCGCGCAACAGGGCCCTGCAGGAGCGGGCGCAGCAGGTGATCCCCGGTGGCATGTACGGCCACATGTCCACGGCGCTGCTGCCAGCGGACTTCCCGCAGTACTTCCGACGCGGCCAGGGCTGCCGGGTCTGGGACGCCGACGGCAACGAGTACGTCGACTTCATGTGCGCCTACGGCCCCAACCTGCTGGGCTACAACGATCCCGCCGTGCAGGCCGCAGCCGCCGCGCAGCAGGCGCTGGGCGACGCGCTCAACGGTCCGGGCGAGGTGATGGTCGAACTGGCCGAGCGCTTCGTCGCGCAGGTGAGCCACGCCCAATGGGCGATGTTCTGCAAGAACGGCACGGACGCCACGACCATGGCCATGGTGATCGCCCGTGCGCACACGGGCCGCAAGGTCATCCTGGCCGCGCGCGACGCCTACCACGGCGCCGACCCCTGGTGCGTGCCGCTGACGCGCAGCGCCGGCACTGTGCCGGAGGACCGCGCCCACGTGGTCTATTACGCCTACAACGACCCGCAGAGCCTGGCGGACGCGATGCGCAAGCACGCGGGCGACGTGGCCGCCGTGTTCGCCACGCCCTTCCGCCACGACGTGTTCCGCGACCAGGAAGCGCCCGATCCGGAATACGCCCGGGCGGCGCGGCGCCTGTGCGACGAGTCCGGGGCGCTGCTGGTGGTGGACGACATTCGCGCCGGCTTCCGCCTGGCGCGCGACTGCAGTTGGTCGCTGCTGGACATCGCGCCCGACCTGAGCTGCTGGGGCAAATGCTTCGCCAACGGCCACCCGATCTCGGCCGTGCTGGGCGCCGAGCACGCTCGCGCCGCGGCGCGCCAGATCTTCGTGACCGGCTCCTTCTGGTTCGCCGCCGTCCCGATGGCGGCCGGCGTTGCCACGCTCAAGCAGATCGCGGACACCGACTACCTGGAGCGCCTGCAGTCCGCCGGCCAGGCGCTGCGCGACGGCCTCGACGCCCGCGCCCGGGCCCACGACTTCGCCCTGCGCCAGTCCGGCCCGGCCGCCATGCCGCAGATCCTCTTCGAGGACGACCCGGACTTCCGCCTGGGCTACGCCTGGACGGCCGAGTGCCTCCGGCAGGGCGCCTACTTCCACCCGTACCACAACATGTTCCTGTCGGCCGCGCACACGGCGGCCGACATCGAGGAGGCGCTCGGGGCCGCGGACCGCGCCTTCGAAGCCGTGCGCCGCCAGCGCGCCGCGCTGCGCCCGGCACCCCAGATCGCCGGCATCGTCCAGATGCTCGCCCACGCCTGAGCCGGCCCGCCCCGCCCATCCCCCATTCCCCGAGGAGCAGACCATGACCGTTTCACGCCTCCTGTCTGCCGCCGGCGCCGCCGTGCTGGCCGCCGCCCTGCTGCAGCCCGCGCACGCCGGCAAGGCCGACGACACGCTGCGCGTCCCCGCCGACCAGGTGCTGCCGGACATCGACCCCTACTTCAACAACGAGCTGCTGGGCTCGATCATCGGCCAGCACGTGTGGGACACGCTGGTCACGCGCGACCCGGCCACCGGCCAGTTCAAGGGCCAGCTGGCCACGGCCTGGCGGGTGATCAACGACACCACGGTCGAGTTCGATCTGCGCCACGGCGTCAAATTCCACAACGGCCAGCCCTTCACGGCCGACGATGTGGTCTACACCCTCAACTTCATCGCCAACCCGGCTTCGGGGGTGACCAACCAGCGCAACGTCAGCTGGATCAAGGGCGCGGAGAAGGTGGACGACTACAAGGTACGCATCCTGTTCAAGGCACCCTTCCCGCCCTACTTGGAGTACCTGGCGATCCCGATCGTCATCCACCCGCACGAGTACTACGCCAAGGAAGGCCGCAAGGGGCAGAACATCAAGCCGGTGGGTTCGGGCCCCTACAAGATCACGCGCTACGAGCCGGGCAAGCGCATCGTGATGGAGCGCAACACCGACTACTACGGCGGCACGACCAAGTCGAACGCCAAGATCGGCAAGATCGAGATCGACTTCATCCCCGATCTGCAGACCCAGGTCGCGGGCCTGATGACCGGCAGCGCCGATCTGCTGATGATGGCCGTCCCCCGCGACATGGCCGACAACATCGCCCAGAACCCGCAGCTGCAGGTGGTTTCGGTGCCCACCATGCGCCTGAACTTCCTGCAGTTCAACGTGCTGGACACCACCGCCAGCCCGGCACTGAAGGACCTGCGCGTACGCAAGGCCATCATGTACGCCATCGACCGCGAAGCGATCGCCAAGGCCACCATGGGCAAGGGCTATACGCTGGGCAACGCCTTCTGCTACCGCGACCAGTTCGGCTGCACCGAGAAGGACGTGCCGCGCTACGACTACGACCCGAACAAGGCCAAGGCACTGCTCAAGGAAGCGGACCTGGCCAACGGCGCGGACGTGGTGCTCAACGCCTTCCACTCGCGCGATGCGGCGGAAATGATCCAGGGCTACCTCAACAAGGTCGGCATCCGCACCACGCTCCAGTATGAGCAGTACCCGGCCGTGCGCGAGAAGCAGCGCAAGGGCATCTCCGGCATCACCTTCGCGAGCTGGGGCTCCTACTCCATCAACGACGTCTCGGCCATCCTGCCGGTGTACTTCGGCATGGAGGGCGACGACACCGCGCGCGACAAGGAGGTCGCCGCGCTCATCGCGCACGCCGGCGCCACCATGGACTCCGCCAGCCGCGCCAAGGACTACGGCCAGGCCCTGCGCCTGATCGGCGAGCGCGCGCTGATCTACCCGATGCATTCGGTCGGCCGCAACTTCCCGGCCACCCGCGAGCTGGACTTCGGCAAGCAGGACAGCGACCGCCTGCGCTTCTGGGACATGCGCTGGCGCTGAGGCGGGGGCGGTCATGACGCGCTACCTGCTCGGCCGCGTGGCGCTGGCGCTGCTGGTCGCCCTGGCGGTGTCCGCGCTGGCCTTCCTAGTGCTGCGCCTGTCGGGGGACGTCGCCATCGCCATCGCCGGCGAGGGCGCGAGCGAAGCCGACCTGCAGCTGATCCGCGCCAGCTACGGCCTGGACCGGCCGCTGCCGGTGCAGTACCTGGCCTGGCTGTGGCAGACGCTGCGGGGCGACTTCGGCAGCTCGCTGTACTTCAAGGTGCCGGTCTCGGAACTGGTGCTGCAGAAGCTGCCGACCACGATGCTGCTGGGGCTGAGCGCGCTGTGCTTCGGCCTGCTGCTCGCCGTGCCGCTGGGCGTGGCCGCCGCGCTCTGGCGCGACAGCTGGGTGGACCACCTGGCCATGGGCATCACCGTGGTGGCGCAGGCCCTGCCGACCTTCTTCGTCGCCCTGGTGCTCATCATGGTGTTCGCCGTGTGGGCGCGCTGGCTGCCGGTGTCGGGCAGCGGCAGCTGGCTGCACTTCGTCATGCCGACCATCGCCCTGGGCTACTACGTCATGCCACCCTTCATGCGGCTGATCCGCTCCAACATGATCGAGGTGCTGTCGGCCGACTACGTGCGCACCGCCCGGGCCAAGGGACTGCCCACCGCGGCCGTGGTGCTGCGCCATGCCCTGCGCAACGCCATCGTGCCGGTGGTCGGGCTGGCCGCCGTGCAGCTCGGCTTCCTGCTCGGCGGCTCGGTGGTGATCGAGTCGGTCTTCGCGCTCGACGGCCTGGGCTACCTGGCCTTCCGCAGCATTTCCTACAAGGACTTCCCGGTGCTGCAGACCATCGTGCTGCTGCTGTCGCTGCTGTACGTGGCGCTGACCACCCTGTCCGACATCGCCAACGTCTGGCTCGATCCCCGGCTGCGCAGCGCCTGACGCCATGACCACGACACTCGCCTCCTCCCCCTCTTCTTCCCCCGCCGCCCAGGGCGCGGACGCGGCGCCCTCGCGCCGCGCGCAGCTGTGGGCGCGCGCGCGCCGGCACCGCCCCTTCATGCTGGGCCTGGCCCTGCTGGGCGCCATCGTGCTGCTCGCGGTGGCCGGGCCCTTCTTCTACGGCCACGATCCCTACGCGCAGGACCTGACCCGGCGCGCCGTCCCTCCCGTCTGGTACGCGCGCGGCAGCTGGGCCCACGTGCTGGGCACCGACGCCCTGGGCCGCGACTACCTGGCGCGGCTGCTGCACGGCGGGCGCGTGTCGCTGCTCATCAGCCTGGCGGTGGTGCTGATCTCCGGGTCCATCGGCACCACGCTCGGCGTGCTGGCCGGCTACTTCGCGGGCCGGGTCGACCTGGCCATCACCTTCGTCATCACCGCCTCACTGGCCATGCCCAGCATCCTGATCGCACTGGTCATCGTCTCGATGGTGGGCAGTTCGCTCACGGTGGTGATCCTGGTGCTGGGGCTGCTGATGTGGATCCGCTTCGCGGTGGTGACGCGCACCGCCACGCAGCAGATCCGTGCGCTGGACTACGTGGCGGCAGCCCAGGCCGTCGGCGCCTCGCGCTGGCGCATCATCTTCGGCGAGGTGCTCCCCAACGTGATGCCCCAGGTGATCGTGGTGGCCACGCTGGAGGCCGCCAGCGCCATCATGGTCGAGGCGGCCCTCTCCTTCCTGGGCCTGGGCGTGCAGCCGCCCACGCCGTCGTGGGGCCTCATGATCGCCGAGGCCCGCAGCTACATGTTCTTCTCCTTCTGGCTCATCGCCATCCCCGGCATCGCGCTGGGCCTGCTGGCCCTGGCCATCAACCTCGTGGGCGACGGACTGCGCGACCTGTTCGCGGCCGGCAGCCGCAACTGAAGCACGACACCGCCATGTCCCAGCCTTCCGAGCAACGCGCGCCCGCGCTCGAGGTACGCCACCTGAGCGTCGACATCGCCAGCAGCCACGGCGACGTGCACGCGGTGCGCGACGTCTCCTTCCGCGTCGAGCGCGGCCAGACCCTGTGCATCGTGGGCGAGTCGGGCTGCGGCAAGTCCATGACCTCGCTCGCCGTCATGGACCTGCTGCCCGCCGCCGCGCGGCGCCGCGCCGAAGTCCTGCGCGTCGGCGAGCACGACCTGGCGCGCGCCGACCGGCGCACGGTCAACGCGCTGCGCGGCGAGCGCATGGCGATGATCTTCCAGGAGCCGATGACGGCGCTGAACCCGTCGCTCACCATCGGCGCGCAGATGGTCGAGGCGCACCGCCACCATCGCGGCTCCAGCGCCGCGCAGGCGCGCGAGCGGGCCGTGCACCTGCTCGAGCGCGTGGGCATCGCCTCCGCCGCGCAGCGCCTGGGGCAGTACCCGCACCAGCTCTCGGGCGGCCTGCGCCAGCGCGTGATGATCGCCATGGCGCTGATGTGCGAGCCCGACGTGCTGATCGCCGACGAGCCCACCACGGCGCTGGACGTCACCATTCAGGCGCAGATCCTGCGCCTGCTGGTGGACCTGCAGCGCGAGACGGGCATGGCCATCGTGCTCGTCACGCACGACCTCGGCGTGGTGGCGCGCGTGGCCCACAAGGTGGCCGTGATGTACGCCGGCCGGATCGTCGAGGAAGGCCCCACCGCCGAGGTCTTCGGCCGGCCCCGCCATCCCTACACGCGCGGCCTCCTGGGCTGCATCCCGGTGCCGGGCCGGGTGGCGCCGGGCGGGCACCTGGGCATCATCCGCGGCACCGTGCCAGCGCTCGTCGGCGAATTGCGCGGCTGCACCTTCCGCGACCGCTGCGACGCCGCGCGGCCCACCTGCGCGCGCGATGACCCGCCCCGGCGGTCCGGTGCCGCGGGACACGCCTGGTCCTGCGTCCTGGAAGAAGAGGAGGCCGTATCGTGAGCGAGGCTCCCTTGATGTCGGTGCAGGGCCTGCACCGCGCCTTCCCCGTGAGCGCGGGCATGTTCCGGCCCAGGCGCACGCTGCACGCCGTCAACGGCGTGACGCTGGACATCCGCCGCGGCGAGGTGCTGGGCATCGTCGGCGAGTCGGGCTGCGGCAAGTCGACGCTGGCGCGCATGCTGCTGGGCCTGCTGCCCGCCACCGCGGGCCGGATCCTCTTCGACGGCCAGGACATCGCCGGCGTCGACCGGCGCCGGCTGGCGCGCCGCGTGCAGCCCGTGTTCCAGGACCCGTACTCCTCGCTCAACCCGCGGCAGACGCTGCTGGACCTGGTCAGCTTCCCGCTGCGCGTGCACCGCATCGGCGACGCCGCGCAGCAGCGCCGGCAGGCCCTGGAGATGCTCGACCGCGTCGGCCTGCCGGCGCGCTTCGCCGCGCGCCTGCCCGGCGAGCTCTCGGGCGGCCAGCGCCAGCGCGTGGCCATCGCGCGGGCGCTGGTCATGCGGCCCGAGGTGCTGGTGTGCGACGAACCCACCTCCGCGCTGGACGTCTCGGTGCAGTCGCACATCCTGAACCTGCTGGTCGACCTGCGGCGCGAGCTGGACCTGACCTACGTGTTCATCAGCCACAACCTCGCGGTGGTGGAGCACATCGCCACCCGCGTGGCCGTGATGTACCTGGGCCGCGTGGTCGAGCTGGCCGAGGCGCAGGCCCTGTTCGCAGCGCCCGGCCATCCCTACACGCAGGCCCTGCTGGCCTCGGTGCTGACGCCCGAGCCGGGCCTCGGCATCCCCGATGCGGGGCTGGGCGTCACCTCGCCGGACCCGCTGAACCCGCCCGCCGGCTGCGCCTTCCATCCGCGCTGCGC
>JASGDG010000065.1:0-4553 GCA_047607325.1 Xenophilus sp. | reverse complement strand
CGGGCGGCACCGCCAGCGGCCCCGAGGCCCCCGGCGGCCGCACGCCGATGGCCGCGGGCGCGAAGCCGGCCGTGCCCGGAGGAACCCCGCGGGCCGGCCCCAGTGGCGCCGACCCCGACCCGCCCCCCGAGCCGGGCCGCCTGACCAGGCCCTTGAGGTCGATTTCCGGCATGACGCCATGCTCGACGAGGAAGGCGTTGGCGTCCTTGTAGGCGCGCAGGGCCGCCTCGCCCAGCTGCACGTGCAGCATGCCCTGCACCTGCGTCCACAGCTGGCGGCTCATGCCGGCGGCCAGCCACTGCTCGACCAGCAGCTTGGCCAGGAACTCCGGCTTGAGCACGTCCCGGCTGTCCAGGTCGTGCCGGCCTTCGAGATGCTGGATGCGCAGCCGCAGGTCGTTGAGTTCGAAATTGGCCTTGTCCTGCAGCGCCAGCGCCAGCCGGGAGGACAGGATGTTGTTCTCGACCACCTCGTCGCCCACCAGTTCCAGCCGCAGGGACTGCGGGTTCGCCCCCGCCGGGGCCGCCGCCTCGGCGCCCAGGGCCTTGCGCCACTGCGCGCGCGCCAGGGCGACCCAGC
The DNA here is from genome assembly GCA_047607325.1 of Xenophilus sp. GTDB lineage: Bacteria > Pseudomonadota > Gammaproteobacteria > Burkholderiales > Burkholderiaceae_C > Xenophilus. Next base: position 3,974 of record JASGDG010000065.1, on the reverse strand, counting down.
CTGACTCGGCGCCACGGTAGGCCACGAGGTTGTCGCGGTGCTCCTGCATCTCGCGGGCCGTCGCCACCCCGCCGGCCAGCGACACGAGGCGTTCGCGCACGGCCTGCGCCGCCGCCAGGATGGCCGCGTCCATGGCGCCCACGAAACGCTCGCGCGTCTGGCGGGCGATCTTCTGGGCAGACTCCGTGGGCGGCGTAGTGCTCATGGGCAGGGGGAGGCAATCAAAAATGGTACCGCACCGCGGTATGCCGTGACATGGATGCGATCACAAGCTCTCCACAACCTGCGCGGCGGCCGGCCCGTCCCGGTCCGCGGCCAGCGGTCAGACCACCGCGCCGGCGTTGGGGTCGTCCGGGTCGCGGCCCGCCTTGGCGCCGCCCTTGACCAGGTCCTCGCGCTTGACCCCCAGCCACATGGCGATGGAGGCCGCCACGAAACAGGAGGAGTAGATGCCGAAGCAGATGCCGATGGTCAGCGCCAGCGCGAAGTAGTGCAGCGTGGGACCGCCGAAGAAGAACATCGACAGCACCACCAGTTGCGTGGAGCCGTGGGTGATGATGGTGCGGCTGATGGTGGAGGTGATGGCGTGGTTCATCACCTCGGGCGTGCTGAGCTTGCGCTGGCGCCGGAAGGTCTCGCGCACGCGGTCGAAGATGACCACCGACTCGTTGACCGAATAGCCCAGCACCGCCAGCACCGCCGCCAGCACCGCCAGCGAGAACTCCCACTGGAAGAAGGCGAAGAAGCCCAGGATGATCACCACGTCGTGCAGGTTGGCGATGACCGTGGCGAGGGCGAACTTCCATTCGAAGCGCAGGGCCAGATAGATCATGATGCCGACCACCACCATGGCCAGCGCCTTCAGGCCGTTGGTGGTCAGCTCGTCGCCGACCTGCGGGCCGACGAACTCCAGTCCGCGCTGCTCGACGGCGGCATCGTCGGCCTTCAGGGCCCGCAGCACCTGGTCGGCCTGCTGCTGCGAACTCATGCCCTTGTGCACGGGCAGGCGGATCTGGATGTCGCGCGGGCTGCCGTAGGCCTGGACCTGCATGTCCTGGTAGCCCAGGCCGCCGACGATCTCGCGCACCTTGCCCACGTCCTTGGGCTGGCTGTAGGCCACCTCCATCACGGTGCCGCCGGTGAACTCCACCGACAGGTGCAGCCCGCGGTGGAACAGGAAGAACACCGCCAGGATGAAGGTGACGATGGAGATCGCGTTCAGCACCGGCGCATGGCGCATGAAGGGGATGGTGCGATGGATGCGGAAGAATTCCATGGGCCGCTCCTTACTTCGTCGCCGCGGCGGCGGTGTCGCTGCCGGGCCGCCAGACCGTGCCGATCGACACGCTCCTGAGCCTCTTCTTGCGCCCGTACCAGAGGTTGACCAGCCCGCGCGAGAAGAACACCGCGGAGAACATGGAGGTGACGATGCCGATGCAGTGCACCACCGCGAAGCCGCGGACCGGCCCGGAGCCGAAGGCCAGCAGCGCCAGGCCGGCGATCAGCGTGGTGACGTTGGAGTCGAGGATGGTGCCCCAGGCGCGGTCGTAGCCGGCGTGGATGGCGGCCTGCGGCGAGGCGCCGGCGCGCAGTTCCTCGCGCACCCGCTCGTTGATCAGCACGTTGGAGTCGATGGCCACGCCGATGGCCAGCGCCATGGCCGCGATGCCGGGCAGCGTGAGCGTGGCCTGCAGCAGCGACAGCACGGCCACCAGCAGCAGCAGGTTGACCGCCAGCGCGATCGAGGAGAACACGCCGAACAGCGCGTAGTAGGCGCACATGAAGACCATGATCGCCAGGAAGCCGTAGGCCACGCTCTTGAAGCCCTTGGCGATGTTGTCGGCGCCCAGGCTGGGGCCGATGGTGCGCTCCTGGATGATCTCCATCGGCGCGGCCAGCGAGCCGGCGCGCAGCAGCAGCGCCAGGTCGTTGGCCTCGGTGATGCCCATGGCGCCCGAGATGCCGAAGCGCGTGCCCAGCTCGCCGCGGATGGTGGCCACCGAGATGGCCTCGCCCTTGCCCTTCTCGAACAGGATGATGGCCATGCCCTTGTTCAGGTTCTCGCGGCTGACGTCGCGCATGATCCGGCCGCCCTTGGCGTCCATGGTCAGCGTGACGCCCGGCTCCTGCTTCTGGCTGTCGAAGCCGGCCTGGGCGTCGGTGAGGTTCTCGCCGGTGGTCAGCACCTGCTTCTTCACCACCACCGAGCCGCCGTCGCGCGTGGGAAAGCGCTCGGAGCCGAAGGGCACCGGCCCGCTGCCCAGGATGGCCGCACGGCCTTCCGGGCTCTCGTCCACCAGGCGCATCTCCAGCGTGGCGGTGCGGCCGAGGATGTCCTTGGCCTTGGCCGTGTCCTGCACGCCGGGCAGCTGCACGACGATGCGGTCCAGGCCCTGCTGCTGGATCACCGGCTCGGCCACGCCCAGCTCGTTGATGCGGTTGTGCAGCGTGGTGATGTTCTGCTTGAGGGCCTGGTCCTGCAGACGGCGGGCGGCCTCGGGCTTGATCGAGATGGCCAGCTTCCAGTCGCTGCCTTCCTGGCTCTCGACGGCCGTGAGGTCGGCGAACTGGTCGGCGAGGATGTTCTTCGCCGCGTCCTTGGCGGCGGCGTCGCGGAAGCGCGCGTCCAGCGCTTGGCCGTTGCGGGCGACGGCGCTGCCGCGGATGTTCTTGTCGCGCAGCGCGGTGCGCAGGTCGCTGGCGAAGGTCTCGGCGCGCTTGTCCAGCGCGCCCTTCATGTCCACCTGCAGCACGAAGTCGACGCCGCCGCGCAGGTCCAGGCCCAGGTACATGGGGAAGGCATGCAGCGCCGTCAGCCAGTCCGGCGAGCGCGAGAGCAGGTTCAGCGCCACCGTGTAGGGCGGGTCGCTCGGGTCCGGCACCAGCGCGCGCTGCAGCACGTCGCGCGCCTTGAGCTGGTCGTCGGTGGTGACGAAGCGGGCGCGCACCGAGGTGGCGTCCAGCGTCACCAGGTCGGGGGCGACGCCGGCCTCCTGGAGCACCTGCTCCACGCGCGCCTGGGTGGACGCATCCACCTTGACGATGGACTTGGCCGAGGACACCTGCACCGCGGGCGCCTCGCCGAAGAAGTTGGGCAGGGCATAGATCAGCCCCAGGAGCAGCACGATCCCCATGATCGCGTACTTCCAGACCGGATAGCGGTTCATCGCTGGTTACCTGAAGAATTGCGGCGGTGCACTTCGCTCAGAAGGCCGCGGAGCAGGCCATGCGGGGCACGCTGCGCGTACCCCCTTGCAGGGGGTTGCCGGAGCGGAACGAAGTCCGCGCAGGCGGGGGACGATCACTTATACGACCCTTTGGGCAGCACCTGCACGACGGCGCTGCGCTGCACCTTGACCTCGACGCCGTTGGCGATCTCGAGGGTGAGGAACTGCTCGCCCAGCGCGCTGATGCGGCCGAGCACGCCGCCGGTGGTGGCCACCTCGTCGCCCTTGGCCAGCGCCTCGAGCATGGCGCGCGCCTCCTTCTGGCGCTTCATCTGCGGGCGGATCATGATGAAGTACAGCACCACGAACATCAGCAGCAGCGGCAGCATGCTGGCGAGCGAGGACATCATGTCGCCGCCACCGGCGGCGGGGGCGGTCTGGGCGTAAGCGGTGGAAATGAACACAGGGGTCTCCAGCGAGGGAAGAGAGAAGGAAGAAGGCCGTGCCGGCACGGGCGTGCGCACGGCTGCCCGGGGTTCCCGGAACGGGCCGGCCGCCAGCAGCGGCGACGGCCTCATGGCGCGGCGCGGCGCCGCGCAGAACCTTGGGATTGTATGCGGCAGCCCATGGACCGCCACCGGCTTGTCCGGCGCGCCGGCCGGGAATTGCGGCGCCCGGCGTGCTTGTATCTTCAGAACCGACCATTGCGGTAGAGTCTGGCGGCCGTTGAGGCGGCCAGACCGGCCCGTGCAGTTTGGTAGGCGCTGGGGTGCTCGAGCCCGTGACTGAGTACAAAACGCACGGCCG
>JASGDG010000064.1:0-13193 GCA_047607325.1 Xenophilus sp. | reverse complement strand
GCGCCGGCAGGCCCTGCGCCTGGGCCAGCAGCGCGCGCACCTCCGGCAGCAGCGCCTCGCCGGCCGGCGTGAGCGCCACGCGGCGGCGCGTGCGGTCGAACAGCCGCACGCCGAGGACCCGCTCCAGCCGGGCGATGGCCTGGGTGACGGGCGGCTGCGTCATCGCCAGCCGCTGGGCGGCGCGGCCGAAGTGCAGCTCCTCCGCCACGGCGAGGAACTGGCGCCAGGTGCGCAGGTCGATGGCCTCTTCTCTCATTCACACAGCATATCAATCTGCGCTACAAAGAGGATTGGATGCAATGAGACGCCGGCGAGACAATATCGGTCTTTCCCCACGACACCGAGCGAGACCGATGGACACCAAGACGATCGAGATCAACCGCCTGAACCGACGTTCGGCCAACATCACCGAGGGCAAAGCCCGCGCCTCCAACCGCTCCATGTTCTACGGCATGGGCTACCAGGAGGAAGACTTCAAGAAGCCCATGGTCGGCGTGGCCAACGGCCACAGCACCATCACCCCCTGCAACTCGGGCCTGCAGAAGCTGGCCGACGCGGCCATCGCCGGCATCGAGGAAGCCGGCGGCAACGCGCAGGTGTTCGGCACCCCCACCATCTCCGACGGCATGGCGATGGGCACCGAGGGCATGAAGTACTCGCTGGTCAGCCGCGAGGTGATTTCCGACTGCATCGAGACCTGCGTGCAGGGCCAGTGGATGGACGGCGTGGTCGTCGTCGGCGGCTGCGACAAGAACATGCCCGGCGGCATGATGGGCATGCTGCGCGCCAACGTGCCGGCCATCTACGTCTACGGCGGCACCATCCTGCCGGGCAAGTGGCGCGGGCAGGACCTGAACATCGTCAGCGTGTTCGAGGCGGTGGGCCAGAACGCGGCCGGCAAGCTCTCCGACGAGGACCTGAAGGAGATCGAGCAGCACGCCATCCCCGGCACCGGCTCGTGCGGCGGCATGTACACCGCCAACACCATGTCCAGCGCCTTCGAGGCCCTGGGCATGAGCCTGCCCTACTCCTCCACCATGGCCAACCCGCACGACGAGAAGCAGAACTCGGCCAGGGAGTCGGCCAAGGTGCTGATCGAGGCCATCAAGAAGGACCTCAAGCCGCGCGACATCGTCACCAAGAAGGCCATCGAGAACGCGGTGTCGGTCATCATGGCCACCGGCGGCTCGACCAACGCGGTGCTGCACTTCCTGGCGATCGCGCACGCGGCCGGCGTGGAATGGTCCATCGACGACTTCGAGCGCATCCGCAAGCGGGTGCCGGTGATCTGCGACCTCAAGCCCAGCGGCAAGTACCTGGCGGTGGACCTGCACGAGGCCGGCGGCATCCCGCAGGTGATGAAGGTGCTGCTGGGCGCCGGCCTGCTGCACGGCGACTGCCTGACCATCACCGGCAAGACGATCGCCGAGACGCTGGCCGACGTGCCCGACCAGCCGCGCGCCGACCAGGACGTGATCCGCCCGATCGACCAGGCGCTCTACAAGGAAGGGCACCTGGCCATCCTCAAGGGCAACCTCAGCCCCGAGGGCGCGGTGGCCAAGATCACCGGCCTGAAGAACCCCGTCATCACCGGCCCGGCGCGCGTATTCGACGACGAGCAGTCGGCGCTGCAGGCCATCCTCGACGGCAAGATCAAGGCCGGCGACGTGATGGTGCTGCGCTACCTGGGCCCCAAGGGCGGCCCCGGCATGCCCGAGATGCTGGCCCCCACCGGCGCGCTGATCGGCGCCGGCCTGGGCGAGTCGGTGGGCCTGATCACCGACGGCCGCTTCTCCGGCGGCACCTGGGGCATGGTGGTCGGCCACGTGGCGCCCGAGGCGGCGGCCGGCGGCAACATCGCCTTCGTGAAGGAAGGCGACAGCATCACCATCGACGCGCACAAGCTGCTGCTGGAGCTGAACGTGAGCGACGCCGAACTGGCCGAGCGCAAGAAGGGCTGGACGCCGCCGGCCCCGCGCTACACGCGCGGCGTGCAGGCCAAGTTCGCGTTCAACGCGGCCAGCGCCAGCAAGGGCGCGGTGCTCGACAACTACTGACCGTGCCGGGGCCGGGCCACGGCCCGGCAGGCCACGCCGCTCAATGCCCGCCGCGCCTGCGGCCGGAGCGGCTGCCGAGCACGTCCAGCTGGCTGCGCTGGCGCTCGATGCGTTTCTGCTTGCGCGCGCCCTCGCGCTCCATGGCCTTGCGCTTGGTGTAGCCGGAGGCGTCTGCATACCACCACCACGCCGCCGCCAGCGCGAAGGGGATCAGGACGATCCACCAGCTCAGCCCGGCGGCGAAGCCCACATCGAGCAGCTTGAGGACGACACCCAGCACACCCACACCGAGAAACCACATGGAACACCCTCCGGATCTGCATTCGAATGCGCGGCAGCCCCTCCGAGCCGCTGCCTAAAATCGCGCGCGAACCACTTTACAGCACCACGAGACGGCCCATGGGATTGTTTGCGCTGCATCTGCGCCAGTCGTGCCTCGCCGCGCTGGCCTGCTCGGCCATTGCGCCGCCCGCCGCCGCGGACCTCGCGCTGGCCACCGCCAGAAACTGCATGAGCTGCCACGCCATGGATCGCAAGGTGGTCGGCCCCGCCTTCAAGGACGTGGCGGCGAAATACAAGGACGACCAGGGCGCCGCCGACCGCCTCGCCACCAAGATCCTCAAGGGCGGCTCCGGCGTGTGGGGGCCGGTGCCGATGCCGGCCAATACCCAGGTCAGCGAAGCCGACGCGAAGAAGCTGGCGGCCTGGGTGCTGTCGACGCGCTGAGAAGTGAAACACTCCCCGTCTCCGCGAACGTCGCTGCGCCTTGCCGGCAGACGCCCCAAGCCCGCCACCGCCATGGCGGGCGCCGCATAGGCCATGCATCCGTCCCATCTGGACCTGACCCGCTGGAAGGTCTTCCTCGAAGTGGCCGAGGCCGGCAGTCTCACCAAGGCCGCGATCTCCCTCGGCACGGTGCAGCCGGCGGTGAGCCGGCAGATCAATGCGCTCGAGCGCGAATGCGGCGGCGCGCTGTTTCGCCGCACCGGCCGCGGCGTGGCGCTGACCGAACTGGGCCGGCACACCTTCCCGCGCGTGCAGGCGCTGCTGCGCGAGGCGGCCGCCGTGTTCGAGGAGATCCACGCCACGGCGGCCGACCCGTCGGGCGAGGTGCGCATGGGCATCCTGCCCTCGACCGCGCAGTACATCGCGGGGCCGCTGTGCCGGCTGGTGCAGCAGAGGATGCCGCGCGTGCGGCTGCAGCTCATGGACGGCTCCAACCGCCAGCTTGACGAGTGGCTGGCCGGCGGCAGACTCGACTTCGCACTGCTGTTCGACGACGCGCGCAACCTCGAACACAAGGTCGAGCAGGTCGCGCGCGCCCAAGCCTGCCTGGTCGGCCCGCCCGGCGATGCGCTCACGGCCGGCGACGCGGTGTCCTTCGAGCGACTCGACGGCCTGCAGCTCGCGCTGCCGAGCCACCCCAATGGCCTGCGAGCGCGGCTGGAGGCAACTGCGCGCGACCAGGGCCTGGCCTTCGACGTGATCGCCGAGGCCGAGTCGATCGAGATCCTCAAGCAGATCGTGCTGCACCGCGCGGCCTACACCGTGCTGGTGCGGCAGGCCGTGGGCTGGGAGGTGGCGTCCGGCCTGCTGCAGGCGGCGCCGATCGAGCAGCCGTCCATCGTGCGCACCCTCGTGCTGGGCGAGAGCCCCAACCGGCCCAGCACCCGCGCCACGCGCGAGGTGCGCACGCTGGTGCTGCAGATCGCGCACGAGCTGGAGCGGCGCGGCACCTGGTCGGTCGGGCCGGCCTGAGCCCGTTCAGCCGGTTCGGAGGGCAGGCATGGCATCGGGCCAGGGTGCGCTGCGGCAATACCGGCGCCGCTATGCCTGTCATGCGGCGCGCCCGGTGGCCGCGGGCGGCGTGCGTCCCTACGCTGGAGCCCGCTCCCACTTGCAGCGCCCGCGCTGCCCGAATCCCATGCAGGACACCCGCGTATTCATGCTGCTCACCGTCACCGTCGGCGCCAACCGGCGCGAGTTCAATGCCGCCTGGACGAAAGAGTCGCTGCCATACTGGGAGCGGTACTGCCGCCACATCGGCTCGTTCACGGCCAACCCCTACGCGGGCGGACCGAGCAACCAGATCGTGCGGCTGTTCGAGTTCGAGTCGCTCGAACGCTGGACCGAATGGCAGAAGTGGCTGCACTTCACGCCCGAGGGCACGGCCCTGCGAACCAGCCTCGCGCGCTTCGACATCGTGGTCGAGGCCAAGCTGATGGCCCCGGCTCCCGTCTGAGAAGGTGCGCATGGACGCCCCCCGCATCACCGCCCCGCCACTGGACGCGCTGGACGGCGCGCAGCGCAGGCTGCTCGAACGCACGGTGGCCGCGCTCGGTGCCGTCATCGGCCCGCGGACCCTCCTGGTGCACGACATGAGGGTGGCCGAGGCCTGGGCCGCCCTGGGCGACGCCCTCAAGAACTCGGCCCTGCCGGCGCGGGCGCGCGAGCTGGCCATCCTCATCGTCGCGCGCCACTGGCGCGCGGGCTTCGAATGGCAGGCCCATGCCGCCGCCGCGCGCAACGCGGGCCTGCCCGAGGCGGCGATCGAAGCGCTGCGCCTGGGCCGGCCACCCATGCTGGAGGACCCCGTCGACATCGCCGTGCACGGCTACGCCACCGCCCTGGTGCGCGACCGCAGCATCGACGACCCGACCTACACCCGCGCCTGGCAGGCGCTGGGCACGGTCGCGCTGGTCGATCTGACTGCCTTGATCGGTCACTACACCAGCGTCGCGATGACGCTGGTGGCCCACCGGCTCGCGCTACCTCCGGGCGTGGCCGATCCGTTCGCCGGCAGCTGATCCCCAACGAAGGAGATCCCCATGCCGCATCGTCGCGCGCTCATGCTGTCGATCGGCCTGTGCGCCGCTGCCGCCGCACCACTGGCGGCAGGCCAGGCCGCGTACCCCTCGAGGCCGGTCGAACTCACTGTCGGCTTCTCGCCCGGCGGTTCAGTGGACCTGATGGCCCGCGGCCTGGCCGAAGAAATGAGCCAGAAGCTCGGCCAGCCGGTGATCGTGCGCAACATCGCCGGTGCATCCGGCACCGTGGCCATGCGGCTCATGCTCAACAAGCCGGCCGACGGCTATTCGATGGTCTTCGGTCCGGCCACCACGCTGATCAGCGCGCTGCACACGGGCAAACCCGGCTATACGCTGGCCGACTTCACGCCGGTCTGCCAGGTGTTCCGCAACAACATCACGCTGGCCGTACCCGCCACCTCGCCGTACCGGACGCTCGACGACCTGCTCGCGGCCGCGAAACGGTCGCCGGATGCGCTGAGCTACGGCCACACAGGGCGCGGCTCGGTGATCCACATCACGATCGCCAACCTGATGGCGCAGAAGGGCACGAGCGCGGTCGACATTCCCTACCGCGGCGAATCGGCCATGCTGCCCGCGCTGCTCTCGGGCGACATCGCCTTCGGCGCCGTCTCATCCGTGACCGCCGCCACGCAAGGCGCCAAGCTGCGCGTGCTGGCCGCGCTGGACGATGAGCGCGACCCACTGCGCCCGGACACACCGTCGATGCGCGATGCCGGTTCGAGCTCGGTGCCGCCGGTCGGCCTCAACGGCCTGTACCTGCGCGCCGGCACGCCCACGCCGGTGCGCCAGGCCATCGAGCAGGCCTGCCGCGAGGCATCCGCCAGCCCGCACTACCAGGCGCTGGCCACCCGCTTCGCGACCCGGCTCGAATTCCAGAGCGGCGACGCCTTCCAGCGCCGCATCGAGGCCGACTGGCGCCGCATCGGCGAGCTCGTGAAGGAACTCCCGCTGGGCGATCTGTCCGGCGGCTGAAACCGGCGATCAGACAGCGGGCGGCGACGCCGGACGATCCGTCGCCGCCAGCCCTTCCAGGGCCAGCCCGTAGCCCAGCAGGTCGTGCATGCGGCGGCGCAGATCCTGCGTGAGCAGCACGCGGGTGTAGCGGCGCACCAGACGCGATTGCTGCAGCAGTTGACGCGCCAGCGTCCAGGCGCGCGGCAGCAGGGCGTCCTCGGCCATCACTTCGTGCACCAGGCCCCAGTCCTGCGCCTGGCGCGCGGGCAGGGTCTGCGCGGTGAGCAGGAAGTAGCGGCCGCGGTTGGCGCCCAGCAGCGCCGGGAACACGACATGCATGCCGTCGCCGGGCACCAGGCCGCCGTTGAAATGCGCCGAATCCTGGAAGCTCGCGTTCTCCGACGCCAGCACGATGTCGCACAGCACCGGGATCTCGGCGTGCCGCGTGGCGGGGCCGTTGACAGCCGCGATCATCGGCACCTCGATGTCCAGCAGGTTGTGCAGCAGGCGCCTGCCCTCCCAGTACAGGTGGTCCCAGCCGGCGGACGTCATGGTGCCGGCCAGGCGGTGTCCGCCGGGCTGCACGGCCGGGCCGGTGAACTCGCCGCCGCAGCCGGTGAGGATGACGACCTCGTTCTCCTGGTCGCGGCCGACGTCCAGGAAGGCCTGCTCCATCTCGCCGTGGACGTGGATGTTCCAGCGCAGCGGACCACCGTCGGTGTGGAAGGTCATCTCGAGGATACCCCCCTCGCGGCGCATGCGGATGAACTTGTAGCGGGTGGAATAGTCTTCGAAGCGGCTCATGCGCCGGCTCCTGCGGAGATGGTGCCGGACGCGTGGCCGGCGTCCTGCCCGGCGATGGGCTGGGCATCGATCAGCACGAACAGCAGGCGGCAGTGGCGGTCGCTGCGGTTGCTCCAGGCGTGGCTGGTGCCGCGCTGCACCAGCATGTCGCCGGCGCGCATCAGCGTCTCGCCCTCGTCCATCAAGGCCCAGACTTCACCGTCGAGCACCAGCGCATAGTCGAGCGAGCGGGTGCGGTGGAAGGCCGGATGCCGCCGCGGCGCCTCGGGCAGCGCGTCCGACGCGCCGTAGGCCGAGAACACCTGGCCGAGCCGCGAGAAGTCGCGCTGGCTGTCCGGTGGCAGGTCGATCACGCGAACCACGGTGCCGGCCTCGGGCGGTGCGAGCCGGAACGGGCCGGCCAGGGCGGCAGCCATCGCGGCGTCGCTGTTGGACGCCGGCGTGCCCGTGCTCTTCCAGAGGTCGTGGATCGCGTGGGCGGCGTTGCCGCCGGGGTGGTGGGGCGCACGCATGAGCGCGTCCGACACGAAGCACGAGCGCCCCTGGGCGTCGTGGCCGGTGACGATGCGGCGGATGGGGGGCAGCGGGACAGGCACGGCGCTCGGGCTCCGGAGGGTGGCAATGGATGGGCCGCCCAGTCTCGGCCGCCGTGCCGCACGCGGCTAGCCGCGCCGCGGCGGATCAGCTATGCGGCCCGCGCTATGTCCCGCCGCGGACCGCTTCCTAGAATCGCCCGCCATGACGGACTGGATCGAGGCCAATGGCGCCAGCTTCCGCTATGACCTCGTCCGGCGCGGCGCGCCCGCCACGCTGGTGCTGGTGCACGAGATCGGCGGTGCCATCGAGAGCTGGGACGAGTCGCTGCCGGTGTTCACCGCGCATTTCGACGTGCTGCGCTACGACCAGCGCGGCTTCGGCCTGTCCGAGAAGGCCGACGCGCTGGACATCGACGGCATCGTCGCCGACCTGGCGGCGCTGCTCGACGCGCTCGGCCTGCACGCGCCCGTGTGCCTGGCCGGCGCCGCCATGGGGGCGGGCATCGCGCTCGCCTTCGCACATGCGCACCCCGCGCGCGCCCGCGGGCTGGCGATCGCCAGCCCGGCGCTGGGCTATCCGCCGGGTGCACCGCTGGCGGTGCTGGAGCAGCGCGCCGACATCGTGGCGCGCGAGGGCATGCGCGCCACCACCGACCTGGGGTTCGAGCGCTCGTACCCCGAGGCGCTGCGCGACCAGGGCGAGGCGCGTGCGCGCTTCGAGCGCTACCGCCGCCGCTGGCTCGGCAACGATCCCCAGGGCCTGGCGGCCGTCAGCCGCGTGGCCTCGCGCATGCATCTGCAGCCGCTGCTGGCCACGCTGCGCTGCCCGACGCTGGTGATGGGCTGCAGCCACGACCCGATCCGCCCCGCAGCGCAAAGCCGCGCCATCGCCGGGCAGATCCCCGGCGCACGCTTCACCGAGATCGCGGCCGGCCACTTCGCCGCCGTGCAGGCGCCGCTGCTGTTCGCGCGAACCGCCTCGGACTTCCTGCGCGCGCTGCCCTGAAACGGCCTGCCGGGCACGTGCCGCGCCGGCCTGCGGCAGCCGGCCGCTTGCTCCGGCGGATATAGCTGCTATTTCGCGCGGCCCGGCTTTCCGGTGCAACACTCCCCGTCCTTGATGAAAACCATGAACTCCCTCTGGAAGATCGCCGCCCTGCTGGCGATGGCGCTGATGGGAGCCTCGGCGGATGCCCAGGCGCCCAGGAAGATCGTCATCCAGGCCGCGGCGCAGGTGCCCGCGATGGCGATGATCTTCTCGGCCGTCGCGCAGGAAGCCGGCTTTCTCGCGCAGGAAGGCCCGACGCGTCGATGACGCGGCACGGCTACCTGATGCCCCCGGAATCCTCTGCCGGCGGGCCCTCCCCCATGCACATCACAAAGGACCCTCCATGCTGAGCGACGATCCGGAATTGAAGCCCCAGTTCAGAATGCCGCGCGTCTTCGGGGCGCTCCCGGGCCCGCGGAATGTGCCCGCCAGCAGGCGCGGGCTGCGCAACAACCAGCACAGCATGAGCCTCCTCGTCAGCTTCGACACGGACGGGGACGCGCTGGCGCAACTGCTTCCGCCGGGGTGCCAGCTGGACGGCCCGCCGGTCGTCACGGTGTCGCTGACCTACCTGTCCAGCATCGGCTGGCTGGCCGGGCGCGGCTACAGCATCCTGGTGGTCGGCTTCCCGATACGGCACACCACCGCGTCGGGCGAGGTGCTGCTCGGGAAGTTTGTTCCCGTCGTGTGGGAGAACCTCGCCGATCCGATCATCACCGGGCGCGATGAACTGGGGTGGTCCAAGCTCTATGCCGACATCCCGCCGGCGGTCATCGTCGGCGATGGATACCACGGCCGGGCCCTGTGGGACGGCTTCAAGTTCTTCGACATTGCCGTCCGGGACGCACAGGAGGCTCCTCTTCTCCAGCCGGCGATGGAAGGCAGCTTCCACTACAAATACGTTCCCACGACAGGGGGCGGCGGATCCGCGGACGTCGACTATCTCGAATACGCGCCGCCGGGCGTGTCCGCCACCGGCTATGGCGGGATGGAGATCACGCGAACGCTGCGCGGCACCGGTTCCGTCGCCTTCCATCGCGCCGCCTGGGAAGACGTGCCATTCCAGTACCCGATCATCAACGCCCTGGCGTCGCTGCCGGTCAAGGGCACCACGAACGCATGGGTCACCTTCGCCAGTGCGGGCGCGGCCATCGGGGATCCGTCACCTGGCGCGCTCCGGAAAATTCCCTGAAGAACAGCCTGCAAGCCCGCCAGCGCCAGGTTGCGCGTCCTGCCGGGCGCCGGAAAGCCGCCCGGCCTTCACCAGCGGCTTTCCGGGTTTTCCGGTCCGGCCGGCATGGATCAGAAGTTGTGGCGGATGCCGATGTCGTAGCCGATCGAGGTCTTCGGGGTGTAGGCGTAGGTCGATCCGCCGTAGGCATACGAGGTCGCGTAGGACGCCGTGATGTTGGTCGAGCCGGCGCTGAGCGCCGCGCCGTTCCTGTTCCGGATGTAGGCCACCGTCGCGTACAGCGCCGTGCGCTTGGACAGGTTGTGGACGTAGCCCAGCGCCCACTGGTCGGCCTTCGGCGCCTGGTAGGTGTAGTACGTGGAGGACAGCGGGTTCTGGTCGACCTTGATCTTCACGTGCCCGTAGGAAGCCCGGAACTGGCCTGCACCCACCGGCGCCGTCACGCCCAGCGCATAGCCGTCCATCGTGGTGGCCGGGTTGAACGCGTCGTAGCCGGCCGAGTAGTCGGCCCTGTTCTTCAGGTTGCCGTACTGGCCGAACAGCTTGACGGGGCCGAAGTCGTAGCTGGCGCCGAGGTTGAAGATGCTGCTGACGCTGTCGCTGCCGGCGGTCCAGCTCGACGTGACGGTCGAGCGGGCGAAGGCGGCGGCCACGTCCAGCGGACCGTTGGCGTAGCCGAAGCGGGCGCCGAGGTAGCGGCCGCCGCGGCTGTTGTCGTTCAGAGAACCTTGCAGGCCACTGTCGTACTTGGCCTGCTCGTGGAAGGCGTACTGCGCCTGGCCATAGAAGCCGCCCAGATCGGAGGGCAGGAAGTAGCCGATGGAGTTGCTCGAACGGACATTGTCCTTTTCGAAGGCGCCGGCAATGGCGGCACGCTGCAGCAGGGAGGTGCCGGCGCCCCAGGTGCCGAACGAAGAGAACCGGGTGTAGTTCCAGAAGGTCGGCTTGTAGTCGCGGCCCAGGCGGATTTCGCCGAAGTTGCCGGACAGGCTGACCGTCGAGCGGCGATTGAAGAACTGGCTGCTGGCGGTGCTCGTCGAACCACTGCCGGCAGTGCCCTCGTCGTTGCCCACCTGGGTTTCCAGCCAGAAGCTGGCGGCCAGCCCCCCGCCCAGATCCTCCACGCCGCGAAAGCCCACGGCACTGGAACTCTGGGCCGAGTTGTTCAGACCCGTCTTGCTGCTCCTGATCGAGCCGGGCAGGGCGGCGCTGCCGCCGGAAGCCAGCCGGCTCGTGTTCGACACGCTGCTGACCGACGCGTCCACGGTGCCGAACAGCGTGACCGACGATTGCGCCGAGGCGGCACCAGCCGCGGCCAGGGCGACGAGGGCGACAAGGGATTTCTGATTCATGGCAAGTCTCTCCAGGGTTGAGGTTTTTCTCTTCTTCACTTCTCTGCCTTCGGGCCCCGGCGTTCGCCACCGGCACCCGGAAGACCTCAGGCGGCGGACAGCCCGGCCCGCAGGACCCGCAGACCGCGCGGGCGCATCCGGCGCATGCCCGCCCTGCCGCTACTCGATGCGCAGATCGAGCGTTCGGACGATGGGCAGGAACTTCGCTTCCTCGTCGCGCAGCATGCGCAGCGTGTCGTCCGTGGCGCTGGTCTCGGGAACGACCTTCATCCTTCGAAACGCCGCGCGGACGGAAGCGCTGCCGACGGCGGCGTGGATGGCCTCGCGCAGCCTGTCCACCCTTGACTGCGCCATGCCCGACGGCGCGTAGATCGCATAGCTGTTCCTGCCGACCACGCTGGGGAAGCCGGACTCCACGGCGGTGGGCACCTCGGGGAACCCCGGCGACCGCTCCGGCGTGGTCACCGCATAGGCGACGATCCGCCCGTCCTCCAGCAGCGGGGTCACCGTGTCGACGGCGTCGACGTTGACGATGTCGATGTCTCCCGCCATGAGCGCGGTCACGGCCGGGGCCAGGCCGGGGTAGACCACGTTCGCGGCGCGGATGCCTGCGTCGCGCTTGAGCAGTTCCCCGAACATGTGGTTGGTGGTCCCGAGGCCGACCACGCCGAAGTTCAGCTTCCCCTCGTTCTTGCGCCCGTACGCCACCAGTTCGCCGAGGGTGCGGGCGGGCAGTTTGCGGCTTCCCAGGAAGATCGTGGGCACGGTGCACACGATCGAGACCGGCTTCATGTCCTTCCAGGGATCGAACCTCAGCTTGGTGGTGTGAGGCCGCAGGGAGAATCCGCCGCTCGAGTTGATGAGGAGGGTGTGCTCGTCCCGGCTGTTGATGAGCGCCTCGGAGGCCACGATGCCGGAAGCGCCCGGGCGGTTCTCGATGACGACGGGCTGCCCGAGCTGCTCGCTCATGACCGGCGCGATGGCCCGGGCGATCAGGTCCGTCGAGCCCCCCGGCGCATAGCCCACCAGCAGCCTGACCGGCCGGTTCGGCCATGGGGCGCCGGCTGCCTGGGTGGCCGGATGGCCTGCAAAGAGCGAGGCCGCCAGCACGGCCGCGCCTGCGGCCATGACACGCGAAAGCGCCATTTCAGTCTCCTTTTCTGATGAGCGGCCCGCGAAGCCGCGGATGCCGGGAAATCACAGGGGCGCAACGCCCCTTCCTCCTTGACTTGAACAAGGAGAAACGGATCTGCAGGCCGCGCAGAGCGGCTGCGGCTCCCGCGCCGCAGCTCTCCGCAATGCCTGCTGGAAAGGGTCGAAGCGCCTGCAGGGCTTCGACGGGCTCAGCCCGGGCGGCGCTGGCTCATCCGACGTGCGTCCTGAAGAAGGCCAGCGTGCGCTCGCGCGCCAGCGCGGCCGAAGGCGCGTGGTAGTGGTGGGCGCGACGGTCGCAGTTGAAGCCGTGGCCCGTGTCGTAGACGAAGGACTCGACCTCCGGATGCGCACGCTCGAAGACGCGCACCTCCTCCAGCGCCAGCGTGTGGTCGCTCGCGCCCCAGTGCGCCATCACGGGCACGGCGGGCCGGATCTCCAGCCGCTTGGGGATCAGGCTGCCGTAGTAGGCCGCGCTGCAGGCCAGGCCCGCGACCTTCTCCGACGCCAGCCAGGCCGAGGTGCCGCCCGAGCAGTAGCCCACCATGCCGATGCGCTCGACGCCCTCGCAGCGCAGGGCGGCGACCACGCCCCGGCAGTCCACCATCACCTTGTCGAAGTCGAGCAGCTGGAGCAGCTCGCGCGCGCGCTCCAGGCCGGCCTGGTCGTAGCTGAACACGGAATCGCGCCGGTAGCGGTCGTAGAACTGCGGGCACGCGACCAGGTAGCCGTCGCGCGCATAGCTGTCGGCCACGTCGCGGATGTGGTGCGTCACGCCGAACAGCTCCGACGCCACCAGGATGCCGCCGCGCGGCGTGCCTTCGGGCCGTGCGAGATAGGCCGACAGGACGTGGCCGTCGGGGCAGGTGACAGGAATCATCGAACTCATGGGACTGCTTCACTCCAGTTTGATGCCGATGGAGACCGCAAGCGGGCCCCACTTGCCGGCTTCGCTGCGCACGAAGGCGCCGAACTCCTCGGGCGTGCCCGCCACGACCTGGGCGCCGAGCCGGGTCACGGCGTCCTGCACCTCGGGCTCCTTGAGCACCCTGACCAGCGACTGGTTGAGCTTCATGACCACCTTGCGCGGCGTGTGCGCCGGCGCGAAGAAGCCGAACCAGCTGGTGGCCTGCACCGTCGGGAACCCCGCTTCGACCGTGGTCGGCACGCTGGGCAGCGCCGGCGAGCGCTGCGGGCCGGTGACGGCCAGCGCCTTGAGGCGTCCGCCCTCCAGCTGCGCCGGCAGGCCGGGCATGTCGAGGACGGC
>JASGDG010000063.1:0-5330 GCA_047607325.1 Xenophilus sp. | reverse complement strand
GCCTTCCTGGTGAGCGACGGCGTGATCCCCAGCAACGAGGGGCGCGGCTACGTGCAGCGCCGCATCATCCGCCGCGCCATCCGCCACGGCTACAAGCTGGGGCGCAAGAAGCCCTTCTTCCACAACCTGGTGAAGGACCTGGTGGTGCTGATGGGCGCGGCCTACCCGCGCCTTGCCGCGCAGGAACAGCACATCACCGACACGCTCAGGGCCGAGGAAGAGCGCTTCTACGAGACGCTGGCCAACGGCATGGAGATCCTCGACGCGGCGCTGGACGGCGGCCAGGCCGCGCTGCCCGGCGACGTCGCCTTCAAGCTGCACGACACCTACGGCTTTCCGCTGGACCTGACGCAGGACGTGTGCCGCGAGCGCGGCGTGACGGTGGACGAGGCCGGCTTCCATGCCGCGATGGACCGGCAGAAGGCCGCCGGCCGCGCGGCGGGCAAGTTCAAGATGGAGCGCGCCGTGGAATACGGCGGCGCGGCCAGCGTCTTCACCGGCTACGGACACCTGGAAGAGGCGGCGAAGGTCGTCGCGCTCTACCGCGAGGGCGCGGCAGTCGACGAGTTGAAGGAAGGTGAGGCCGGCATCGTGGTGCTCGACACCACGCCCTTCTACGCCGAGAGCGGCGGCCAGGTCGGCGACCAGGGCACGATCAGCGCCGAGGGCGTGGCCTTTGGCGTGGACGACACCCAGAAGGTCAAAGCCGGCGTGCACGGCCACCACGGCACGCTGCAGCAGGGCGTGCTGAAGGTGGGCGATGCCGTGAAGGCCGCGGTGGACGGCGCGCGCCGCGCCGCCACCATGCGCAACCACTCGGTCACGCACCTGATGCACAAGGCGCTGCGCGAGGTGCTGGGCGGCCACGTGCAGCAGAAGGGTTCACTGGTCGATGCCGACAAGACGCGCTTCGACTTCGCGCACAACGCGCCGGTCACGCCGGCGCAGATCGCCGAGATCGAGCGGCTCGTCAACGCCGAGATCCTGGTCAACGCGCCCACCCAGGCGCGCGTGATGTCCATGGACGACGCGCAGAAGACCGGCGCCATGATGCTCTTCGGCGAGAAGTACGGCGACACCGTGCGCGTGCTCGACATCGGCAGCAGCCGCGAGCTGTGCGGCGGCACGCACGTGCAGCGCACCGGCGACATCGGCCTGTTCAAGATCGTGAGCGAGGGCGGCGTGGCCGCCGGCGTGCGCCGCGTCGAGGCCATCACCGGCGCCAATGCGCTGGCCTACGTGCAGAGTCTGGAAGGCACGGTGCACAGTGTGGCCGCCACGCTCAAGGCCCCGGCGGCCGAGGTGCAGTCGCGCCTGGCGCAGGTGCTCGACCAGGTGCGCGTGCTGGAAAAGGAGATCGGCGCGCTCAAGGGCCGGCTCGCCTCCAGCCAGGGCGACGAACTGGTGTCGCAGGCCGTGGACGTCAAGGGCATCAAGGTGCTGGCCGCCCGGCTCGAGGGCGCCGACGCGAAGACGCTGCGCGAGACGATGGACAAGCTCAAGGACAAACTCAAGAGCGCCGCCATCGTGCTGGCGGCCGTCGATGGCGCCAAGGTGCAGATCGCGGCCGGCGTCACGGCCGACCACACGGCGAAGGTCAAGGCCGGCGAGCTGGTCAACTTCGTCGCCAGCCAGGTCGGCGGCAAGGGCGGCGGCAAGCCCGACATGGCGATGGCCGGCGGCACCGACGCGGCCGGCCTGCCGAAGGCGCTGGCCTCGGTGCAGGGCTGGGTGGCCGAGCGGGCCTGAGCCTGCGGCGCGCGGGGCGGTCGATGCGCGTCACCTTCGTCCGTCACGGCCAGAGCACCGGCAACGCGGGCCAGCCCACGCGCGATCTGGTCGCCATGCCGCTGACGCCGCTGGGCGTGGCCCAGGCGCGGCAGGTGGCGGCCGACTGGGGGAGGGAGCCCACGCACATCGTCAGCTCGCCCTTCCTGCGGGCGCGGCAGACGGCCGAGCCCACCTGCGTGCGCTTTCCCGGCGTGCCGATGGCGCTGTGGCCGATCCAGGAGTTCACCTACCTCAGCCCGGCGCGCTGGGCCGACACCACCCGCGCACAGCGCCGCCCGGCCGTCGAAGCCTACTGGGCGCAGGGCGATCCGGCGCACGTGGACGGGGAGGGCGCCGAGAGCTTCTCGCAGGTGCTGCGGCGCGCCGAGCAGGCGCTGGCGCGGCTGGCGGCGCTGCCGGAGGACACCGAGGTCTTCCTTTTCAGCCACGGCCAGTTCATGCAGGCCGTGCGGCTGACGGTGGAGCGCCCGGCCGAGGCGGACGGCGACAAGATGGCCCGCTTCTGGCCCTTCGAGCAGGCGTCGCCGGTGCTCAACTGCCAGAAGCTGGTGCTCGCCCGCTCGCAGGGTCCGTGGCGCGTGCTGGGCGACGAACTGCCGGTGCCGCCCGAGGCGCCGGTGGCCCTCCAGCGACGAAGATGAGCCGGCCGCCACGCCCAACCGCCTGCCCGCCCCGTGGAAGTGCCTGCCGCCCCGAGACGGCGCATTCCACCCCTCCAAAGCCCCCGCGATCCATGGATCCGGGGGCTTTTTGCTGGCATGGATGATGCATAGAGTTGTCTCACAAGAGGATCAACGATCCGCTTGTGGAACAGATCGCACAAAAATAAGGGTAAGTACTGACGTTCAGTGAGTATTTTTCCCATATTCTCGGTTTGTTGTTTCATTAATAAATCTTCGTTCCATTAATGGAACATTCAAGGAACACGATGATGAAGCGCATTTGGAAGTGGGTCGTGGGCTGTGCCGTGGCGGGCCTGGCGATGGGAGCCCTGGCGCAGGGCTGGCCGGCCAGGCCGATCACCATCGTGGTCGCCTACCCGGCCGGAGGCGACACCGACGCGCTGGCGCGGGTCTTCGCCGAGAAGCTGCAGGCCCGCCTGGGCCAGCCCGTGCTGGTGGACAACAAGCCGGGCGCCAGCGGCGTGATCGGCAGCAACTACGTCGCCAAGGCCGCGCCCGACGGCTACACCCTGCTGCTGGCCCCCAACACCTTCGCCATGGCGCAGCTGGTGCTCAAGACGGCGCCCGCCGCCAGCTACGACGTGCGCAATGGCTTCACGCCCATCATCCAGTCCGGCGCGCAGCCGCTGTTCATCGTGGCCGGCCCGGGTACCCAGGCCCGTTCGCTCAAGGAGGCGATCGACGAGTCGAAGCAGGCCGGACTGACCTTCGCCAGCCCCGGCAGCGGCTCGCCCATGCACATCCTGGGCGAGATGTTCAACAAGGCTTCCGGCACCGACTTCCGCCACGTGCCCTACCGCGGCGTGGCGCCGGCGCTGACCGACGTGGCCGGCGGCCACGTGCCGCTGACCTGGATGACTTACGGCCCGGTGGAGCCCTACCTGGCCGGCGGCAAGATGCGCCTGCTGGGCGTGGCCGAGGCGAAGCGCACGCCGCTGGCACCCGACGTTCCCACGCTGGCCGAGCTGGGCTACAAGGGCGTCGAGGTCTCGGCCTGGAATGGCCTGTATGGGCCCAAGGGCCTGCCGGCCGACGTGGTGGCCAAGCTCAACACGCAGCTCAACGAGATCATCCGTCTGCCCGATGTGGTGGCGAAGATGAAGACGCTGGGCGTGCTGCCGGTGGGCGGCCCGCCCCAGACGCTGGAGAAGACCACGCTGGCGGACCTGGAGCGCTTCACCCGCGTGGTGAAGGAACTGAACATCCAGGCGGACTGAACACCGGCCGCCGCACGAAGCAAAGGAACCGCACGATGAGCGCCATCCAGGGCATTGCCGACCCCCAGAGCCTGCAGCAGCTGCTGGCCGAATTGCCGCACGACCTGCTCACGGGCCGGCGCGTGCTGGTGACCGGCGCGGCGCGCGGCCTGGGCCTGGCTTTCGCCAGGTCGATCGCGGCGGCCGGCGGCCGCGTGGTCGTCGCCGATGTGCTGGCCGACTTGGCCGCGGCCGAGGCCTCGGCGCTGCGCGAGCAGGGCCACGACGTGCAGGCCCTGGCGCTGGACCTGTGCGATCCCGCTTCCATCGACGCCTGCGCCGCCGAGGCGCAGCGCCTGCTGGGCGGGCTGGACGGGCTGGTCAACAACGCCGCCATCACCAACTCCGGCGGCAAGGACGCCCATGCGCTGGACGTCGGCACCTGGGACCGCGTGATGGACGTGAACGTGCGCGGCACCTGGCTGATGGGCCGCGCCTGCCGCGCCGCGCTGGCGCAAAGCGGCCGCGGCGCGGTCGTCAACCTCGCCTCCGACACCGCCCTGTGGGGCGCCCCGAACCTGCTGGCCTACGTGGCGAGCAAGGGCGCCGTCGCCGCCATGACGCGCTCGCTGGCCCGCGAGTGGGGCGTCGACGGCATCACCGTCAACGCGGTGGCGCCCGGCCTCACGCTGGTGGAAGCCACCGAGTACGTGCCCAAGGCGCGCCACGAGAAATACCTGGAGGGCCGGGCTCTGCCGCGCGAGCAGCAGGCGGCCGACGTGTGCGGCGGTGTGCTGTTCCTGCTCTCGGGCCTGTCGCGCTTCGTGACCGGCCAGCTTCTGGCCGTCAATGGCGGCTTCGTGATGAACTGAACCCAACCCCCACCGAAGGAGATCTCCATGACCGATCTGTCCGTGCAACAGCAACTGGATGCCGACACGCCGAGCTGGGCCCGCCCCGAAGGCGCCAGCTTCGAGGACTGGATGAACACGCGCATCGCGCGCTACGCCACCCGCAAGTACGACTGGAACGCGCTGAAGTTCCAGGCCGACTACGACCCGAAGTTCCGCCGCGCGCAGATGCGCTACCTCGGCACCGGCGGCACCGGCGTGTCGGCCGACATGAACACCGTGCCGGCCGAGCACTTCACCTTCTCGACCATGGTGATCCCGGCCGGCCACGAAGGCCCGCCGCACATCCACGTCGACGTGGAGGAAGTGTTCTTCGTCATGCGCGGCAAGCTCAAGCTGGTGCTGACCACGCCCGAGGGCGAGCGCTACGAGACCGTGCTGACCGACCGCGACCTGGTCTCGGTGCCGCCCGGCGTGTACCGCGAGGAGATCAACGTCGGCGACGAGGACGCGCTGATGTGCGTGATGCTGGGTGCCAAGAAGCCCATCACGCCGACGTACCCGCCCGAGCACCCGCTGGCCAAGATCAAGCGCTGAGCCGGAACGCCCGCGCCGCCCGATGCCCATGACCACCGACACCCTGGCCGAACTCCCTGCCGAAGCCCTCGAGCGGCTGTCGCTGCGCTTCCCCGCGCGCGCCGTCGCGGTGGGCGGGGGCGCGCAGGTCTCGGTGCGCGAATGCGGCGAGCCCTTCGGTCTGCCGCTGGTGTGCTTGCACGGCATCGGCTCGGGCTCGGCGTCTTGGCTGG
>JASGDG010000062.1:0-4378 GCA_047607325.1 Xenophilus sp. | reverse complement strand
GCGCGGGCATCGACGCGCTGGCCCAGGGCGCGCGGCGTCTCACCGGCCGCGCTGCCGAGGCCATCGCCCGGCATCTGGCGGCCGTGGCCGCTGCGCCGTCCGCCGCCTGCACCAGCCTGGGCTGACGCAGGCCCTGCGCCGAGTCCGTCCGAGGATCAGGGCTCGGCCGAAAAAGCCCGCTCTGCCGCGTCCAGTGCCAGGGTCGCGAGCGACCCGGCGAACCTTGCCACAATCGCCGCCTTCGCCTTCTCAGGACCGCCCCGCACACAATGACCGACGTTAGCCCCGTGCTCGCCCGCCAGATCGCCCACACCATCGCCGCCGAGATCGGCGCCAGCCCCGCGCAGGCGCAGGCGGCGATCGCCCTGCTCGACGAGGGCGCGACCGTGCCCTTCATCGCCCGCTATCGCAAGGAGGCCACCGGCGGCCTGGACGACGCGCAGTTGCGCGCGCTGGAGGTGCGCCTGGCCTACCTGCGCGAGTTGGAGGAACGCCGTGCGGCCGTGCTCAAGGCCATCGACGAGCAGGGCAAGCTGACGGACGCGCTGCGCGCCCTCATCGCCGCCGCGCCGACCAAGCAGGAACTGGAAGACCTCTACCTGCCCTACAAGCAGAAGCGCCGCACCAAGGGCCAGATCGCGCGCGAGTTCGGCATCGAGCCGCTGGCCGACCGGCTGCTGGCCGACCCGGCGCTGGACCCGGTGGCGGAGGCGCAGGCCTTCCTGCAACCCGCGACCACGCTCGACGACGGCAAGCCCGGCCCGGACTTCTCCACCACGGCGGCCGTGCTCGACGGCGTGCGCGACATCCTCTCCGAGCGCTGGGCGGAGGACGCGGCGCTGGTCCAGTCGCTGCGCGAATGGCTGTGGGCCGAGGGGCTGCTCAAGTCCTCGCTGGTCGCCGGCAGGAACGGGAACGACCCCGAGGTCGCCAAGTTCCGCGACTACTTCGACTACGACGAGCCGATCGGCCGCGTGCCCTCGCACCGCGCGCTGGCGGTGTTCCGCGGCCGGCAGCTCGAAGTCCTCGACGCCAAGCTGGTGCTGCCCGTCGAGCCCGAGCCGGGCAAGCCGAGCATCGCCGAAGGCCGCATCGCGCTGCACCTGGGCTGGAGCCACCAGGGCCGCAAGGCGGACGACCTGATCCGCAAGTGCGTCGCCTGGACCTGGCGCGTCAAGCTCAGCCTGTCGAGCGAGCGCGACCTGTTCACCCGGCTGCGCGAGGCGGCCGAGAAGGTCGCCATCAAGGTCTTCGCCGACAACCTGCGCGACCTGCTGCTGGCCGCCCCCGCCGGCGAGCGCGTGGTGATGGGCCTGGACCCCGGCATCCGCACCGGCGTGAAGGTGGCCGTGGTGGACCGGACCGGCAAGCTGGTCGACACCGCCACCGTCTACCCGCACGAGCCGCGCAAGGACTGGGAAGGCTCGCTGCACACCCTGGGCAAGCTCGCCGCCAAGCACGGCGTGAACCTCATCGCCATCGGCAACGGCACCGCCAGCCGCGAGACCGACCGGCTGGCGGCCGACCTGATCAAGCTGCTGGCGAAGATGAGCGCGCAGGCCGGCGCTCCCGCGCCCCAGGTCGAGAAGGTGGTGGTCAGCGAGGCCGGCGCCTCGGTCTACAGCGCCAGCGAGTACGCCAGTCAGGAGATGCCCGACGTGGACGTGAGCCTGCGCGGCGCCGCCAGCATCGCCCGCCGCGTGCAGGACCCGCTGGCCGAGCTGGTGAAGATCGACCCCAAGAGCATCGGCGTCGGCCAGTACCAGCACGACGTCAACCAGAGCGAACTGGCCCGCACCCTGGGCGCGGTGGTGGAGGACTGCGTGAACGCCGTCGGCGTGGACCTGAACACCGCCAGCGTGCCGCTGCTCAGCCGCGTCTCGGGCCTCACGCCCAGCGTCGCCAAGGCCGTGGTGCGCTGGCGCGAGGCCAACGGGGCCTTCGCCACCCGCCGCCAGCTGATGGACGTGACCGGCTTCGGCCCCAAGGCCTTCGAGCAGAGCGCCGGCTTCCTGCGCATCCGCGGCGGCGCCGACCCGCTGGACATGACCGGCGTGCATCCCGAGACCTACCCGCTGGTCGAGAAGATCATCGAGCAGACCGGCAAGCCGGTGGCCGAGCTGATGGGCCGCGCGGAGATGCTGAAGACGCTCAAGCCCGAGCTGTTCGCCAACGAGCGTTTCGGCGTCATCACCGTCAAGGACATCCTGGGCGAGCTGGAGAAGCCCGGCCGCGACCCGCGCCCCGACTTCAAGGTGGCGCGCTTCAACGAGGGCGTGGAGGACATCGCCGACCTGAAGGAGGGCATGGTGCTCGAAGGCACGGTGAGCAACGTGGCCCAGTTCGGCGCCTTCGTCGACCTGGGCGTGCACCAGGACGGGCTGGTGCACGTGAGCCAGCTGTCCCACAAGTTCGTCAACGACGCGCGCGAGATCGTCAAGACCGGCGACATCGTGAAGGTCAAGGTGATGGAGGTGGACGTGGCGCGCAAGCGCATCGGCCTGACCATGAAGCTGGACGCGCCCACCGGCGCCCGGCGCGACGGCCCGCGCGAGAACCGCTTCGAGGGCGCGGGGCGGGGGCAGGGTGGCCGGCGCGACAGCGCACCGCAGTCGGCCGGGCAGATGGCGGCGGCCTTTGCCAAGCTGCAGGGATTGCGTCGATAATCTTTCAGTCTATCTGCTCGATAGGCTGCTGATGAAAATCTTCAATTTGTTGAATTCATTGAGTTTTTCATAGAAAAATTACTCCAAAAATCTTCTCTGAAGCATGCCTCCTCCGGCCCTCGCAAGCGTTGAGCAGCTGCGCCGCCTGCTGGCCATGCGGCCGGTGGCCGCGGCGACCGAGTTGGCCCGCGCGCTGGGGGTCAGCGTTCCCACTGTGCACCGGCTGCTGGCCCGCCTGCCCGCGGGCGAGTGGGTCACTGCCGGCAAGGCCCGCCGCGCACGCTACGCGCTCAGCCGGCCCCTGCGCGGCGGAAGTGCGGTGTTCCCGGCCTATCGGGTGGACAGGAACGGAAGGCTTGAGAACGCAGGGTCTCTGGCACTGCTGCATTTGACGGGAAGCTGGATGCCGCTGGCGCCGCTCGGATGGCCCGTCCCGGAGGACGCCCGGGATGGCTGGTGGCCAGGGCTTCCCTATCCGCTCTACCAGATGCGTCCGCAGGGCTACATGGGCCGGCAGTTTGCGCGCGCCGAGCATCTGCGGCTCGCCTTGCCCCAGGAGGTATCGGCCTGGAGCGATGACGATGTCCTGTTTGCCATGTGCCAGGCCGGCAGCGACCTCAGCGGCGACCTCATCGTGGGAGAGCCGGCGTGCGAGCTGTGGCTGCGGGAGCGGGCACAGCAGGCCGAGCCCGTCAGCGCGGGTGCGACGGTGCAGCACTACGCGCAGCAGGCGCAGCGTGCCGTGGCGGCTGGCGTTCCTGGCTCCAGTGCGGCAGGCGAGTTTCCGAAGTTCACGGCGCGACGCGCCCTGGACGGCGCCTCGACGCCCCACGTCATCGTCAAGTTCTCGGGCGCTGATGCATCCGCCAGCGTGCAGCGCTGGTCGGACCTGCTGGTGTGCGAGCATCTGGCGCTTCAGCACATCACCGCCTTGCCGGGCATCCAGGCGGCACGCAGCCGGATCCTGCATGGCGGCGGCCGCGTCTTTCTGGAGGTGGAGCGCTTCGACCGGCATGGAGATGCCGGACGCAGCCCGCTGTGCGCCTTGGATGTGGTGGATGCCGCCTTGGCCGGAAGCGGCTCGACCGACTGGACGAAGGTCGTTGCGGGCCTCCTGGAACTCGATGTCGTGGACGGCGCCTTGCTGTCCGCGGTCACCCGGCTCTGGTGGTATGGCCGGCTGATCGCCAACACCGACATGCATCTGGGCAATCTCGCGCTCGAACCCGATGGACGCGGGCGGTTCTCCCTGGCACCGGCCTATGACATGCTGCCCATGCGCTATGCACCGCTGGCCGGGGGAGAGGTGCCGACACCCGGGCCCGAGTTCGCGCTTCCCCTGCCCGATCAGCGGACCGCCTGGTTCGAGGCCTGTGCCGCCGCGTTGGCGTTCTGGGGCGGTGCTGCGACCGACGCGCGCGTCAGCAGCGGTTTCCGCGCCGTGTGCCTGGCGCAGCGGGACGCACTCGAGCGGCTGCGCGAACGGGCCTGACCTGCCGAGCCGCAGCATGAAAGCGCTTCGCATCTATGCCGGCCCGGCGGCACGGGCCCACATCGCCGAGCACGGGTTGGCGCCGTCGCACGTGAAGGTCATTCCCGGCGCCGCGGGCGGGCCCAAGGGGCTGATCCTCGGGCCGCTGGACCGCTTCCTGTTCGGCGAGTGGCTGCCGCAGTCCTCGCAGCCCATCGACCTGGTCGGCGCCTCGATCGGC
>JASGDG010000061.1:0-15735 GCA_047607325.1 Xenophilus sp. | reverse complement strand
TCAGGAAGCGCCCAAGGGGCCGGCTCTGGTCGTGATGGAGGGATCGGGCCGATACGATCCACAGGGCTACAAAGGCAGCGCAGCCACGGCGCACTAGCTTGCGACGTGCGCCGGGGCGAAGCTGCCTTTGCTTCGGCTCCGGTATTGGGTATGGGCGAAGCCCATGGAGAACATCAGGAGGGGTACCCGACTGATCAACCCATGCCAGTTCGGGCAAGGAAGTCCCATGCCATCCAAGACAGTTGATCAATCACAGGTGATTGCGCGAGTGGACTGCCTCACGGGAAAGCATGCCCTTCAGCGCCTTGAAGACAAACCGGCCGTAGGCCGCTCTTCGGCTATTGCATTCCACATCGATTGTTCGAAAGCAAATTGCGCAATGCTCTCACCCGGGCTTGATCTTGGTTCACGATCGGCACGTCTTGCCAGATGCCGCGCTCGTAGCGCTGCTCGATCCGGCGAAGTTCCGCATACAGCGCATCGCATCGGTTCTCCCGGTCGTAGTCGCGTGTGGGTGCAGCACGTTGTTTGCGGGCCTCGGCTTGCTCCACCTGTTGATTCCATGGCACGTCAGCCACCGATTCGATTCGCTCGATCAGCGCGTTGTGCTGGCTGCAATGAGCTTGGGACCAGAAGGTTCCGCCGTTGTATGCCTTGCAAAGGTAGATGGTGGCGGCTTGCGCGGGCGCGATGGCTCCCGCGATGAGTGCTGCAAGTGCTAGACGCATGCTCCTTCCCTCCGCTAATCTGAAAACAAAAGTTACATTGTAGGAGGGGATTTTGCTGGTCGGGTATGCAAGGGTGAGCACGGTTGAACAGGACACGCGATTACAGCGTGATGCGCTGAGGGCGGCAGGGGTTCGTCGGGTGTATGAGGAAAAGGGCTCGGGCGTTGGGCCGCGCCCTGAACTGCATCGCGCGCTTGATGCGCTGAGTCCCGGTGATGTGCTTGTGGTGTGGAAGCTCGATCGCTTCGCGCGTAGCGTGCGGCACCTCTGGGAAGTGCTTGACCGGATCAGGGCGGCAGGTGCTGGATTCCGCAGCTTGACGGAACCCGTTGATACCTCAAGCCCATTGGGTGAGTTCGTGCTGTCTGTGCTCGGCGCGGTGTCTCAGTTTGAGCGCGCTTTGATCCGTGAGCGATGCGAGGCCGGCCGGCGTGCGGCGATGGCAAGGGGTGTCAAGTTCGGCCGCTCTCCGCTTGTTGTGGGTGAGGGTGCTCAGGCTGCGGCCGATCTCTATGCGGCCGGCGCAACCGTTGCGGAGATAGCCGCTATGTTCGGCGTGAGCGACGTTGCCATTCGCCGCGCCCTGCGCGAAGCCGGCGCCAAGATGCGGGGCAGAGCCGGCGCAGTCCAGCGCGGCCCCATGCCCCTGGTGGCTGGCGAAGAGGCCGCAAAAGCTGTCAAGATGTATCTTTCAGGCAACAGTATCGATCAAACCGCGAGGGCCTTCGGCGTGTCGCCGAGCGCCATGCGCCGCACCCTGCTGCGCGAGGGCATCACCTTTCGGGCTAGAGTTTGAAAGTACATCATCAAACACGTCACTAGAATTTCAAGATGCTGGACGAACGGGCCAAGCTGCTGCTCAAGACGCTGATCGAGCGTTACATTGCCGACGGCACGCCGGTCGGTTCACGCACCTTGTCGCGGGCGCCGGGGCTGGAACTCTCGCCGGCCACCATCCGCAACGTGATGGCCGACCTGGAGGACCTGGGCTTCATTGCCAGCCCGCACACCTCGGCGGGGCGCATTCCGACCGCCCGGGGCTACCGCCTCTTCGTCGACACCATGCTCACCGCACAGCGCACGCAGCTGGCGGCGCCCAGCCTGCCGGCCGACCAGCCGCAGAAGGTGATCGCCAACGCGGCGCAGCTGCTGTCGAACCTGTCGCAGTTCGTCGGCGTGGTGATGGCGCCGCGGCGCACTTCGGCTTTCCGCCACATCGAGTTCCTGCGGCTGTCGGATCGGCGGCTGCTGGTGATCATCGTCTCGCCCGACGGCGACGTGCAGAACCGCGTGATCTTCACCGACCGCGACCATTCGCAGTCCGAGCTGGTCGAGGCGGCCAACTACCTGAACGCGCACTACAGCGGCCTGTCGATCGAGCAGGTGCGCGATCGCCTCAAGGCCGAGATGGACACCTTGCGCGGCGAAATCGCCTCGCTCATGCAGGCGGCGGTGCAGGCCAGTTCGGAGGCGATCTCGCAGGCGCAGGAGGAAGTGGTGGTCGCGGGCGAGCGCAACCTGCTGTCCGTCAGCGACTTCTCCGCCGACATGAACCAGCTGCGCCGGGCCTTCGAGCTGTTCGAGCAGAAGGCCCAACTGCTACGGCTGCTCGACGTCTCCAGCCAGGCCGAGGGCGTGCGCATCTTCATCGGCGGCGAGAGCCAGGTCGTGCCGGTGGAGGAACTGTCGGTCGTCAGCGCGAACTACGAGGTCGACGGCCAGGTGGTCGGCACCCTGGGCGTGATCGGGCCGACGCGCATGCCCTACGAACGCATGATCCAGATCGTCGACATCACGGCGCGCCTGGTGGGCAACGCGCTGAGCCGCCATGGTTCCGGCGGCGGCAGCTGATGCGCATGCCCGCCTAGAATCCCAGCGCGGGGGCCGTTAGCTCAGTTGGTCAGAGCAGGGGACTCATAATCCCTTGGTCGCTGGTTCGAGCCCAGCACGGCCTACCACCAAACCCGTGCTATACTTTCACTTCTGCGCGGCTGTAGCTCAGCTGGATAGAGTACTTGGCTACGAACCAAGGGGTCGTGGGTTCGATTCCTGCCAGCCGCACCACTTTTCTATGAAGTGATTCAACAGCCTAGAAGGGCGACCTTCTAGGCTGTTTTCTTTTGGTCAGTTCCTGTTGAGACAGCACGGGCTTCGGACATGAGCAAGGCGTTCACCCGGGAAAGCGACGGCGATTCATCGGAAGAAGAGGGCGAGGCCCTGCCGCCGCTGCCGCCCGGCGGCAAGAACTACGTCACGCCGGCAGGCTACGCGCGCCTGCGCGCCGAGTTGCTGGACCTGATGGACAACGAGCGCCCCAAGGTGGTCGAGGCCGTGCACTGGGCCGCCAAGAACGGCGACCGCTCCGAGAACGGCGACTACCTCTACGGCAAGAAGCGGCTGCGCGAGATCGACCGCCGCATCCGCTTCCTCACCAAGCGGCTGGAGATCGCCGTGGTCACCGACCCCGCGGCCCATCATGGCGGCGACCAGGTCTTCTTCGGTGCGACGGTGCGCTATGCCGACGAGGCTGGCGAGGAGCGCGAAGTCACCATCCTCGGCATCGACGAGGCGGAAAGCGCGAAGCAGCAGGTGAGCTGGATCTCCCCCGTGGCGCGGGCGCTGCTCAAGGCACGGGTGGGCGACGTCGTGCGGCTGGTGACGCCGGCTGGAGGCCAGGACATCGAGGTGCTGGAAGTCAGCTACCCGTCACCCCTCGAAGGCTGACGCACGAGGCTCAGGGCGCGGGCACGATCCTCTCCGCCGCTAGCACGGAGTGCGTGCGCCGCACCGCGCGCAGCACGACCTCCAGATGGGTGTGATCGCGCACGGCGATCACGAGGCGCAGGTCGGTCGAGTCCTGTCCGGACTCTTCGTTCATTTCGACGTGGGTGATGTCGGCCTCTGCATTGGCCAGGGTGGCCGCGACCCTGGCCAGCACGCCCTTGTCGTTGCGCGCCGTGACGACGATGCCGGTCTCGAAGGTGCGCACCGGCTCGTCGGCCCATTCGACGGCGAAGAAGCGCTCGCTGTCTTTGTGGTGCAGCCGCTGCCCCACGCCGCACGCCCCAGTATGCACGACGAGGCCCTCGCCGTGGCCGAGGTAGCCCACGATCGGGTCGCCCGGGACGGGCCGGCAGCACAGGGCGAAGCGAACCGACGAATTCTCGCTGCCGTCGAGCGTCACGGCGCCCTGCGACACGCTTTCGTGCGCGGTGAAGCGCTCGCGGCTGAGCAGTAGCGCATCGGGCTTGAATCCACGCTCCGCCAGCAGCGCCGCCAGGCGCTTGGCCACTAGGCTGGCCACGCGCTTGCCCAGGCCGATGTCGGTCATGAGCTCGCCACGGTTGCGGCTGCCGGTGAAGCGCAGCAGCTTCTCCCACGTCGGCTGGCTGGCTTCGTCGTCGCCGGGCAGCTTGCCCACGCCTTCGGCCCGCAGTGCCTGGCTCAACAGCTTTTCGCCCAGTTGTTCGGACTCGGCCTGGGCCAGGGTTTTCAGGTAGTGGCGGATCTTGGAGCGGGCGCGGCCCGTGCGCACGAAGCCGAGCCACGCTGGGTTGGGCGTGGACACCGGCGCGGTGATGACCTCCACCACGTCGCCGTTCTTCAGTTCCGTGCGCAGCGGCACCTGCTCGCCGTTGATGCGCGCCGCGGAGGTGTGGTCGCCGATGCTGGTGTGGATCGCGTAGGCGAAGTCCACCACCGTCGCGCCGCGGGGCAACGCCATGATCTCGCTGCGGGGCGTGAAGACGTAGACGGCGTCCGGGAACAGATCCACCTTGACGTGGTCCCAGAACTCGGTGGCGTCGCGCGTCTCGTCCTGGATGTCCAGCAGCGACTGCAGCCATTTGGCGCTCAACCGCTCGGCGCTGCTGGTGTAGCCGCCGGTGCCGCCGGACGCCTTGTACAGCCAGTGCGCTGCCACGCCGGATTCGGCCACCACGTGCATGGCCTCGGTGCGCAGCTGGAATTCGATGTTGATGCCGGAAGGGCCCACCAGCGTCGTGTGCAGCGACTGGTAGCCGTTGAGCTTGGCGATCGCGATGTGATCCTTGAACTTGCCGGGCAGCGGCTTGTACAGCTGGTGCAGCACGCCCAGGCCCGTGTAGCAGGCGATCACGTTGGGCATGATGATGCGAAAGCCGTAGATGTCGGTGACCTGCGCGAAGCTCAGGTTCTTCTCGTCCATCTTGCGGTAGATGGAGTAGAGCGTCTTCTCGCGGCCCGCCAGGCGGATCGTGATGCCGGCCGCCGCGAAGGCCGCCTCCACGTCGCGCTGCACCTTCTGGATCAGGTCGCGCCGGCGGCTGCGCGCCTTGGCGACGGCCTTGGCCAGGACGGCGTAGCGCCACGGGCGCAGGTGGCGGAACGACAGGTCCTGCAGTTCGCGGTAGGTCTGGTTCAGGCCGAGGCGGTAGGCGATGGGCGCGTAGATCTCCAGCGTCTCGCTGGAGATGCGCGTCCATTTCTCGCGCGGCGCATCGTCCAGCGTGCGCATGTTGTGCGTGCGGTCGGCCAGCTTGACCAGGATGACCCGCACGTCGCGCGCCATGGCCAGGAGCATCTTGCGGAAAGACTCGGCCTGGCCTTCCTCGCGGGTGTTGAACTGCAGCTTGTCCAGCTTGGTGAGCCCGTCCACCAACTCGGCCACCGGTGCGCCGAAGCGCTCGACCAGATCGGTCTTGGTGACGCCGCAATCCTCCATGGCGTCGTGCAGCAGCGCCGCCATCAGCGCCTGCGCATCCAGCTTCCATTCCGCGCATTGCGCGGCGACGGCGATCGGGTGCGTGATGTACGGCTCGCCACTGTTGCGCAACTGGCCCAGGTGCGCCTCGTCGGCGAAGCGGTAGGCGCGGCGCACCTGCTCCACGTCTTCGGGACCGAGATAGTCGAGGCGGGCCGTCAGCGCGGCGAAGCTGGCTGCGGCGGCGTTCAAGGCCGCAGGATGCCCCACGAGGCCCGACAGGGCTCCGGGGGAGGGCTGTGCCACAGAAGACGGGGGCTGAACGACCGCGCTCATCGCCATACTTTAGCGTGGCCGTCGCAGTCAAGCCCCTCGCCAACAAAAAAGCACCGCATGCGGTGCTCCTTTGTGTGGCGGCGGGGCGTCAGTCGGTTCAGCCCGGCACCTTCTTGAGCATCTCCAGGCCCACCTTGCCTTCCGCGATCTCGCGCAGGGCGGTGACGGCCGGCTTGTTCTTGCTTTCGATCTTGGGCGCATGACCCTGGCTCAGCATGCGGGCGCGGTAGGTGGCGGCCAGCACGAGCTGGAAACGGTTGGGAATTTGCTCCAGGCAGTCTTCGACGGTGATGCGGGCCATGGCGGAAGTCTTTGGGAGGAGAACGGGCTCTTCAGGAAATACCCAGCGCGGCGAAGGTGTCGGCGCGGGCGCGGCGCTGGGCGGAATACCGCAGCCGCTGGGCGTGAACGATGGCTTTCAGGTCGAAAAGCGCACGCTCGAACAATTCATTGATTATAACGAAGTCGAACTTCCCGGCCTGCGCCATCTCCTCGGCCGCATTGCGAAGGCGCATCTCGATGATCTCCGGGGCATCCTCGCCGCGTCGCTCCAGACGGGAGCGCAGTTCTTCCCAACTGGGCGGGAGGATGAAGATCAGCACCGCGTTGGCGAACACCTGGCGGATCTGCAGCGCGCCCTGGAAGTCGATTTCCAGGATCACGTCAGCGCCCTGGGCGACGCGGTCCTCGACGGCCTTCTTGGAGGTGCCGTAGCGCTGGCCGTGCACGTGTGCCCATTCGACGAAGCCGTCCGCCGTGATCATGGCGTCGAACTCGGCCGGGGAAACGAAGAAGTACTCGCGCCCGTGCTTCTCCTGGCCGCGCGGCGCCCGCGTGGTGTGCGAGACGGAGGGCTGGACGGCCGAATCCAGTTCCATCAGCGCCTTGACCAGGCTCGACTTGCCGGCGCCGCTGGGCGCCGCGACCACGAAGAGATTGCCGGGGTAGTCCATGGGGTCAGGGTCACTCGATGTTCTGCACCTGCTCGCGCATCTGCTCGATCAGCACCTTCATGTCCACGCCGATGCGTGTCAGCTCCAGCGTTGCCGACTTGGAGCCGAGCGTGTTGGCCTCGCGGTGCAGTTCCTGGATGAGGAAATCCAGGCGCTTGCCGATCTCTCCGCCCTTGTCCAGCAGGGCCTCGATCTCGTCCAGGTGGGCAGACAGGCGGGTGAGTTCTTCCGCGACGTCGATGCGGATGGCGAAGGCGGTGGCTTCGGCCAGGGCGCGCTCCTGCGCCGCATCAGGTACCGCGCCGCCGACCAGTCCCATGGCGTCCTTCCAGCGCTGCAGAAAGCGAGCGCGCTGCTGCTCCACCAGTTGCGGAACGATGGGTCCTGCCTGCCCGGCCAATTGGCGCAGCGCCGCCAGGCGGTCGCGCAGCATGGCGGCCAGCCGCGCGCCTTCCCGTGCGCGGGCGGCGATCAGGTCGTCCAGCGCCTGGCTCACGAGCGCGGCCACGTCGAAGCTGGCGCAGGCGGCGACCGGTGCTTCGCCGGCGGCCATGCGCAGGACCTCCGACACGCTGAGTCCGCGCGCGTCCGGCAGCCAGGTGCGCACGGCGTCCTGCAGGCCGTTGAGACGCTGCAGCAGGCGGGCGCTGGGCTCGGCCACGGCGGCGGCCGGCAGGTCGAGGGCCGCGCGCACCTCGACCTTGCCGCGCTTGAGTCGCCGGGTGAGCAGCTCGCGCAGAGCGGGCTCGTGCTGGCGCAGGTCATCTGCGAGCTTGAAGGCGAGGTCCAGGTAGCGGCTGTTGACCGAGCGGATCTCGACCGCCAGGCGGCCTGCAGGAGCCGTCCGGGTCTGGTGCTCCTCGGGGGTGCCGGATGGGCTGCCCTGCCCGCTGGCGTAGCCGGTCATGCTGTAAACTGGCATCGAGCCTCGCTGTGTGATGGCGCCGGTGGAACCGGCCGCCTTCTGCTGCCGTTCGCGCGAGGCATCCGGCGATGCGTTCGCTTGCCGCCATGCTCGCCTTCCGGCGAAACTCCCGATTATGTCAAAGGTCAAACCCGCGCCCCTGCTGCCGGACACCATGATTGGCGGCTATCGCGTGATCCGCCGGTTGTCGGCCGGCGGTTTCGGCGTGGTGTACCTGGCGGTGGACCCGAACGGTCAGCAGGTGGCGATCAAGGAATACCTGCCCTCGTCGCTGGCCAGCCGCGCGACGGGCGAACTGGCGCCGCAGGTGCCGCCGGAGAAGCTGTCGCTCTACCGCCTGGGCCTGAAGAGCTTCTTCGAGGAAGGGCGCTCGCTGGCGCAGATCTCGCACGCCTCGGTGGTGAGCGTGCTCAACTTCTTCCGCGAGAACGAGACGGTTTACATGGTGATGAACTACCTGGAGGGCGCCACCCTGCAGGACTTCATCGTCACCGCGCGCGAGCTGAAGAAGGCCAAGGTCTTCCGCGAATCCACCATCCGTTCGCTGTTCGACGAGATCCTGCGCGGGCTGCGGGTGGTGCACCAGCACAAGATGCTGCACCTGGACATCAAGCCGGCCAACATCTTCGTCACCAACGACGACCGCGCGGTGATGATCGATTTCGGCGCTGCGCGCGAGGTGCTGTCCAAGGAAGGCAACTTCATTCGACCCATGTACACACCCGGCTTCGCCGCGCCCGAGATGTACCGGCGCGACTCCTCCATGGGCCCGTGGACCGACGTCTACGCCATCGGTGCCTGCATGTACGCCTGCATGCACGGCTACCCGCCCAACGACGCGCCGCAGCGCATCGAGAAGGATCGCCTCGGCCTGTCGCTCTCGCGCCTGCGCGGCGTCTACTCGGACGACCTGATCGAGGTGGTGGAGTGGTGCATGGCGCTCGATCCGCTGTCGCGGCCGCAGTCCGTGTTCGCGCTGCAGAAGGAGCTCAGCCGCGAGGGCGAGCGCCGCTACACGCGGCTGTCGGTGGGCGAGAAGATGCGCCTGTCGCTGGACAACATGCGCTCGTCCGAGAAGCGCGCCTTGCCCAAGGCCGTGGCCCCGACCACGCGGCCGGCATGATGGCGCGCCGCTGCCAGCCAGAGGAAGCCGCGGCATGAAGTTCTCCGTCTATCAGGTCAGCCGCAAGGGCGGCCGCGCCACGAACGAAGACCGCATGGGCTACTGCTACACGCGGGAGTCGGGCCTGTTCGTGCTGGCTGACGGCATGGGCGGGCATCCGGAAGGCGAGGTGGCCGCGCAGCTCGCGCTGCAGACCATCGCCGCGCTCTACCAGCGCGAGGCGCGGCCGCTGCTCGAGGACGCCAAGACCTTCCTCGCCTCGGCGGTGATGGCCGCGCACCAGCAGATCATGCGCTACGCCAGCAACAAGGCCATGCTCGACACGCCCCGCACCACCGTGGTGGCGGCCGTGCTGCAGGACGGCACCGCCACCTGGATCCACTGCGGCGACTCGCGTCTGTACCTGGTGCGCGACGGGCGCCTGCTCGCCCGCACGCGCGACCACTCCCATGCCGAGCGCCCGCGCCCCGGCATCACCGAGCCGAGCAACCGCAACCTGCTGCTGACCTGCCTGGGCTCGCCCACCACGCCGCTGTTCGAGGTCTCTGCGCCGACGCCGCTGCAGCAGGGCGACCGGCTGATGCTGTGTTCCGACGGCATCTGGGGCGTGATGGACGACACGCTGCTGGTGCGTACGCTGGCCTCGCGCCCGGTGTCCGACGCGGCGCCCGAACTGGTCGAGATGGCGCTGCGCCGCGGCGGCCCCAACGGCGACAACGCGACGCTCATCGCCATCGACTGGGAAACGCCCGATACGCCCGGCATCTCCACCGACAGCATCAGCGACGAGGTGTTCGCCTCCACCATCCAGGCCAGCATGCCGGCCGAGGGCGAACTCGACGACCTGGACGACGATGCCATCGAGCGCTCCATCGCCGAGATCAACGAGGCCATCCGCCGCTCGGCGGCGGCCCGCAAGACGTGATCGCGATCCGCCCCGCGCAGGCCCGGGAACTTCCATTTTTGCTTTCGTAGGTTTTCATGACTGCTTACATCCGAAGCGGCGGCCGCGCCGCCGACCAGTTGCGTCCGGTGCGCATCACTCGCGGCTTCACCATCCATGCCGAGGGTTCGGTGCTCATCGAGTTCGGCCAGACCCGCGTGCTGTGCACCGCCTCCGTCGAGGAGAAAGTACCGCCGCACAAGAAGGGCAGCGGCGAGGGCTGGGTGACGGCCGAGTACGGCATGCTGCCGCGCGCCACCCACACCCGCGGCAGCCGCGAGGCGGCCAAGGGCAAGCAGACCGGCCGCACGCAGGAGATCCAGCGCCTGATCGGCCGCTCCATGCGTGCCGTGTTCGACCTGGCCGCCCTGGGCGAGCGCACCATCCACCTCGACTGCGATGTGCTGCAGGCCGACGGCGGCACCCGCACCGCCGCCATCACCGGCGCCTTCGTCGCGGCGCAGGACGCGGTGGACACGCTGCTGGCCGGCGGCAAGCTGGCGGCCTCGCCCATCCGGAGCCACGTCGCCGCCATCTCGGTCGGCATCGTCGACGGCACGCCGCTGCTGGACCTGGAATACGTCGAGGATTCCGCCTGCGACACCGACATGAACGTGGTGATGACGGGCGCCGGCCACTTCGTCGAAGTGCAGGGCACCGCCGAGGGCGCTGCCTTCTCGCGCGAGGAGATGAACCAACTGCTGGCGCTGGCCGAGAAGGGCATCGGCGAGCTGGTCGAGCTTCAGAAGCAGGCGCTGGCCGCGCCGCTGGGCAAGCAGTGAGGTTATGAAGCTCGTCCTCGCCTCCAACAACGCCGGCAAGCTGGCCGAACTGCAGCAGCTCTTCGGCGGTCTCGGCATCGAACTCGTGCGCCAGGGCGACCTGGGCGTGGGCGAGGCCGAGGAGCCCTTCCGCACCTTCGTCGAGAACGCGCTGGCCAAGGCGCGCCACGCCAGCGCCGCCACCGGCCTGCCGGCCATCGCCGACGACGCCGGCCTGTGCGTCGAGGCCTTCGGCGGCCTGCCGGGCGTGGACACCGCCTACTACGCCACGCAGTTCGGCTACCAGAAGGGCGACGCCAACAACGTGCGCGCGCTGCTGGAGCAGATGCTGCACGTGGCCGACCGCCGTGCCGCGCTGGTCAGCACCCTGGTGGCGCTGCGCTCGGCCGACGACCCCGAGCCGCTCATCGCCGTCGGCCGGGCGCCTGGCGAGATCACGCGCGAGCCTGTCGGCGAGCACGGCTTCGGCTTCGACCCAGTCATGTTCATCCCCGCCTTCGGCAAGACCTTCGCGCAGCTGCCGCCGGAGGTGAAGAACGCGCACAGCCACCGCGGCCAGGCCGCGCGCGCCATGCTGGCCCTGATGCGCGAGCGCTGGATGCCGCCGGCGTGAACATTCCCATCCAGCCGGTGCTGCAGCACGAGGACGCCGGCGCCGCCCGCGCCAACGACGCCCTGCACCAGATGCGCCCCGGCCCGCTGCAACTGGCCGCGCTGCCGCCGCTGGCCCTGTACATCCACCTGCCCTGGTGCCTGCGCAAATGCCCTTACTGCGACTTCAACTCGCATGAGTGGCGGGACAGGGGCGAGGGCGACGCGCCGCTGCCCGAGGCGCAGTACGTCGACGCGCTGATCGCCGACCTCGACGCCGCGCTGCCGCTGGTGTGGGGACGGCCGGTGGTGAGTGTCTTCCTCGGCGGCGGCACGCCCAGCCTGTTCTCGCCCGAGGCCATCGACCGCCTGCTCGGCGCCGTGCGCGCACGGCTGCGGCTGGAGCCCGGCTGTGAGGTCACGCTGGAGGCCAACCCCGGCACCTTCGAGCGTGACCGCTTCCGCGCCTTCCGCGCGGCGGGCGTCACGCGGCTGTCGGTCGGCGTGCAGAGCTTTGACGACGCGCACCTGAAGGCCCTGGGCCGCGTGCACGACCGCGCGCAGGCCATCGCCGCTGTGGAGGAGGCCGCCGCTGCCTTCGACACCTTCAACCTCGACCTGATGTACGCGCTGCCCGGCCAGACGCTGGAAGGCCTGCAGGCGGACCTGGCGCAGGCGCTCGCGCTGCAGCCGCCGCACCTGTCGGTCTACCACCTCACCGTGGAGCCCAACACCGTCTTCGCCAAGTATCCGCCGGCGCTGCCCGACGAGGACATCGCCTGGGCCATGCTCGATCACATCACCGAGCGCACCGCGGCACAGGGCATGGCGCGCTACGAGGTCTCGGCCTATGCCCGGCCGGGGCACGAGTGCACCCACAACCTCAACTACTGGCGGTTCGGCGACTACCTCGGCATCGGCGCCGGCGCGCACGGCAAGCTCAGCTTCGCGCACCGCATCGTGCGCCAGACCCGCTGGCGCGACCCGCACTCGTACCTGCAGAAGGCGATCGACGGCCAGGCCGTGGCCGGCAGCGAGGACGTCGCGCTGGCCGATCTGCCTTTCGAGTTCATGCTCAACGCGTTGAGGCTGGCGGATGGCTTCACGCTCGCGCAGTTCAGCGAGCGCACCGGCCTGTCGGTCAGCGCCATCCAGCGCCCGCTGGTGGAAGCCGAGCGCCGCGGCCTGCTGGCGCGCGACCTGCAGCGCGTGTGGCCGACGCCGCGCGGCTTCGATTTCCTGAGCGACCTGCAGGAACTGTTCCTGCCCTCCTAGAATCCGGGCCCTCGGAGAGTTGGGTGAGTGGTTTAAACCAGCAGTCTTGAAAACAGTTGTAGGAAGCGTGGCAGAGTGGTCGATTGCACTGGTCTTGAAAACCAGCAACGGGCAACCGTTCGTGAGTTCGAATCTCACCGCTTCCGCCAATAAAAACAAGCACTTAGCGTAGTTCAGCGGGCGCGCAAAGAGCTTGTGAAAATGATGAAAAGCCCCGCCAGTCGGGGCTTTCTTCTTGGTGGCAAATTTGTACCCCGTAAGCACACCGTAACTGATCGCGGGGTATCGGCAGGTTCATGCAGCCGCCGCCTAGGCCCAGCTCGGTAAGGCCAGTAACATAGCTAGAGCGGCCCAAGTGGCAGGTGATGGACATGAATGAGCGAGATGCAGATGAGCGAGTTAGTAATGCGAGAGGTGCTGGACCTATTTCCTGAACAAGAGACAGTCAAGATCGCTGCCAAGAGCCAGCGCATCAAGGACAAACTCGCCCCGTTCGATCTGGAGACCTACCTAGACCCCGCTCAGGAACCCTTTTTCCAGTCCGCTCACGGTGCGCTTTTCGATGGCGACTGCCTAGCGGTACTGCCCCACATCAAGGCGGGTTCGATTGACACGGTATTTGCTGACCCGCCTTTCAACCTGGACAAGAAGTACGGTGCCAAGGCCAAGGATAACCTTCCCGAACACAAGTACGTCGAATGGTGCAAGGCGTGGTTAGACGAGTGCATCCAGGTACTGAAGCCCGGTGGCTCCCTGTTCCTCTACAACCTGCCGCGCTGGAATATCGTCCTTGGCGCTTACCTGATGGAGAAGGGGCTAACCTTCAGGCACGACATCACCGTTGCGGTGAATTCCACGATGCCCATCGCTGGGCGGCTGTATCCGAGTCACTATTCCCTGCTGTACTTCAGCAAGGGCAAGCCTAAGACCTTCCGCAAGATACGCACGCCCATTGAGGTTTGCAGGCACTGCGGCGGCGAAATCAAGGACTACGGCGGTCATCGGCACGCCATGAACCCGCTGGGCGTCAATCTCAAGGACGTCTGGACAGACATTCCGCCAGTGCGGCACTGGAAATTCAAGTCAAAGGATCGCCCAGCAAACGCGCTCTCGACCAAGCTGCTCGACCGCGTGGTTGAAATGAGTACCGTGGAGGGCGAAACCGTGCTTGACCCGTTTGGCGGGTCAGGGACTACGTTTGCAGTGTGCGAGAAGAAAGACCGCTTCTGGATCGGCATCGAACTCGACTTCGCCCAGCAGATCAAGGAGCGACTGCTGGACGACGAAATTGCCCACCACAGCAACAGCGACCACGTTGAGAGCTAGCTGTTCTTGATGAGGGCGGCCAGCATGCCTTCTGCTGCGCGGCCGTCCTTGCCTTTCGGAATCTTCGGACTGTCGGTGCTCTCGCCGTCCTGCTCGATCACCACAAGTTCTAGGACGCCTTCTGCCACGCTGAGGTTTTCCCACAGCGGGATATAGGGTCTGATTTCTTCGATGTTGCCGATTCGGTCAGTCAGGTACTGCGCCAGCTTCATGTTCGGAACGACCAGGGCACCCGCGACGCATTTCTTGGCGACCAAGCCGAGCGCCATCTTGTTGATAGCCCGGTGGGATGAGCTGATGTTGCCGGTTTCCCATTCGACAACCACAAGCCCCTGATCGAACTGCTTTGCAGCGTCAATGTCGCCGGGGCGCGTGCCTTTGCGCTTGTCCGCAGTGACGCCGGTCTTCGTCGCTACTTCCCAAGGGTATTCCAGCGTCCAGCCCGCATCCTTGAGAACCTGCATCGGCTTAGCCTTGATCGGAACGACGCCGTTC
This sequence comes from Xenophilus sp., assembly GCA_047607325.1. Lineage (GTDB taxonomy): Bacteria > Pseudomonadota > Gammaproteobacteria > Burkholderiales > Burkholderiaceae_C > Xenophilus. Next base: position 1,577 of record JASGDG010000061.1, on the reverse strand, counting down.
CCCTGACCGGACTTCTTGCCGCTCTCCGGGTGGATGGTGAACGCGCCGGAGCCCACAGGCCACTCAGCTCGCGTGATCGCCGAGTGGATGGTGTCGCGGATCGCCTTCCATTCCGCTGATTGTGCAAATGCGCCCCGACTGAGCAGGACAACCGTCTCCGCAATTTTCATGAACGAGCCGTAGTAACCGAAAAGCCCGATCATAAATCTTTGATGCAACAAGGGAAAGGATAGCCGTGATCTATTACGCTGGGCTTATGCGCAGCGCCGTGAACCGACCTAACCACAAGCGCAGCAATCGGTTAGCCGGCACGCCCGCCAAAGTCCGTGTTACCCGTTCCTTGTCCGCAGGCAAGCGCGCCGCTACAGGCCGTGCGTTGCGCTCGCCAGTACCCTAGCGGCGGCGCTGTGGTGATCGCGGCCTGTGCCGCCCGCTGCGCTCGCGCAGCCGCACAAACGACAACGGGTGCCAGCGGCACCCGTTGAAGGCCAGGTCGCGCGGGGCAGGAGCAGACCCCGTTCCTGACTGCGCCCGTTTGTTTTACGTCCGACGGTTCGCTATGGGACGGCGCAGCTTCTCCGGGACTGCGCACCTCTGCACCGCTGACGACGAGAGGAGCGGTGCAGGGTTTTCAGATACCGTCGTCATCGCTCCGTGTTCTGCATCCGGGGTTGACCCCGTTCCATGCGCAGAGGCGCAACCGCTGCACATCGTCTGACCAGAACAGGCGACCACAGCGCATGCACTTCCGATAGCCGACATAGCGCACCACGCGAGGCGGGTTGTGGTCAGCATCAAGCACGGGTTCGCGGCGGGTGCCATCGTCCTGCGCCCATGCGCGCGGCTCAACGAACCCTTGGAAATTCGGCTTCACTGCAACGGCCCCCATCCGGCAGACCCGGCGCGTGCGCTGCCGTCGCTGATCCAGTTCAACAGGCAGTGCAGCACTACGGGGCCATCAGCGGGGCACATGCGACCGTCAGCAATGGCAGTGCCGAAGTTCTCGCTGACCCATTCGCGCATCCCATCGGTGGCACCGTGCGAGCGCTCCAGCTTGCGTAACCGTGCCAGCATGCCCCGCGTATCGGCCATGTGGTTACTCCTTCAATTCGCGCAGCGCCTCGCCCAGCTTGAAAGCGCGAAGCAGGTTCAAGTCGGACATGGTTTGCCGTTCTGCATGCGCCTCGATTCGGCGCTGCTGCATCTGTTGCAGGTCGTTGGGTGTGGGCGAGTTTTTGACCGGGCCGTTTTCCTTCAAGTCGGTGTGCAGGTTCTTCATTGGAGCGTCTCCTTCCGGCATGTCCGGGCGCTCACCAGTGCAAGCAGTTGCGCAGCTTCCACGCGCACCGCAGGGTCAGGGCAGTCGCGGATTACCTCAAGACAGGTGTGGACGATCAGCTTGATGCTGGCTTTGCGCTGCTGCGGCGTGTCCCACATGGGCACCGTTCGCCACCCGCCAGCCCACGATGCGACGCGAGAACACGTCGATCACGAAGGCCACGTACAGCCAGCCCTGCCAGGTAGACACGTACGTGAAGTCGCTCACCCACAGCTGGTTCGGGCGCTGCGCGCTGAAC
>JASGDG010000060.1:0-3681 GCA_047607325.1 Xenophilus sp. | reverse complement strand
CGGGCCCGGCCGGCGTCGCCGCGGCGGCCCGGGCAGGCCCTGCCAGAGGCCAGGCGCGCAGCCGCTCAGCCATGGCGGCCCCAGCGGCGACCGCCGCGGTCCATGAACTCGCGCACCTTCTGCTGCTGCGCCGGGTTGAGGCTGTCGAAGAAATCGCCGGCGGCGGCGATCACGTCGGCACTGCCCGTGCGCACGGCGGCCGTCTTCTCGTCCACCAGCTGCGCGGCGCGCTGCCGGTCGAGCTTGTCGGCGGCGAACAGCGCCTTGAACTGCGAGCGCGTCTCGCCGCCGCCAGCCTCGCGCAGCGCCTGCAGCCTGTCGGCCAGCACGTTGAGCTTGGCGCGCTGCGCGGCATCGAGTCCGAGGCGGCTGCTCATGCGCGCGACGATGCGCTCGCGGAATTCGGCGCTGTCGGCGCCGCCCCAGCCGTGACGATGGCGGTCGGCGCAGCCGGCCAGGCTGCCGGCCACCAGCGCTCCGCCGAAGAGCCCGAACAGGCTGCGTCGGATCCATGCTTTCATGCAGATCTCCCGGTGCGGGGGTTCAGAAGCGTCCGGCGGCGGCGACGGCCAGCAAGGCCATGGCGGAAACGGCGAGGAAACGGGCACGGACATTCATGATGAGGACCTCCGGGAAAAGAGAGGGGGTTGAAGGAGGCCTCATCGTGCGCGCGTCATGCCCGCGCCGGTTTTCAGCGCGGTCTCGCTGTGTTTCGTTTCTTTGCGATGCCCACCTTCCCTCATCAGAAGGCCGCGAAGACGGGGGTGGTCCTATGTTTCAGCCAGCATCGCCGCCGGATCGCCGGAGGCGATCACCTGCTGCGCCCACGGCCCGAGCCGGGTCGTGTCGGCGCGCAGCACCTCCTGCTTGACGGCCAGGATCTGGGAAGGGTGCATCGAGAAGCTGCGCAGCCCCAGCCCGAGCAGCAGCCGGGTGAACTGCACGTCGCCGGCCATCTCGCCGCACACGCTCACGTCCTTGCCCTGGCGGCGGCAGGCGGCGATGGTGTCGGCCACCAGGCGCAGCACCGCCGGATGGCAGGGGTCGTACAGGTGGGCCACCGTCTCGTCGGCGCGGTCGATCGCCAGCGTGTACTGGATCAGGTCGTTGGTGCCGATGGACAGGAAGTCGAAGTGGCGCAGGAACACGTCCACCGTCAGCGCCGCCGCGGGCACCTCGATCATCGCGCCCAGCCTGACGCGGCCGTGCGGCACGCCGCGCGCGTCCAGGTCGGCTCGCGCCTGGTCGATCAGCGCCAGCGTCTGGCGGATCTGGCCGGCATGGCCCAGCATGGGGATGAGCAGGTGTACTTCGCCATGCGTGGCCGCGCGCAGGATGGCCCGCAGCTGGGTGAGGAACATCGCCGGCTCGGAAAGACTCCAGCGGATCGCCCGCAGGCCGAGCGCGGGGTTCAGGTACTCCGGGCGCGCCACCTTGCCGTCCAGCGGCTTGTCGGCGCCGATGTCGATGGTGCGGATGGTCACCGGCATGCCGCGCATGCCCTCCACCGCGCGCACGTAGGCGGCGTACTGCTCGTCCTCGTCGGGCAGGCGCGCGAGGCTGTGCGACTCGCGGCCCATGAACAGGAACTCGCTGCGGAACAGGCCCACGCCCACCGCGCCGGCCTTGACGGCGCCCTCGGTGTCTTCCGGCAGCTCGATGTTGGCCAGCAGGTCGACGCGCTGGCCGTCGAGCGTGACGGCGCTCTTGTGCCGCAGCCGCCACAGGCGCTCGCGCTCCAGCTCGCCCTGACGCTGCTTGAAGCCGTACTCGGCCAGGATGATGGGCGAGGGATCGACGATCACCACGCCGGCGTCGCCGTCGATGACGACCCAGTCGTCCTGGCGCACCAGCTGGCTGGCGCTGCGCGCGCCCACCACGGCCGGGATGTCCATGCTGCGCGCGACGATGGCGGTGTGCGAGGTCTTGCCGCCCACGTCGGTGACGAAGCCGGCGAACACGCTCTTCTTGAACTGCAGCATGTCGGCCGGCGACAGGTCGTGCGCCACCAGCACCAGCGGCGCATCGAAGCCGTCTTCGCCCTCGGCGTCGTCCTCGCCGCGCGCCTTGCGCTTGGGCGGCGGCGGCGCCAGCACGGCGGCGGTGCCCTTCATCTGGCGCAGCAGGCGCTCGACCACCTGCTCCAGGTCGGCCTTGCGCTCGCGCAGGTACTCGTCCTGCATCTCGTCGAACTGGCGCGCCACCACCTCCAGCTGGGTGGTCAGCGCCCACTCGGCGTTGTACAGGCGCTCGGTGATCCAGTGCTTGACGCCGTCGGACAGCATCTCGTCCTGCAACAGCATCTGGTGCACCTCGATCATGGCGCCCAGTTCGTGCGGGGCGTCCTTGGGGCTCATCTGCACCACACTGCCGTGCAGGCGGCGCAGCTCCTCCGCGACGGCGTCGCGCGCGGTGCGCACCCGATCGATCTCGGCCGCCACCTCCTCCGGCTTGACGAAGTAGTGCGCCACGTCGACGCGGCTGGACAGCACCCGCACCACCCGTCCGATGGCGATGCCCCGCGCCACCGGCAGGCCATGGATGGCGATGGTCATCTCGATGAGCCCTCGTGCAACACGCCACCCGCATCGCAGGGAACGGCGTCCGGCTGGGGAAGGTCCACTACGCGCCCTCGCCGAACTTGTCGTTCATCAGCGCCACCAGGGCGTCCATCGCCTCCTGCTCCTGCGCGCCGCTGGTTTCCAGCTCGACGGTGCTGCCCAGCCCGGCGGCCAGCATCATCACGCCCATGATGCTCTTGGCGTTGACGCGCCGCTCGCCGCGCGAGAGCCACACCTCGCACGGGAAGCTGCCGGCCAGCTTGGTGAGCTTGGCCGAGGCGCGGGCATGCAGGCCCAGCTTATTGCTGATGGTCACGGATGTCTTGATCACTGTACTTTCTTCTCACCTGGTTCTGCGGCGCCGCCACCGCCACCTGCATGACGCCGGCCGTCCCGCCGGCGAGGGCGCGCTGCACCTGCGCCTCCAGCGGCTCATGGCGGTAGGTCACGGCGCGCAGCAGCATCGGCAGGTTGACACCGGCCACCACGCGCGAGCGCACGCCGTCCACCAGCTGCTGCGCCACGTTGCAGGGCGTGGCGCCGAACACATCGGTCAGCACCAGCACCTGCGAGCGCGGCGCGCGCGCGAGCAACTGGGCCAGCATGATGCGCGCGGAGGCCAGCGTCTCCTCGGGCGGGATCTGGGGCAGCACGTCGAGCGCCGACACCCAGGGTTCGGCGTCCGGAAAGACATGGAGCGCGCACTGCCGCAGGGCATGGGCCAGGGGCGCGTGGGCGACGAGGAAGAGGCTGTTCATGCGCGGCGCGAAGCAACGGCCCATGATACGGGCGCGGGCGCAGCCTGCACAGAAACGGCGGCGCGGGCGGGACATCCGCTCATCGCAGCCGCAGCCCTTCGAAGAAGGCGGCCTCGGCCTCGCGGTCGCGCGGTGCACCGAGCACGGTGGCCTGGTAGAGCGTGAGCCGGCCCTGCGCATCGGCATGGGCGAACCAGCGCAGGCGCGCCCGGCGGCCCCGTTCGGCCGGCAGCGAGTCGGCGCGCAATTCGACGGCGGCCGGCTCGGCGGCGGCGCCGGGCATTCGCAGCGGCGCCTCGGCCAGGACCGCGCCGTCCGAGCCTGCCCATTGGCGGCGCGCGGCAGCCCGCCAGGCGTCGGCG
>JASGDG010000059.1:0-8164 GCA_047607325.1 Xenophilus sp. | reverse complement strand
ACCTCGCAGCCGGGCGCGGCGGCGGCCAGCACCGTGCCGGCGCACACGGCCAGCAGTTCCAGCCGGCCGGCGGCCAGGCGCTGGCCGCGCAGCCAGTGGAGGAGCGCCCGCGCGTCGTCGCTGGCCGCATCGATGCGGTTGCCGGGCTGGCCGACGAGGACGATCCAGGCCGGCCGCGCGTCCCAGTGCGCCGGCAGCGGTGCCAGGCCGGCCAGCTGCACGCCGACGGAGCCGCGCAGCTGCGGCCGCGGCGCGGCGAACTCGATGTCGAAGCGCGGCGGCCGGCCGCTGTCGGCCAGCAGCCGGTTGGCGATGCGCAGCGCCTCGGCGGGGCCGGCCCAGTCCAGTACCAGGCTGTCTTCCAGCAGGGCGAAGACGACGTGGATGGGCTGTGGGGCCGGGTTGTCGGCGGGCAGGCGAGCCATGCGGCTTCAGCGCTCCTCGGGTGCGGCTGAGCCGTAGGCTCGCTCGATCCGCGCCACGCGCAACTGGAAGGCCTCGTACCAGTGCGTGCGGCCCTGTTCGCGGGCCAGCGTGTGCTCGGCATGGCGGCGCCAGGCGGCGATCGCCTCTTCGCTGGCCCAATACGAGACGGTGATGCCGAAGCCGTCGGCGCCGCGCGCGCTTTCCACGCCCAGGAAGCCCGGCTGCCGAGCGGCCAGTTCGACCATGCGCCGGGCCGTGGCGTCGTAGCCGGCCTCGTCGTCGCCCGTGCGCTGCGAAGAAAAGATCACCGCGTAGCACGGGCCGGGCGGGAGCGAGGCGAAGGGCGAAGACGGTGTGGCGGGGTTCAAGGCGAGTCCTTTGCGCCCGCCCGCTCCAGCGCCTGCGCGGCGCTGCACACGTGGGCAAAGCGGCCATGCAGCACGGTGGCCGTGCGTGCGCGGATCTGGTCCGCGGGCAGCGGCTGGCCGTCAGGCTGAGTCATGTCGAAGGTCAGCGTCGCGTCGAGCGCGTAGTCCACCTGCCAGCCGAGGTCGGAGGCATGGCGCGTGGTGGTCTCGCAGCACTGCTCGGTGCGGATGCCGCTGACGATGATGCGGCCGATGCCGTGGCGGGTGAGCCAGACATCCAGCCCGCTGCCGACCAGGGCGCTGTGGCGATGCTTGACGAAGGTGGCGGCGGCATCGAAGCCGGCCAGGCCGGCGAGGGGCCGCACGTGGCCCGACGCCTCGGCGAAGGGGTTGTCGGGCGTCTCGGGGCCATCGACGTGGAAGACCCGCAGGATGGGGACGCCGGCGGCGGCGCAGCCCTCGATCAGCGCATTCTGCGCGGCCAGGTAGGCGGGCAGGTCCGCCTTGGTGAAGTAGGGGCGGTGGCGGAAGGATTCCTGCGCATCGATCACAATCAGACAAGTCTTCATGGCATGGGCTCCGGGCGATGGTGGTGGATCAGAGCCGATTGTTCTTCGGCCGCATCCTGGCGTCCCGCCGCCGATCGGACGATTCTCGATCAATTCAGGACATCGCAGCCGATGTCCAGCCGCACCAGGGCGCCCTGCCGGTCGATGCGCTCGGCGCGGAAGTAGTGGCGGCCGCGGTAGAGCGCCGCCACCAGGGGCAGCGCCACCGGCTCGCCCCAGCTCTGGAGCGCGAAGCCGCGCCCCGCCAGGCTGGCCAGCAGGGCGCCGAGCGCGGCGTCGCCGGCGTCCACCCGGATGTCGGCGTCGGCCGGCGTGACGGAGGCCGGGTCGTGCAGCCAGCGCGCGAAGCTGCCGTAGAGCGTGAAGCGGTGGCCCTCGGCGCGAAGCGATTCGAGCAGGGCGGCGGTGGCGGGCAGGTCCACCGCCGCGCGCTGCTTGCGGCAGACGAGGGCGTACTCGTGGCTGCGGTCGGTGCGCGTGTCGAAGGCGGCGAGCGGCTGCGGCGCGCCGCGCTCGTAGACGATCAGCCGCTCCTCCTGCAGCACGAACAGGCTGCCGAGCAGGCGTGCCAGGTCGAAGGCCAGCGGCAGCGTGCGGCCGCCCAGCCGCAGGTTCTCCGCCATCGCGATGCAGAAACCGCCTTCGGGCAGCCGCTCGCGCACGCGGTGGAACACCGAGCGCAGGCCGGCCAGGTGCGCGGCGTAGCTGTCGCTGGCGTAGAGCTGCGCGGGCGCCGCCTCGCCGCCGGGCCAGTCGCAGCCGAAGTAGGGCACGCTCGTCAGGCACAGGTCGAAGGGCGGCAGGGCGTCGCCGGCCAGCGTGTCGCACGAGGCCGGCAGCACGCGCGGCGGCGCCAGGTCCAGCTGCGCGAAGCGTTCACCGATCAGCGCCATGCGCGCGGCGTCCACCTCGCAGCCCAGCGCGTCGCGGCCTTCGAGGCGCGCGGCCAGCAGCGTCGTGCCGGCGCCGGCGAAGGGGTCGAACACGACCTCGCCCGGCCGGCTGAAGTGCTGCACGAAGGGCCGCATCTGCGTCACCCAGCCGATGTCGCGCCCGCCCATCGGGTCGCGCGCCGCGAGCGCCGGCGGCAGGCGGTGCGCCTCGGGCTCCGCCGCCAGGCGCATCCAGCTGCGGCTATCCATGCAGGGGCTCCGGCAGGCGGGTGGTGTCGAGCAGCACGTCCTGCCCCGGGTCCCACCCCGCACACAGCTGGCCGTTGGCGAAGTAGACGAGCTTGTAGACGTCGCCGCTGGCATGGCGCCGGTGCATGGCGGCGTAGTCGGACCACTCGAAGACGACCTCCATGCCCTCGGCCGTGCGCACGTGCAGGTTCCGGAAGTAGTAGCCCTGCGTCAGCGACAGCAGCTCCCAGCCGCGGCCCAGGCGCGGGTCGTCCAGGCAGGCGCGCAGCAGCGGGGCCATGGGCACGCGCGCCGCGGCCAGGTGGCGGGCCGTCGCGTTGTCGCGGTAGCTGCCGTCCAGGCGCGAGAACTCGCGGAAGATCACCGTGCCCGCGCCGCAGCGCCGCGCCCAGCCGAGGTAGGCCGCGACGCCGTCGGGGCACGCGATGCCGCCCTGCTGGACCAGGCAGATCAGCCGCACGGGGAAGCACGATGCCAGCGTGCGCGCCACCGACTCGAACACCGGCTGGTCGGCGATCGCCAGCCCGGGGCGGAAGCGCATGAGGGCCTGGTTGGCCTCGCCCGCGTGATGGTGGCGCGACAGCTCGATCCAGCCCAGGCCGAAGCGCTGCAGCGCTCCGCGCAGTTCGTCGCCGCGCGCCTGCGCGAAGCCGGCGCCGTTGGAATAGAGCACGCGCTCCTGCACCGGGATGCCGGCGCGCTCGGCGTCCTGCAGCACCTCCAGCAGGCGCAGCAGCCAGGCCGCGTCGTCGGTGTTCTCCAGCCCCGAGAGCGACCACGACAGCGGCACCCCGCGCAGCGCCGCCAGCGCCCGCTGCAGTCCCTCGAAATAGTCCGCCGCCGGGCGCAGCCGCGCGGCCGGCACCAGCGTGCGCAGCGGGCGCAGGTTCTCCGAGCAGAAGCCGCAGCGTGCCGAGCAGGGCCGCGCCGAGGCGTAGGGCGTGAAGGTGATCGGCAGCGCCAGCCGCAGCTTGCGCCCGCCGATCACGTGGGGATGCCAGCGCGCCGCTTCGCCGGGCTCGGGCGCCCGGCGGATCAGCCGGCCCGCGCGTGCGCGCAGGGCGTCGAACAGCGCGGCCTCGTCGTCGCCCGCCCCGGTGCTGGGGCGGGGCACGAGCGGGGCGGCGAACTCGTCCATGCGGAATCAGACGAGCTGCGCCGCCTGCAGCTCTTTCTTGAGGTAGGCGTAGAACAGCGGCGCCGCCACCAGCCCGGCCGGGCCGAACACCGCCTCGGCCGCGAACATCACGGCCAGCAGTTCCCACACGGCGATGTGGGTGCGGCTGCCCACCACGTTGGCGTTGATGGCGTATTCGGCCTTGTGGATGAGGATCAGGAAGATCAGGCAGGCCAGCGCCGTCAGCGGCGAGACCGACAGGCCCACCAGCGTGATGACCGAGTTGCACAGCAGGTTGCCCACGATCGGGATCAGGCCGGCGAGGAAGGTGAGCGTGATCAGCGCCGGCGTGTAGGGCAGCTGCAGCTTCCAGGCCGGCAGGATGAACAGCAGGAAGACGGCCGTCAGCGCCGTGTTGAAAACGGCGATCCAGAACTGCGCCGCCACGATCTGCCGGAAGGCCTGCCCGAAGACGGTGATGCGCCGGTGCATCTGCGCCGCCAGCGGCCGCCGCAGCGCGGGCGGGCGGGCCACGGCGGCCAGCCCGCCGACGATCAGGCCCACGTAGGCGAACAGCAGGGCGCTGAGCCAGGCCCGGCCGGCCAGCGCCAGCGAACCGGCCTGCGTGCGCAGGTAGTTGGCCACCCTGTGCTGCAGGTCGTCGGCGCCCGCCGGCAGGTAGCTGCCCAGATCGGTCGGCAGCTTCTGGCGCAATTCGAGGATGGTGCGGGCCACGTAGTCCAGCAGCCCGCGGTACTGCTGCGGCGCATCCACCACGAACTCGCGCGCCTGCGACAGGCCCAGCGCCAGCAGTGCGACGGGCGCGATCACCACGACGACGATGGTCAGCGCCTGGATGAAGGTCTCGATGCGCGAGGGCAGCGCGCGGCCCGCGTCGGCCGGCGAGAGGCGCGCGATCAGCCGGCCCGCCAGCCGCATCACGCCGCGCACGAAGGTGCGGGTGGCCAGGAAGCCGGCGCACACCGCCAGCAGGCCGACCAGCAGATGGCTCGCGAGCATGCCCAGCAGGGCCACGCCCATCAGCACGTAGCTGGCTCCCACCACCCAGCGGGAGGCGGGCCGCTGGTGTGTCGCCGGCAGAGGTGTGGTGGGCGTCAGGGTCATCGTGGGCGCGCGGCGATGGCTCCCGGCCGTGCGTTCAGGCCACCACCACGGCGGCGGCGCCGCCGCCGCGCTGCGCGATCACGCCGATCTCGTGCACCGTCTCGCCCTCGCCGCGCAGGGTGGCGGCGCAGGCGGCGGCCTCGTCGGCGCCGATCACCACCACCATGCCGATGCCGTTGTTGAAGGTGCGGTTCATCTCGGTGTCGCCGATGCCGGCCACCTTCTGCAGCCAGGCGAACAGCTCGGACCGAGGCCAGCTGCCCTTCCTGAGGTGCGCGGCCGTGCCTTCGGGCAGCACGCGCGGGATGTTCTCCAGCAGGCCGCCGCCGGTGATGTGGGCCAGCGCCTTGACCGGGTGCTTCTGCAGCGCGGCCAGCACGGGCTTCACGTACAGGCGCGTGGGCGCCATCACCGCCTCGCGGAAGGGCCGGCCGTCGAGCGTGGCGGGCAGGTCGGCGCCGGCGCGCTCGATCACCTTGCGCACCAGCGAGAAGCCGTTGGAATGCACGCCGTGCGAGGCCAGGCCCAGCACCACGTCGCCCGGCCTGACGTCCTGGCCGGTCAGGATCTTCGACTTCTCCACCGCGCCGACCGCGAAGCCGGCCAGGTCGTATTCGCCCGGCGGGTACATGCCGGGCATCTCGGCCGTCTCGCCGCCGATCAGCGCGCAGCCCGACAGCTCGCAGCCCTTGGCGATGCCGCCGACCACGCGCGCGGCGGTGTCCACGTCGAGCTTGCCGCAGGCGAAGTAGTCGAGGAAGAACAGCGGCTCGGCGCCCTGCACCAGCACGTCGTTCACGCTCATGGCCACCAGGTCGATGCCCACGGTGTCGTGCATGCCCCATTCGAAGGCCAGCCTGAGCTTGGTGCCCACGCCGTCGGTGCCGCTGACCAGCACCGGCTCCCGGTAGCGTTTCGGCACCTCGAACAGCGCGCCGAAGCCCCCGATGCCGGCCAGCACGCCCTCGCGCAGCGTCTTCTTCGCCAGCGGCTTGATGCGGTCGACCAGCGCGTCGCCCGCGTCGATGTCGACGCCGGCGTCCTTGTAGCTGAGCGGGGCGGGGGTGGGAGAAGTCATGGCGGCGGCGCGGCGAAGGAAGAAGGCAAAGGCCGCCCCGGCACGGTGGCGGCAGGCGGCCCGATAGAATTCCCGGCGATTCTAGGGCCGCCCCCGGCGCCGCCCGGTCGTTCTTTCCCCTCGTTCCACCCTGGCATGAAGCAGCTCGCGCTCGACATCGGCTTGCAGCCCGGGCCGAGCTTCGCCAGTTTCTTCCGGGGCGCCAACGAGGCGGCGCTGCGCCACCTGCAGCTGTGGGTGGGCGACGGCAGGGCGGCCGCGCTGCATTCGCCCGTGCCCACCTACCTGTGGGGCGAGGGCGGCAGCGGCAAGACGCACCTGCTGGAAGCCGTGGCCGCCGCGCTGGGCGGGCAGGGGGCCGCGGTCGGCTGGCTGCGGCCGGACGTGCTGGCGCCGCCGCCCTTCGACGAGCGCTGGGCCGCCGTGCTGATGGACGACGTGGACCGCTTCAACGCCGAGCAGCAGCACGCCGCCTTCAGCTGGTTCGTGCAGGCGCAGGCGCTGCAGCGCGGCGTGGTGGCGGCCGGCGCGCTGCCGCCGGCCGACCTGCCGCTGCGCGAGGACCTGCGCACCCGCCTGGGCTGGGGACACGTCTTCCAGCTCCAGGTGCCCAGCGAGGCGCAGCGGCGGGCGGTGCTTCGCCAGGCGGCCGACGCGCGCGGCGTGATGCTGCCCGACGAGGTCATCGACTACATGCTGCACCGCTTCAGCCGCGACCTGGGCAGCCTGATGGCGCTGCTGGAGGCGCTGGACGGCTATGCGCTGCGCACCCAGCGCGCCATCACCATCCCGCTGGTGCGCTCCATGTTGGAAGACGAATGAAACCAGGCGCCCGTGGGCGCCGCGAATGGACTCAATGTGATCAAGAAATTCATCGACAAGCTGCTGGGCAAGCCGGCGGCCGGCCGTGGCGCCAAGCCGCGCTTCGGCAAGCGCGAGGAGGTCGGCGCCGACGTGCACCGCATCGACCCGGCCCTGGTGGACGAGCGGGCGAAGAATGTCGTCACCACGCTGCAGCAGGCCGGCTTCGAGGCCTACATCGTCGGCGGCGCCGTGCGCGACCTGCTGCTGGGCCTGAAGCCCAAGGACTTCGACGTTGCCACCAACGCCACGCCGGAGGAGGTCAAGCAGTTGTTCCGCCGCGCCTTCATCATCGGGCGGCGCTTCCGCATCGTGCACGTGGTGTTCGGCCGCGGGCGCGAGCACGAGGTGATCGAGGTCTCGACCTTCCGCGCCTACATGGACGCCAGCGCCGCCGAGGCGGTGCCCGGCAACGAGCGCACCAGCAAGGGCGAACTCGCGGCGATGAAGCATGCGGTGGATGCCTCCGGCCGCGTGCTGCGCGACAACGTCTGGGGCCCGCAGGAGGAGGATGCCGCGCGGCGCGACTTCAGCGTCAACGCCATGTACTACGACCCGGCGCGGCAGATCGTGGTCGATTACCACCACGGCATCCGCGACGCGCACAAGCGCACGCTGCGCATGATCGGCGACGCGGCCGTGCGCTACCGCGAGGACCCGGTGCGCGTCATCCGCGCGGTGCGCTTCTCGGCCAAGCTGGCGGCGCTGGGCTTCGCGCTGGAGAAGAAGACCGCCGCGCCGCTGATCGAATCCGCGAAGCTGCTGGCCGACGTGCCGCAGAGCCGGCTGTTCGACGAGATGCTCAAGCTGCTGCAGACCGGCCACGCCCTGGCCACCATCGCGCAGCTGCGCAAGCTGGGCCTGGCCACCGGCATCTACCCGCTGCTGGACGTGGTGGTCGAGCGCGCCGGCCAGCCCTTCGTGCAGGCCGCGCTGGCCGACACCGACCGTCGCGTGGGCGAGGGCAAGCCGGTGGCCGCCAGCTTCCTGCTGGCCTGCGTGCTGTGGAGCGACGTGCGCGACGGCTGGCAGCGGCGCACGCAGGACGGCCCGGACGGGCGCAGGGGCATGCCGCCTTTCCCGGCGCTGCAGGAGGCCATCGACGAGGTGTTCGACGCCCGCATCGGCGACGTTTCCGGCCGCGGCAAGCTGGGCGCCGACATGCGCGAGATCTGGATGATGCAGCCGCGCTTCGACAAGCGCAGCGGCAGCACGCCCTACAGCCTGGTCGAGCAGGCGCGCTTTCGCGCCGCCTTCGACTTCATGCGCCTGCGCGCCGACGTCGGCGAGGTGGGCGAGGCCATCGCCGAATGGTGGCAGGAGTTCAGCACCGCCGACGACACCCGCCGGCAGGACCTGATGGAGCAGGTGCGCGCCGAGCAGCGCAAGGGGCCGCAGCGCCAGGGCAGTCCGCGCGTGCACCAGCGGCCGCTGCGTGCCGCGGCCACCCCGCCGGCCGGGGCGGGCGAGGCGGAGGT
>JASGDG010000058.1:0-9750 GCA_047607325.1 Xenophilus sp. | reverse complement strand
TGGGGCTTGCTGCTCAAATCGCTCAACGACTTCCTGCCAGATTTTTGGCTCCCGTTTCGCATGGAAGCTCCCATGCGAGCAGTAGCTTAGAGGAGCACGCTCGGCAAACCTTGAAAGGGATGGGTCTGAAGCCCCATTCGCTCCGGCCTATGCTCGCGCCGGCCGGCAAGTGCCCGGCAGGAGGAGACCGGCGATGGGATGCGCTGATTCACCCCCCCGGTTTCGCCGCCGACCGAAGGTCGGCGCAGGACGTTTCTTTTCGCCCATCCCTTCACCGAGTCTCCCGACATGCACCTGATCGACCGACGCCGCCTGCTCGCCTGGAGCCGCGTCCTGCCCCTGACCGGCCTCGCAGGCCTGGCCCGCGCCGCCGATGCCTTCCCCTCGCGCCCCATCCACATCATCGTGCCCTTCACCCCCGGCGGCTCCAGCGACATCCTGGCGCGGGCCGTCGGACAGGCGCTCTCGCAGGCCTGGAAGCAGCCGGTGGTGGCGGACAACGTGCCGGGTGCAGGCGGCACGGTCGGCTCCGAGCGGGCGGTGCGCTCCGCCGCCGACGGCTACACGCTGTTCATGGGGCACACCGGCACGCTGGCGGTCAACCCCTGGCTGTACCCCAGGCTGAACTTCGACCCGCTCAAGGCCTTCACCCCGGTGGCCTGGGTGGCGCGCGTGCCCAACATCCTGGTGGCCCATCCCTCGGTGCCTGCCGGCACGCTGGCCGAACTGGTCGCCTTCGCCAGGGCCAACCCCGGCAAGCTGGCCTACGGTTCGGGCGGCAACGGCAGCGCCGCCCACCTGACCATGGAGTACCTCAAGCTGCAGACCGGCATGACCGCGCTGCACGTACCCTACAAGGGCACCGCGCCCTCGGTCACCGACCTGCTGGCGGGCCAGGTGCAGCTGCTGTTCACCGGCGCGCCGGCGCTGCTGCCGCACATCGAGGCCGGCAAGATGAAGGCTCTGGCGGTGTCCAGCCCGCGCCGCCTGCCGCAGCTGCCGGAGGTGCCGACGGTGGCCGAGACCCAGGTGCCCGGCACCGCCGGCTTCGAGGCCGACCAGTGGTACGGGCTGGTGGCGCCGGCCGGCACGCCGGCCGGCGTGGTGAAGGCGCTCAACGAGCAGGTCAACCGCTCCCTGCGCGCCAGCGAGGTGCGCACCCGGCTGTCGGCCGAGGGCGCCGAGCCCGCGCCCGCCACGCCGCAGGCCTTCGGCGACCTGATCGCCGCCGAGAAGAGCCGGTGGGAGAAGGTCATCCGGGCGGCGCACGTCACGGTGGAATAAAAAAGGCCCCGCGGCCCCCCGGTCCGCTTGCAGGTGGCCCGTGCCTGGCATCATCATGAATCACTGAGCCGTCGTGACATCGCAGACAAGGAGTCCAGCATGAACACAGGATGGATGCGCCGGGTGCGCGCCGCGGCGCTGGCCGCGGCCGCGGCCCTGTTCGGCTGCGCGCAGATGGCGCTGGCCCCCGAGCCGTCGATCGCCTCGGGCGCCGTGCCCGCGGTCGCCGGCAAGACGCAGGTGCTCTGGCTCGGCCAGTCGGCCTTCAAGATCACCACGCCCGGCGGCAAGGTGATCGTGACCGACCCCTGGCTCAAGACCAATCCCTTGACGCCGCCGCAGTACAGGCACCTGGAGGCGCTGGGCAAGGTGGACGTGCTGCTGGTCACGCACGGGCATTGGGACCACTTCGCCGACGCGCCGGAGCTGGCCAAGCTGAACAACGTGCCGATGTACGCCCCCGGCGACATGAACCAGACGGTGGCGCTGCTGGGCATCCTGCCGCCCAACCTGGCACCGCGCTTCAACAAGAGCGGCACCATCACCCCAGCGCCCGACATCAAGGTGACGGCGGTGCACGCCGACCATTCCTCGGCGGTGGTGTGGAAGAACCCCGCCACCGGCAAGGACGAGCCGCATTACGGCGGCGAGCCGGTGGGCTACATCATCGAGCTGGAGAACGGCTTCAAGATCTACCACATGGGCGACACCGGCCTGTTCGCCGACATGAAGTTCATCGCCGAGTACTACAAGCCGGACCTGGTGCTCATCCCGATCGGCGGCCACTTCACCATGGACCCGAAGGACGCGGCCTTCGCCACGCGCGAATGGCTCAAGCCGCGCTACGTCATCCCGATCCACTACGGCGCCAACCCGCTGGGCAAGGGCACGCCGCAGGCATTCATCCAGGCCCTCGGCACGAACACCGCCACCCGGGTGCTGGCGCTCAAGCCGGGGGAGAGTGTGAGCTTCTGATACCGCGCGGGCAGGCGGCCCTGAAGAAGAAGGGCCGCCACCGGAGGCCCTTCCAGACATCGATCCGAGCGGAATCAGTCGCCGGCGTAGATGTCCACGTCCTTGGTCTCGCGGATGAACAGCGTGCCGATCACCAGCGCCAGGCCTGCGATGATGATCGGGTACCACAGGCCGTTGTACATGTTGCCGGTGGAGGCCACGATGGCGAAGGAGGTGGTGGGCAGCAGGCCGCCGAACCAGCCGTTGCCGATGTGGTAGGGCAGGCTCATCGAGGTATAGCGGATGCGCGTGGGGAACAGTTCCACCAGCATCGCGGCGATCGGGCCGTAGACCATGGTCACCAGGATCACCAGGTAGGTCAGCAGCACCACCATCATCACCTTGTTCATCTTCGCCGGGTCGGCCTTGGCCGGGTAGCCGGCGGTCTTCAGGTCGTCGCCCAGCTCCTTCTTGAAGGCGGCGATGGCCTTGGTGGATTCCTCGTCGAACTTGTGGTTGGCCACCGCGCCGGCGGGTGCGGTGACGCTCTTGTCGCCCACCTTCACCACCGCCGGGCTGCCGGCCGGGCCGGCCACGTTCTCGTAGCTCACCGAGTTCTGCACCAGGTAGCGCTTGGCGATGTCGCAGGAACTCTTGAAGTCGATCTCGCGCGCCACCGGGTTGCCCTGGAAAGAGCAGGTGGCAGGGTCGGCCGTGACCGTGACGGCAGCCTTCGCCTGGGCGGCCGCCAGGTCGGGGTTGGCGGCCTCGGTCAGCATCTTGAAGACCGGGAAGTAGGTCACCACCGCCAGCAGGCAACCGGCCATGATGATCGGCTTGCGGCCGATCTTGTCGGACAGCGAGCCGAAGATCACGAAGAAGGGCGTGCCGATCAGCAGCGCCACCGCGATCAGCAGGTTGGCGGTGGTGGCGTCCACCTTGAGCTGCGCCGTCAGGAAGAACAGCGCCTGGAACTGCCCCGTGTACCAGACCACCGCCTGGCCGGCCGTCAGGCCCAGCAGCGCCAGGATGACGATCTTCAGGTTCTTCCACTGGCCGAAGGACTCGGCCAGCGGCGCCTTGGAGGTCTTGCCCTCGGCCTTCATCTTCTGGAAGGCGGGCGATTCGTTCAGCGACAGGCGGATCCACACCGAGACCCCCAGCAGCAGGATGGAGACCAGGAAGGGGATGCGCCAGGCCCAGGCCGCGAAGGCCTCTTCGCCCACGCCCAGACGCACGCCCAGGATGACGAGCAGCGACAGGAACAGGCCCAGCGTCGCCGTGGTCTGGATCCACGAGGTGTAGGCGCCGCGCTTGCCGTGCGGCGCGTGCTCGGCCACGTAGGTGGCGGCGCCGCCGTACTCGCCGCCCAGGGCCAGGCCCTGCAGCATGCGCAGCGCGATCAGGATCACCGGCGCGGCCACGCCGATGGTGGCGTAGCTGGGCAGCAGGCCGACGATGAAGGTCGACAGGCCCATGATCAGGATGGTGACCAGGAAGGTGTACTTGCGCCCGATCATGTCCCCCAGGCGGCCGAACACGATGGCGCCGAAGGGCCGCACCAGGAAGCCCGCGGCGAAGGCCAGCAGCGCGAAGATGAAGGCCGCGCCGGCATCCAGGCCGCTGAAGAACTGCTTGGCGACGATCGCCGCCAGCGAGCCGTACAGGTAGAAGTCGTACCACTCGAACACCGTGCCGAGCGAGGAGGCGAAGATGACCTTCTTCTCCTCCGCCGTCATGGGCCGGGGCGCCGGGTGCGGCCTCCCCTTCGAATCCAGTGTGGCTGCCATTGTTGTCTCCTCGTGAATGGGTGGCGGTCCGGGTTGCACGGACCGGGCCTCATTCTTCGGAGGCGGACTGACCCTTTCCTTTCGCCAAACTGAACCCTGTCTGACAACCCAAGGGGGAACCCGCGCCCCGCTTTTCGAGATGCGGGAAAAGGGCCGGAAAATGCCGCCTCCCGGGAAAACACCGAGAGGCAGCGGGTCACCCCTGCGCCGAGGGCCGCTGGTCGGCTTCGGCCCACGCCGGCCCGGCGAACCAGTCGTCGCCCGCCAGATAGGCGCGCAGCATGGCCAGGCCGTCGAAGCCCCAGAACAGCCGTCCGTCGACCACGAAGGCCGGCGTGCCGAAGACGCCCCGGGCGATCGCCTCGTCGGTGTTGGCTTTCAGCTGCGCCTTGACCTCGGCGTCGGCCGGGTCGCGCGCCGGCCGAAGCCGCTGGGCGAGCCCGGCGAGCCGCGCCGGCTCGATGGCCTCCCGGCCGCCGCGCCAGACCTCGCGGAACACGGTCTCGGCCAGGTAGCGGTTGATCTCGCCCTGCGGCAGCGCCGTTGCCGCCAGCGCCAGGCGCAGGTGCGGCAGCGGGTTGTAGGGGTGGGTGGCGGGCATCTCGATCGGAATGGCGTGTGCGTGGCCCAGCCACAGCACGTGGCGGTAGGTCCAACTGCGCTTGGCCGGGATCTCCGCCGGCGCGCGCTGGCCGTGGTGGCGCACGATGGCACCGAGCAGCACCGGCTTGTAGGCCACCTCGTAGCTCAGGCCCTCCAGCGCCTGCGGCAGGTGCTCGAAGGCAAGGTAGGCGTAAGGGGAGATGAAGTCCAGATAGAAGTCGATGTGTTTCATGGGGCCGCCCCCGCAATGCGCTCCTCGACCCGCGCCCAGAGGGCGAGCCGGGCCGCGTCGTCCAGCGTGCGCCAGCGGGTGATCTCGTCGAGGGTGCGCCGGCAACCTTCGCACAGGCCGCTGGCGGCGTCCATCCGGCACACGCCGATGCAGGGCGAGGGGACGGGCTCCAGGCCCTGCGCCACCGCCGCGCGCACCAGCGGCGCGCGCGCCAGTACGGGGTGGAGGGCGGCGCCCGTCATTCGACCGGCACCTGCACCACGTCGGCCACGGGCGCGCCGCCGGTGAGCGCCTCCAGGTCCTGCGGACGCAGGCGGAACACGGCATGCGGATGCCCGGCCGCAGCCCAGACCTCGTCGAAGCGGAACAGCTCGCGGTCGATCAGCACCACCGGCGGCGTGGCGTGCGCGACCGGCGACACGCCGCCGATCGAGAAGCCCGTGCGGCTCTTGACGAAGTCGGCGTCGGCGCGGCCCGTCCGGCCCACCAGCGCATCGACCTTCTTCTCGTCCACCCGCCGGTCGCCGGAGGTGACGACCAGCACTGCCGCGTCATCGGCCCTGCGGCGGAAGATGATGCTCTTGGCGACCTGCCCGACGGCGATGCCCAGCAGCTGGGCCGCCTGCTGCGCCGTGCGCGCCGCGTCGTCGAGCATCACCGGGGCGTGAGGGTGCCCGCTGGCCTGGAGGTGCCGGGCGACGCGCTGGACGCCCTCGGGCAGGGAATGGAGTTCGGAACCGCACATGCGCGCAGCTTGCCACAGCCCGCCCGGACTTTGGCGCGATGCACCAATTCGGATCGCGGAATGCACCCCGGATGCGTCATCCGCGGCCCCGGCAGCCGCCGCGCGGCCGGAATTCCAGGCACGCTGCTTGCATAAGGCATCGTGCTGAGCCGCGCGCGTCGTCGCCGCGGCACCCCCCAGCGCCTCCGCTAATGACGGCGGAACCCCGAGCGAGCTGACGCCCCTGCCTGACAGCGGGCAGCCAGCCCGGTTGTTCCAACACGAGTCGCGCTCGTGTGTGCCTGCGGAGGCGTGCGTCCTGCACCCCCGAGACGGCGGCCCGTGCCGCGCGTCCCCGCCGCCAGGCCCGCGTGCGTGCAGGAGCCGACATGAAGATCATCGTCATTGGCCACGGCATGGTGGGCCACAAGTTCCTCGAGCAGCTGCATGCGCTCGGAGTGGACGGCGCGGACGTCACCGTGCTGTGCGAGGAGCCGCGCCCGGCCTACGACCGGGTGCACCTGTCCGAGTTCTTCGCCGGCAAGAGCGCGGAAGACCTGTCCCTGGTGGAGCCGGGCTTCTTCGAGAAAACCGGCTTCCGGCTGCGCCTGGGCACCCGGGCGGCGGCCATCGAGCGGCGCCACAACACCGTCACCACCGCCGATGGCGAGGTGCTGCCCTACGACAAGCTGGTGCTGTCCACCGGCTCGGTGCCCTTCGTGCCCGCCGTGCCGGGGCGCGAGCGGCCCCATTGCTTCGTCTACCGCACCATCGAGGACCTGGAGGCGATGCAGGAATGCGGCGCGCGCAGCCAAAGCGGCGTGGTCGTCGGCGGCGGCCTGCTGGGGCTGGAATGCGCCAAGGCGCTGCGCGACATGGGGCTGGAGACGCACGTGGTCGAGTTCGCCCCGCGCCTGATGGCGGTGCAGGTGGACGAAGGCGGCGGGCGCACGCTGCGCAGCAAGATCGAAGCGCTGGGCGTGCACGTCCACACGAACCGCAACACGGTGGAGATCATCGACGGCGCCAGCGCGCGCCACCGCATGGTGTTCGCCGACGGCACCTGGCTGGAGACCGACATGATCGTGTTCTCCGCCGGCATCCGGGCGCAGGACGCGCTGGCGCGCCAGAGCGCGCTGGCCCTCGGCCCGCGCGGCGGCGTGGCGATCGACGCGCACTGCCGCACCAGCGACCACGACATCTACGCCATCGGCGAATGCGCCTCGTGGAACGAGCAGGTGTTCGGCCTGGTGGCGCCCGGCTACGACATGGCGCGCGTGGCGGCGCGGCACATCGCCGGCGAGGCCGGGGCCACCTTCGCCGGCGCCGACATGAGCACCAAGCTCAAGCTGATGGGCGTGGACGTGGCCAGCATCGGTGACGCCCACGGCAGGACGCCCGGCGCGCGCGCCTTCCAGTACGTGGACGAGCGCAGGCAGGTCTACAAGAAGATCGTGGTCAGCGAGGACGGCCGGAAGCTGCTGGGCGCCGTGCTGGTGGGCAACGCCGACGAATACGGCACGCTGCTGCAGATGGCGCTGAACGGCATCGCGCTGCCGGAGGAGCCCGAATTCCTGATCCTCCCCTCCAGCGACGGCAAGGCGAAGCCGGGCCTGGGCGTGGAGGCGCTGCCCGACGGCGCGCAGATCTGCTCGTGCAACAGCGTCAGCAAGGGCGCCATCTGCGCCGCGGTGGGCGAAGGCGCCTGCACCGTGGCCGACATCAAGGCCTGCACCAAGGCCGGCGCCACCTGCGGCGGCTGCGTGCCGCTGGTCACGCAGGTGATGAAGTTCGAGATGGCCCGGCGCGGCATGGCCGTCAACAACCACGTCTGCGAGCATTTCGCCTACTCGCGCCAGGAGCTGTACCACCTGGTGCGCGTCGGCCAGATCCGGACCTTCGACGAGCTGCTGACAAAACACGGCCAGGGCCTGGGCTGCGACGTCTGCAAGCCGGCGGCCGCCAGCATCCTGGCCTCGTGCTGGAACGACTTCGTGCTCAAGCCCCAGCTGGCCAAGCTGCAGGACAGCAACGACTACTTCCTCGGCAACATCCAGAAGGACGGCAGCTACTCGGTGGTGCCGCGCATGCCGGGCGGCGAGGTCACGCCCGACGGCCTGATCGCCGTCGGCCGGGTGGCGAAGAAGTACGGCCTGTACACCAAGATCACCGGCGGCGCGCGGGTGGACATGTTCGGCGCGCGGCTGGAGCAGCTGCCGCTGATCTGGGAGGAGCTGATCGCCGCCGGCTTCGAGTCGGGCCATGCCTACGGCAAGTCGCTGCGCACGGTGAAGAGCTGCGTCGGCTCGACCTGGTGCCGCTACGGCGTGGACGACTCCGTCGGCCTCGCGGTCGAACTGGAGAACCGCTACAAGGGCCTGCGCGCGCCGCACAAGATCAAGTTCGGCGTTTCCGGCTGCACCCGCGAGTGCGCCGAGGCGCAGGGCAAGGACGTGGGCGTGATCGCCACCGACAAGGGCTGGAACCTGTACGTGTGCGGCAACGGCGGCATGAAGCCGCGCCACGCGGAACTCATCGCCTCCGACCTGAAAAAGGACGAGCTGATCCGCCTGATCGACCGCTTCCTGATGTTCTACGTGCGCACCGCCGACCGGCTGCAGCGCACCAGCACCTGGCGCGAGTCGCTGGAGGGCGGGCTGGACTACCTGAAAGACGTGCTGATCGGCGACAGCCTGGGGCTGGCGGCCGAGCTGGAGACGCAGATGCAGCACGTGGTCGACACCTACCAGTGCGAGTGGAAGACCGCCGTCACCACGCCCGCCACGCGGGCGCGCTTCCGCAGCTTCGTCAACAGCGACCAGCCGGACGAGCACATCGTCTTCGTCGAAGAGCGCGGCCAGATCCGCCCGGCGCGCCTGGAAGAGCGCGCCCCCGCCACCACCACCTGACCCGGAAGCCCGCCATGCTGGCCAAGACCCACCACTGGACCGCCGTGTGCGCGGTCGACGATATCCTCCCCGACACCGGCGTGTGCGCCCGGGTGGAGGGCCGCCACGTGGCGGTCTTCCGCGTCGGTGCCGACCGGCTCTACGCCATCGACAACGTGGACCCGAAATCCGGCGCCAGCGTGCTCGCGCGCGGGCTGGTCGGCAGCCTGGGCGAGCGCGTGGTCGTCGCCTCGCCGCTCTACAAGAACCACTTCGACCTCGCCACCGGCGAGTGCATCGAGACGCCCGAGCACTCGGTGCGCGCCCATGCGGTGCGCGTCGAGGCCGGGCAGGTGCAGGTCTGCCTCGCCTGACGCCGCGCCTTCCTTCCTCTTCTTCTCAATTCAAGGAATTCCACCATGGCCTACCTCGCCCCCGCCGAGTTCGTCACCAAGATGGTCGACGCCGGCGAATCCAAGCTGCTGATGTCCACCCGGGACACGCTGATCCGCGCCTTCATGGCCGGCGCCATCCTGGCACTGGGCGCGGCCTTCGCCGTCAGCATCACCGTCAACACCGGCAACGCCCTGGTGGGCGCGATGCTGTTCCCGCTCGGCTTCATCACCCTGTACCTGCTGGGCTTCGACCTGCTGACCGGCGTATTCACCCTGGCGCCCCTGGCCGTCTTCGACAAGCGCCCCGGCGCCACCTGGCGCAGCGTGCTGCGCAACTGGGGGCTGGTGTTCTGTGGCAACTTCGCCGGCGCGCTGATGGTGGCCTTGTTCATGGCGATCGTCTTCACCTTCGGCTTTTCCGAGGCGCCCAACGCCATCGGCCAGAAGATCGGCCACATCGGCGAGGGCCGCACGGTGGGCTACGCCGCGCACGGCGCGGCCGGCATGCTCACGCTGTTCATCCGCGGCGTGATGTGCAACTGGATGGTGTCCACCGGCGTCGTGGCGGCCATGATGTCCACCACCGTCTCGGGCAAGGCCATCGGCATGTGGATGCCCGTCACGATCTTTTTCTACATGGGCTTCGAGCACTCGATCGTGAACATGTTCCTGTTCCCCTCGGGGCTGATGCTG
Source organism: Xenophilus sp. (assembly GCA_047607325.1). Lineage (GTDB taxonomy): Bacteria > Pseudomonadota > Gammaproteobacteria > Burkholderiales > Burkholderiaceae_C > Xenophilus. The sequence goes on along the minus strand of JASGDG010000058.1, from coordinate 187 downwards.
GGCGGCAACTTCACGCTGATGGACTACTTCATCTGGAACGAGGTCCCCACGGTGATCGGCAATCTGGTCGGCGGCCTGACCTTCGTCGGCGCGACGCTCTATTCGACGCACTACAAGACCGCGCCCAAGCGCAGCGTCGCCAGGGCCGCCGCCCCGGCCGAGTCGCGGCCGGCCGCGCAGCGCGCCG
>JASGDG010000057.1:0-3572 GCA_047607325.1 Xenophilus sp. | reverse complement strand
TGGCCGATGCCCGCGGTGGAGACGCCGGCCAGCATCGCCGCCTTCAGCCCCGTGAGGCCGTGCAGCACGTGCACCACGCCCTTGCCGTGCTCCAGTGTGGTCGCCAGCGCGGCGCGCAGCTCGGACTCCCTGGCCGGCTCCACGTCGAGGCTGGCGACGGGCAGCTCGATGGTGTGTTCCTTGAAGCGGTCGATGCGCGGGAAGCCGGTGGTGGGCAGGAACTCGCCGTCCACCCGCAGGTGGGTGTAGCCGCGCGGCCGCGCCCAGTCGGCCAGCTCGGTGTAGACGCCCTTGCGGTGGACCACCAGCGGCGCCAGCAGGCCGATGTGCTGGCCGCGGAAGTTCTTCAGCAGCTGCGCGGCGATGCTGTCCGGCGTCTGCGGCTGCACCGCCGCGCCGTCGCGGATGCAGTGCTGCACGCCCAGCTTGACGTACAGCAGGCGCAGGAAGTGCCACACCTCGGTGGTGGTGCCCACCGTGCTCTTGCGGCCGCCGCGCGAGAGGCGCTGCTCGATCGCCACCGTGGGCGGGATGCCGTAGACCGCGTCCACCTCCGGCCGCCCGGCCGGCTGCACGATGCTGCGCGCGTAGGCGTTCAGCGATTCGAGGTAGCGCCGCTGGCCCTCGTTGAACAGGATGTCGAAGGCCAGCGTGGACTTGCCCGAGCCGCTGACGCCGGTGATGACGCTGAACTTGCCGCGCGGGATGTCCACCGACAGGTGCTTCAGGTTGTGCTCGCGGGCGTTGACGATCTCGATGGCCTCGCGGCCGGGCGCGGGAGCGACGGCGTACCGGGCGGTCTTCTCGCGCACCGCCAGCGCGGCCGGGCCGAGCGCGGTCTCGTACGCCGCCAGCGCGGCGCCGGTGTGCGTGCCGCTCATCTCGCGCACCTGCTCGGGCGTGCCGACGGCGACCACCCGGCCGCCGCCCTCGCCGCCTTCGGGGCCCAGGTCGATCACCCAGTCGCTGGCGCGGATCACGTCCAGGTTGTGCTCGATCACGACCAGCGAATGGCCGGCGTCGAGCAGCTTGCGCAGCGCGCGCATCAGGCGGGCGATGTCGTCGAAGTGCAGGCCGGTGGTGGGCTCGTCGAACAGGAACAGCGTGCCCTTCTTCGCCAGCGGCTGGCGCGACCTGGCCGCGCCGTTGGCCGCCTCGGCGAGGAAGCCGGCCAGCTTGAGGCGCTGCGCCTCGCCGCCGGAGAGCGTGGGCACCGGCTGGCCGAGCTTCACGTAATCCAGGCCGACGTCGACGATGGGCTGCAGCACGCGCTGCACCTCGCGATCCGCGGCGAACAGGTCGGTCGCCTCGGCCACCGTCAGCTCCAGCACGTCCGACACGTTGAGCGTGCGGCCCTTGCGCCCGATGGTCACCTCCAGGATCTCGGGCCGGTAGCGCTTGCCGTCGCAGTCCGGGCAGCGCAGGTACACGTCCGAGAGGAACTGCATCTCCACATGCTCGAAGCCCGAGCCGCCGCAGGTCGGGCAGCGCCCGTCGCCGGAGTTGAAGCTGAACTTGGCCGCCGTGTAGCCACGCTGCCTCGACAGCGGCGCGGTGGCGAAGATCTCGCGCACGGCGTCCCAGGCGCCGACGTAGCTGGCCGGGTTGGAGCGCGCCGTCTTGCCGATGGGCGACTGGTCGACGAACACCACGTCGCTCAGGTGGTCGGCGCCCAGCAGCCGCTCGTGCGCGCCGGCCAGCTCGGTCGGCTTGCCGAAGTGGCGCATCAGCGCCGGCGCCAGCACGTCCTGCACCAGCGTGGACTTGCCCGAGCCGCTGACGCCCGTGACGGCCACCAGCCGCTGCAGCGGGATCTCGACCGTCACGTCCTTCAGGTTGTGCTCGCGCGCGCCTTCGAGGATCAGGCGCGGCGTGCCCTCGCTCACCGCACGCTTGAGGCCCATGCCGATGTGCTTGCGCCCGCCCAGGTACTCGCCGGTGAGCGTGGAAGCGCCGCGCAGCGCGTCGACCGCGCCGTCGAACACGATCTGCCCGCCGCGCGCGCCGGGGCCGGGGCCCATGTCGATCACGCGGTCGGCGGCCAGCATGACGGCCGGGTCGTGCTCCACCACCACCAGCGTGTTGCCGGCATCGCGCAGGCGCTGCATGGCCTCGGTGATGCGGTCCATGTCGCGCGGGTGCAGGCCGATGCTGGGCTCGTCGAGCACGAACAGCGTGTTGACCAGCGAGGTGCCCAGCGCCGTCGTGAGGTTGATGCGCTGCACCTCGCCGCCGGAGAGCGTGCGGCTCTGCCGGTCGAGCGTGAGGTAGCCGATGCCGACGTCGTGCAGGTACTTCAGGCGCGTCGTGATCTCCTCGAACAGGAGACGCATCGCTTCGCGCTGCCCCTCCTGCGGAGTGGACGTGGACCCACCCCCTCCTAAATCCTCCCCCATCCAGGGGGAGGACTTCTGCACCTCAAAGAACTGTCGAAGCCGCTCGATGGGCATCAGCATCAGGTCGTGCAGGCTCAGGCCGGGCAGCGCTTCGAGCTGCTCGCGCGTCCACGGCACGCCGACCGGCATGAAGCGCCTGGCGGGTTCCAGCGCCGCGTCGGCATCGGCCTTGCTGCCCAGGCGCCACAGCAGGCTTTCGAGCTTGAGGCGCGCGCCGCCGCAGGCGGGGCACGGCGTATAGCTGCGGTACTTCGACAGCAGCACGCGGATGTGCATCTTGTACGCCTTGCTCTCCAGGTAGGCGAAGTAGCGGCGGATGCCGTACCACTGCTTGTTCCAGTTGCCTTCCTTGTAGTTGGGCGTGCCCTCGATCACCCAGTGCTTCTGCTCGGGCGTGAGCTTGGCCCAGGGCGTGTCGCGCGGGATGCCTGCCCCTTCCGCGTGGCGCATCAGGTCGTCCTGGATCTCCTTCCAGGCCGGCGTCTGGATCGGCTTGATGGCGCCGGCGCGCAGCGTCAGCTTGTCGTTCGGGACGACCAGGTTCCAGTCCACGCCGATCACGCGCCCGAAGCCGCGGCAGGCCTCGCAGGCGCCGACCGCGGAGTTGAAGCTGAACATCGAGGGGATCGGGTCGGCGTAGCGGATGTCGCTCTCGGGGCAGTGCAGGCCGGTGGAGAAGCGCCAAAGCTCCGGTTCGGCATTCCCCTCGGCCGGCACCGCGTACACGGTGACGCGCCCGGTACCGCGCTTGAGCGCGACCTCGATCGCCTCGATCACCCGCGCCCGCTCGGTGTTCGAGAAGCGGAAGCGGTCCGCCACCACGTCCAGCACCTTGCGCGGCCCGGTCGGCGTGGCGACCTCGCGCTGCGCCTGCACGCGGGTGAAGCCGCTGGCGGCCAGCCACTGCGCGACCTCCTCCTCCGTCGCGCTGGCGGGCAGTTCGACCGGGAAGGTGACGACCAGCCGCGGCTCGCCCGCAGTCCTGCCGGCCCCCACGCTCCCCGAGGGGGCTGCCTCACCTTTGGGCGGCCCGGCGGTGAAGCTTTCGACCCGCCGCTGCATCTCGGCGCAGATCGTGTCCGGCGTGTCGTGCCGCACCGGCAGCGCGGTCTGCCTGTCGAACAGCTGCGCCGCGCGGGCGAACAGCAGCTTCAGGTGGTCGTTCAGCTCCGTCAT
>JASGDG010000056.1:0-5137 GCA_047607325.1 Xenophilus sp. | reverse complement strand
TGCACGCCTTCGCGCCGCCGGCCGCCGCGCGCGATGAATGGCAGCGCTTCGCCGCCGCGTGGGCCGCCCTGCGCGGCGGCGCGGCCGGCTGGCCGGCCGAACTGGAGATCGCGCAGGACTGGTACCTGCCGCACCTGGAGCGCCTGTTCGACGACGCCACGGTGCGCCGCGGCGACATCGCCCAGCTCGCGCAGCTGGCCGCCGGCTACGCCTCGCGCGAGCGCTTCGTCACCGAGCTGACGCTCGACCCGCCCGAGGCCACCAGCGGCCGGCCCGGCCCGCCGCTGCGGGACGAGGACTACCTCATCCTCTCCACCATCCATTCCGCCAAGGGCCAGGAATGGAACGCCGTCTACCTGCTCAACGCGGTCGACGGCTGCCTGCCCGCCGACATGGCGCAGGGCGCGCACGCGCTGGAGGAGGAGCGCCGCCTGCTCTACGTCGCCATGACCCGCGCGCGCGACCACCTGCACCTGCTGCTGCCGCAGCGTTTCCACGTCACGCAGCAGACGCCGCGCGGCGACCGCCACCTGTACGCCGCGCGCACCCGCTTCATCCCCGACGCCGACCTCGGCCGCTACGAGCGACTGACCTGGCCGCCGCCCCCGCCGCAGCCCGCCTTTGTCCCCCCGCCGCCTGCGGTCATCGACCTGCGCAGCCGCCTGCGCGCGGCCTGGCATTCCTAGCCGGCCCTGCGGCGGGTGCTATGGATTCAGGAGTCAACGGGCCCCGCGGAAGACGGGCCCTTGACGGCCGGGATTGCATTTCCATGACACCCCGGGCATAGTGAATCGACCCTCTCTTGCGACGACAGCGACCACAACGATTGCGCTTCACCTTTTTCCCGCCGGCCACGCCCTCCGGTGCGGCCGATTCACCAACCGTCAATTTCCAGGAGGTCATTCATGAACTTGACGATCAGCGGCCATCACCTCGACGTCACCCCCGCGCTTCGCAGCTACGTCACCACCAAGCTCGACCGGATCACGCGCCACTTCGACCGGGTGGTCGATGTCAAGGTGATCCTGACGGTGGAAAAGCAGAAGGAAAAGGAAAGGCGGCAGCGCGCGGAATGCAACATCCACGTCAAGGGCAACGACCTGTTCGCCGAGAGCAGCCACGCTGATCTGTACGCCGCCGTCGACGAACTGGTCGACAAGCTCGACCGCCAGGTGGTGCGCCACAAGGACCGCCTGCAGGACCACAAGAGCGACCCGGGCAAGCGGCTCATCCAATAGCCCCGTCGCAGGCGACGCGCCCGCCCCCGGCAGAAGACCCCGGGCAAATCCTCTTGCCAAGCCGCCTGCGGGCGGCTTTGTGTCGTCCGGGCGGCGGGTGCATAATCGCGCCCCGACTCACCATGAACCGCCTCGCGTCCATCCTGCCGCCCGCCCAAGTGCTCGTGAGCGTCGACGCCACCAGCAAGAAACGCGCTTTCGAGGAAGCGGGCCTGCTGTTCGAGAACCTGCACGGCCTCGGGCGCGCCCTCATCACCGACAGCCTGTTCGCTCGCGAGCGGCTCGGCTCCACCGGCCTCGGCCACGGCGTGGCCATTCCCCACGGCCGCATCAAGGGCCTGAAGGCGCCGATGGCGGCGGTGTTCCAGCTGGCGCACCCGATCGGCTTCGACGCGCCGGACGAGCAGCCGGTGGTGCTGCTGATCTTCCTGCTGGTGCCCGAGGCCGCCACGCAGAAGCACCTGGAGATCCTCTCCGAGATCGCCGAGATGCTCAGCGATGCCGCCCTGCGCGAGCACATCAAGGCCAGCGCCGACGCGACCGAACTCCACGCGCTGATCGCCGGCTGGCGCTCGGCGCAGCTGGCGGCCTGACCGCCGTCCGCGCCGCACCGCCCCGGAGGCGATGAAACCGACCGTCATCAGCGCGGACGCGATGTTCGAGGAGTTCCGCGGCTCCCTGCGCTGGGAGTGGCTGGCAGGCCTGGGCGCTTCGGAGCGCCAGTTCGACCCCGAAGTCATCAGCCAGGCCCAGTCGGCGGCGGACCTGGTCGGCTACCTCAACTACATCCACCCCTACCGCGTGCAGATCATGGGCGCGCGCGAGATCGCCTACCTCACGCGCGGCACGCCGGAGGATTGCGCGCGCCGCATCGCCCGCATCGTGACGCTGGAGCCGCCCATGCTGGTCCTGGCCGACGGCCAGGCGGCGCCGGACGAGCTGCTGTCGGTCTGCGAGCGCGCCCAGCTGCCGCTGTTCGCCACCCGCGAGTCGTCGGCCTTCGTGATCGACGTGCTGCGCGCCTACCTGTCCAAGCACTTCGCCGAGCGCACCTCGATGCACGGCGTGTTCATGGACATCCTGGGCATGGGCGTGATGATCACCGGCGAGTCGGGCCTGGGCAAGAGCGAGCTGGGGCTGGAGCTGATCTCGCGCGGCAACGGCCTGGTGGCCGACGATGCGGTGGACCTGTTCCGCATCAACCAGGGCACCATCGTGGGCCGCTGCCCCGACCTGCTGCAGAACCTGCTGGAGGTGCGCGGCATCGGCCTGCTGGACATCAAGGTCATCTTCGGCGAGACCGCGGTGCGCCGGAAGATGCGCCTGAACCTGATCGTGCACCTGGTGCGGCGCGATGCCTTCGAGCGCGACTACGAGCGCATGCCCTCGGCGCCGCTCACGCAGGACGTGCTGGGCGTGCCGATCCGCAAGGCGGTGATCCAGGTGGTGGCCGGCCGCAACATCGCCGTGCTGGTGGAGGCGGCGGTGCGCAACTCCATCCTGCAGCTGCGCGGCATCGACACCTATGCCGACTTCGTGGCCCGGCACCACCGGGCGATGGCGAACGGGGATTAGGCGCCCGGTCCCGCGCCGGGGCCGATCAGCCCTTGCTCCGGCAATCGTTGCACAGGCCGTACAGCGACATGGCGTGGTCCTGCAGCATCCAGCCCTTGTCCCTGGCGATCATCTGCTGGCGGCGCTCGATCTCGGCGTCGTAGAACTCCTCGACCTTGCCGCAGACGGTGCACACCAGATGGTCGTGGTGCGTGCCCTCGTTGAGTTCGTAGACCGCCTTGCCGCTCTCGAAATGGCTGCGCGAAAGGATGCCGGCCTGCTCGAACTGCGTGAGCACGCGGTACACCGTGGCCAGACCGATGTCGGCGTGCTCGTTGAGCAGCACGCGGTACACGTCCTCGGCCGTCATGTGGCGCTGCGCACCGCCCTGGAAGATCTCCAGGATCTTCAGGCGTGGAAGGGTGGCCTTGAGGCCGGTGCTCTTGAGGTTGTCGATGTTGCTCATGGTCGTTCCCGGCGCAGGGCCTCTGCCGGGCCCCGCAAAGGGCTGCCGCTACAATCGGGCGATCATATCGCTACCCCTTTTTTCCATGCTTGGTACCCCGAGACGCCAGCCCGGCCGGCTCGCGCTGCTGGCGGCAGCCCTGCTCGCCGGCGCTGTCGCGGCCGGCTGCAGCAGCGACCGCATGCGCAGCGCCCTGTACACCGTCACCCCCTACAAGGTCGAGGTGGTGCAGGGCAACGTCGTGACCAAGGAGCAGGTGCAGGCGCTGCGCAAGGGCATGACGCGCCAGCAGGTGCGCGAGGTGCTCGGCACGCCGCTGCTGACGGACATCTTCCACGCCGACCGGTGGGACTATGTCTTCACCATCCGGCGCCAGGGCGTGGAGGTGCAGCCGCGCCGGCTGACCGTGCTCTTCGAGGGCGACGCGCTGGCCCGCTTCGAGGGCGACGAGATGCCCGGCGAGGAGGAGTTCGTCGCCGCCATCAACCCTCGCAAGAAGCCCGGCAAGGTGCCGCAGCTCGAAGCCAGCGAAGACCAGCTCAAGAAATACGACGTGTCGGCCAAGTCCGCGGACAGCGCGGCGTCGAACAACGACGCCACGGCGCCGCTGCCGCCGTCCTACCCCCCGCTCGAATCGAACTGAGGCGGACCCGGGTGCCGCCCGGGGCGCCCGTACGGCACCGCCCTTCGAGCGCACGCTTTCCGAGGATCCCCGCGTGAACCCTTCCGCTCCCTCCCCGCCGCGCCGCGTGGCCGTGGCTGGCGCGTCCGGCCGCATGGGCCGCATGCTGGTCGAGGCCGTGCTGGCTGCGCCCGACCTGCAACTGGCCGGCGCGCTGGACGTGGCCGGCAGCCCGGCGCTCGGCACCGATGCCGGCGCCTTCCTCGGCCAGTCCACGGACGTCGCCATCACCGACGACCTGCGCGCCGGCCTGGCGAACGCCCAGGTGCTGATCGACTTCACCCGCCCCGAGGGCACGCTGGCGCACCTGGCCGCCTGCGGCGAGCTGGGCGTGCAGATGGTGATCGGCACCACCGGCTTCTCCGACGCGCAGAAGGCGCGGATCGCAGAAGGCGCTAAGTCCGCCGCCATCGTGATGGCGCCCAACATGAGCGTGGGCGTCAACGTCACCTTCAAGCTGCTCGAGATGGCGGCCAGGGCGCTTTCCACCGGCTACGACATCGAGATCGTCGAGGCGCACCACCGCCACAAGGTGGACGCGCCCTCGGGCACCGCGCTGAAGATGGGCGAGGTGATCGCCGAAGCGCTGGGCCGCGACCTGAAGGACTGCGCCGTCTACGGCCGCGAGGGCATCACCGGCGAGCGCGACCCGTCCACCATCGGCTTCGCCGCCATCCGCGGCGGCGACATCGTGGGCGACCACACGGTGCTGTTCGCCGGCACCGGCGAGCGCATCGAGATCTCGCACAAGTCCGGCAGCCGCGCCGGCTACGCGCAGGGCAGCCTGCGGGCGGTGCGCTTCCTGGCGGACCGGCCGGCCGGCCTGTTCGACATGTTCGACGTGCTGAACCTGCGCTGAGCGCACCGGGCCGGATCGCCGCATGTCCGCGCTGGAACTGCTGACCCGGGGCGATGCGCTCAGCCGCGGCGTGGCGGCGCTGCTGCTGGCCATGTCCATCGCAAGCTGGGTGGTGATCCTGTGGAAGGGCTGGCTGCTGCGCGGCGGCACGCGCGACGTGGCGCGCAGCACGGCCGCCTTCTGGCAGGCGCGCACGCTGGACGACGCCCGGCAGCGCGTGGCCGCCTTCGACCGCGCCGGGCTGGTCGGCCCCTCGGTCGCGGCGCTGCATCAGGCGGCGGCCGACACGCAGGCGGCGCAGGGCACCCTCGCCGCCCGGAGCGCGCTGCCCCAGCGCC
>JASGDG010000055.1:0-3239 GCA_047607325.1 Xenophilus sp. | reverse complement strand
GGCCGGCGCGGCAGCCGGCACCGGCCAGACCCGCCAGACGCCGGCGCGGCCTGATCCCGCCACCATCGCCGCGGCGCCCGGCGGCGGGGCCGGCAAGGTGTGGGCCAACGACCAGACCCACGTCTACCACTGCGTGGGCGACCGCTACTACGGCAAGACCAAGAAGGGCGAGTACCTGAGCGAGGCCGACGCCAAGGCCAAGGGCATGCATCCCGCGCGCAACAAGGCCTGCAGCTGAGGGCGGCCGCGGACGCCTTCCGAGCCCGGGAAGCTCAGAACCGCTCGCCGGCCCCCAGGTAGCGCCACTGCCCCTGCGGCAGCTGGCCCAGCATCACCCGGCCGATGCGGATGCGCTTGAGGCCCACCACCTTCAGGCCGACCAGCTCGCACATGCGGCGGATCTGGCGCTTGCGGCCCTCGGTGAGGATGAAGCGCAGCTGCTCCGGGTTCTGCCAATCGACGCGCGCCGGCCTGAGCGGCCGGCCGTCCAGCGCCAGGCCGTGGCGCAGCCGCGCGAGCCGCTCGTGCGGGAAGGCGGCCTGCACGTTCGCGGCGACGTCGCCGAAGCTCACCCGCACCAGGTACTCCTTCTCGACGCCGGAGTCTTCGCCGATGAGCTGCCGTGCCACGCGGCCGTCCTGCGTCAGCACCAGCAGGCCGACCGAGTCGATGTCGAGCCGGCCGGCCGGCGCCAGGCCGCGCAGCTGCTGTGGCGCGAAGCGCGTGTGCGACGGATCGCCGCGCCAGTGGTTGCGCGGCTGCACCAGCGTGACGGCGGGTGCGTGGCCGTCCTCGGCCTGGCCACTGACGTAGCCCACCGGCTTGTGCAGCAGGATGGTCACCTGCTGCGCCTGCAGGCCCTGGGCGCGGCGGTCGACCTCGATGCGGTCCTGCGGGCCGACCTTGAGGCCCATCGGCGCCACCTGGCCGTTGACCTTGACCCAGCCGTTCTCGATCCAGGCATCGGCCTCGCGGCGCGAGCACAGGCCCAGGTCGGCCATGCGCTTGTTCAGTCGGATCGGTTCGGAGACAGGGGCGTTCATCGGGCGGCTTCGGGCGTCGCCGCATTGTCGTCCAGGGGCTCGGGACGCCCGGGCAGCGCGCGGCGGGGCCCGTTCCTATACTGCCGCACCCTGCGCCGCCCCCTTTCAGGAGATCTGCCATGCCGCTGCAACTGCGTTCCCTCATCCGCCCCGACGCCACGCTGGAACTGTCGCTCGCCGACGTGCCGATGCCCGAGCCGGCCACGCCCGACGAGGTGGTGGTGCGCGTCGAGGCCGCGCCGCTGAACCCCTCCGACCTCGGGCTGCTCTTCGGCGGCGCCGACATGGCGAAGGCGCAGGCCGGCGGCAGCGCCGAGCGGCCCGTCGTCACCGCGCCGGTCGCGCCGCCCGTGATGGCCGCCATGGCCGCGCGCGTCGGCCAGTCCATGCCGGTGGGCAACGAGGGCGCCGGCACAGTGGTCGCCGCCGGAGCCTCGCCGGCCGCGCAGGCGCTGCTGGGCCGCAAGGTCGCCGCGCTCGGCGGCGCCATGTACTCCGAATACCGGGCCGTGCCGGCCGCGCAGTGTCTGCTGCTGCCCGAAGGCGCCAGCGCCGTCGATGGCGCCTCGTGCTTCGTCAACCCGCTGACGGCGCTGAGCATGGTCGAGACGATGCGGCTCGAAGGCCATCGCGCGCTGGTGCACACCGTGGGCGCCTCCAACCTGGGCCAGATGCTCAACCGCATCTGCCTGAAGGACGGCGTGGAGCTGGTCAACGTCGTGCGCAAGCCCGAGCAGGCCGCCCTGCTGCGCGCGCAGGGCGCCCGCCACGTGGTCGACAGCAGCACGCCCGATTTCATGGCCGCGCTGACCGACGCCTTCGCCGCCACCGGCGCCACGCTCGCCTTCGACGCCATCGGCGGCGGCCGGCTGGCCGGCCAGCTGCTGGTGGCGATGGAGGCCGCCATCCTGCGCCGGCCCGGCCAGGAATACAGCCGCTACGGCAGCAGCGTCCACAAGCAGGTCTACGTCTACGGCAGCCTCGACCGCGGCCCGATCGAGCTGGCGCGCGGCTTCGGCATGGCCTGGGGCGTGGGCGGCTGGCTGCTCTTCCCCTTCCTGCAGAAGCTGACGCCCGGGCGCGTGCAGCAGCTCAAGCAGCGCGTGGCCGACGAGCTGACGACCACCTTCGCCAGCCACTACACCCGGCAACTCGACCTGGCGCAGGCGCTGGCGCTGGACGCCATCGCCGGCTACGGCCGCATGGCGACCGGCGAGAAGGTGCTGCTGCGGCCCTCGGCCGGATGAAGGGGCGGCGGCCGGACGTGTCACAGGCGCAGGGGCCGGTCCGTCTTGATGGCAGGAAGCCTTTTCCTTTCCCCCATCCTCGAAGGAGCCATCATGACCCAACGCCTCAACGCATCGCAGACCTCGCCCGAACCGTTCAGGAAGATGGTCGAGCTGAGCATGCAGGTGAAGAAGGGCAGCCTGGACGCCGGGCTGCTGCACCTGACCGACATCCGCGCCTCGCAGATCAACGGCTGCGGCTTCTGTCTGGACATGCACGTCAAGCAGGCCAGACTGCACGGCGAGGGCGAGCTGCGCCTGCACCACGTCGCGGTCTGGCGCGAGTCGCCGCTGTTCGATGCGCGCGAGCGCGCCGCCCTGGCCTGGACCGAGCTGCTCACCACGCTGCCGCCGCAGGGCGTGCCCGCCGCCGACTACGAGGCAGCGCGCGCGCAGTTCTCCGGGAAGGAGCTGGTCGACCTGACGCACGCCGTCATGGCCATCAACGCCTGGAACCGGCTGAACGTCGCCTTCCGCACCCTGCCGGGGTCGGCGGACAAGGCCTACGGGCTCGACAAGGCGCAGTTCGCCTGAGCCGGCGGGCGTGGCTCAGGCCACCAGCCGGTAGCCCACCGCCGTCTCCGTCAGCAGGTGCTGCGGCTGCGCCGGGTCCACCTCCAGCTTGGTGCGCAGGTGGCCCATGTAGACGCGCAGGTAGTGGCTCTGCCCGCTGTGCGCGGGGCCCCACACCTCGCGCAGCAGCTGGCGCTGCGTCAGCACGCGCCCGGCGTTGGCGACCAGCACCGAGAGCAGCCGGTATTCGGTGGGCGTGAGATGCACCTCCTCGCCCGCGCGGCGCACCAGGCGCGCGGCGCGGTCGATCTCGACGGCGCCCGCGCCCGTGCCGAAGCGGAACACCGCCTCGGCTGCCGCCGCTCCATCACCTGCCGCCGCGCGCGGCCGACGCAGG
>JASGDG010000054.1:0-13768 GCA_047607325.1 Xenophilus sp. | reverse complement strand
CTGCAGCGCGCCGGCCAGCGCGGGCGGCAGCTGCCCGGCCGGTGCCGCAGGGTCCAGCAGCGCCAGCCACTGCGCGGCCTGCGGCGAACGCCAGGCGATGCGGCCCTGGCCGTCGACGAACACCGTGCCCATGCCCGCCACGTCCACCGCGTCGCGCGCCAGGCGGCTGATGCGGGCATTGCGCGTGTGGGTGTGCAGGCGCGCCAGCACCTCCTGCACGCGGATCGGCTTGACGACGTAGTCCACGCCGCCGCACTCGAAGCCTTCCACCACGTGCGGCGTCTCGGACAGGCCGGTCATGAACAGCACCGGGATGTGGGCGAGCGCCGGGTCGGCCTTGATGCGGCGGCAGGTCTCGAAGCCGGACAGGCCGGGCATCATGCCGTCGAGCAGGATGGCGTCGGGCGCCACCAGCTCCAGGCGCTCCAGCGCCGATTCGCCGTCGGCCGCCACCAGCACGGTGTAGCCGGCGCTTTCCAGCGCGTCGCACAGCAGGCCCAGGCTGCTCGGGGCGTCGTCCACCACCAGCACCACGGGGCGCTCGGCGCTTTCCATTTCAGCGATCCATGGCGCGTTGCGCCACCCGAAGAGCATGAAACGGCCTCCGGCAAGCAGCGGTGCCAAAGGCCGCGGAGCAGGCCATGCGCGAACACCCACGGAACCGGCTTCGCCGGGCCGTCGGGTGTGCCCCCTCGAGGGGGGATTCGACCGGAACGAAGTCCGGGAGAAATGGGGGTGGTCTATACATCGAGGGTATCGGCATCTTCGGCAAGGGCCTGTCGCAGGCGGTCGAGTTCGAAGCGGGCCACCAGGCCGCGCAGGTGGCTGCAGGCGGCGGCCAGGGGCGGGTGGGTCTCGGAAAGATGGTCCAGGGCCTGGTGCAGGCCGCGCACGTGGCCGAGCTGGGCCAGGCGCATCAGCTGGGCGCGCGCCTCCCCCGGCAGCGGCAGGGGCGGCGCGATGGCCGGCGAGGGCGCCGGCAGGGGCAGCGCCGCGGCGGGGTGCTGCACCAGCCATTCCAGGCCCAGGTGCCGCTCCAGCGCGGCGATCAGCTCCGATTCGATCACCGGCTTGCCGATGAAGCCCTGGCAGCCGTGGGCGCGCAGCCGCTCGGCCTGGTTCTCGAACACGTTGGCCGAGACGATGAGGATGGGCAGTTGCGCGTAGCCCGCGGCGCGCACGCGGCCGGCGGCCTCCCAGCCGTCCATGTCGTCCATGGTGATGTCCAGCAGGATGGCCGAGGGCAGGTTCTCGCGCAGGCTGTCCAGGCACTCGGTGCCGCTGGCGGCCTCGCGCACGTCGAAGCCCAGCGGCATCAGCATGCCGGCCAGCATCTGGCGCTGCACCGGCTGGTCGTCCACCACCAGCAGCGTGCGGCGCGGGCCGAAGTAGCCGGAGATGGGGCGCCGCGGTTCGGCCTGCGGGCCGGGGTCGGCCACCCGGCGCAGGTACACGCGCATGCTGAAGGTGCTGCCTCCGGGCGAGCTGCCGGCCAGCGTCAGCTCGCCGCCCATCAGCGAGGTGAGCAGGCCGGTGATGGTCAGGCCCAGGCCGGTGCCCGGCTCGCCGCCGGCGCGCCGGCCGGCCGCGCCGCGCTCGAAGGGCAGGAAGATGCGCTGCCGGTCCTGCGGCGCGACGCCGATGCCGGTGTCGACCACGTCGAAGCGCAGCACCTCGCGCCGCGCATCCACGTGCAGGGTGACGGTGCCCGTCTCGGTGAAGCGCACGGCGTTGGCCAGCAGGTTGATGAGGATCTGGCGCAGCCGCTTGGCGTCGGCCTGCACCCAGGCCGGCAGCTCGCCGGCGGTGGTGTAGACGAAGGCCAGGCCCTTGTCCTCGGCCTGCGGCCGCACCATGTGCACGATTTCGTCGAGGAACTGCGGCAGCGCCAGCGGCGCCGGCTCCAGCTGCAGCCGGCCGGCCTCGATGCGGGCCAGGTCCAGCAGGCCGTCCACCAGGCCCAGCATGTGCTCGCCGCTCTTGTGGATGGTGGACAGCGCCTCGCGCGGCGGCGGCGAGGCGCTGCCGCCCTTGAGCAGGATCTGCGAGTAGCCCAGGATGCTGTTGAGCGGCGTGCGCAGCTCGTGCGTCATGCCGGCCACGTAGCGCGTCTTGGCCTGGTTGGCGGCCTCGGCGGCCTCCTTGGCGGCCTGCAGGGCGGCGTCGGTGCGGCGGTGCGCCTCGATCTCCTCCGACAGCAGGTGGTTGTGGCGGTTGGATTCCTCCTGCGCCATGTGCCGGCTCTCGCTGGCCAGCACCACCCACCAGGCCGCCACCACCGCCGCCAGCGAGAGCAGCGCGAAGACCTTGAGGAAGGGCGCGCGCAGCAGTTCCTCGCTGCTGCCCGAGAGCAGCTCCTGCGCGTAGACGATGGCCATGACGCCCGCCAGCAGCGCCACCAGCGAGCAGGCCACCACCAGGTAGTGCGCCACGCGGAAGTTCAGCCGGGTGGCGATGCGCTGCGGCAGCCAGGCGCGCAGCCAGCGGCCGATCTGCTCGGCCGCGCGCGAATCCGTCTTGCAGCGGTCGTGGCAGCGCGATTCCAGCGTGCAGCACAGCGAGCAGATCGGCGCGCCGTAGGCCGGGCACCAGGCCATGTCCTCGGACTCGAAGCGGTTCTCGCACACCGAGCAGCGCACCACCTCGCCGGGCGTCCAGCGCCGCAGGTCGGTGCGCGCCAGGTAGTAGCGGCCGCGCGTGCGCCAGGCCAGCAGCGGCGAGACGCCCATCGCCACCGCCAGCGCGATGAAGGGCGAGAAGGCCTCGGCCCAGCGCCCCAGCACGCCGGTGTAGGCCGTCATCGCGATGCCGGCGGCCACCGTCATCGACACCAGGCCGACCGGGTTCAGGTCGTACAGGTGTGCGCGCTTGAACTCGATGGTCTTGGGGCTGAAGCCCAGCGGCTTGTTGATGACCAGGTCGGCCACCAGCGCGCCGACCCAGGCGATGGCGATGTTGCTGTACAGGCCCAGCACGCGCTCCAGCGCGCCGAACACGCCCAGCGTCATCAGCAGCACGGCGATCAGCACGTTGAACACCAGCCACACCACCCGGCCCGGGTGGCTGTGGGTGAGCCGGGCGAAGAAGTTGGACCAGGCCAGCGAGCCGGCATAGGCGTTGGTCAGGTTGATCTTCATCTGCGAGACCACCACGAACAGCGTGGTGATCGCCAGCACCCAGGCCGGGTCCTGCAGCACGTAGGCGAAGCCGGCCAGGTACATGCGCGTCGGCTCCACCGCGTGTTCGGGCGGGATCTCGTGCTGCAGTGCCAGGAAGGCCAGGAAGGCGCCGCCCAGCATCTTGAGCATGCCGGGCACGATCCAGCCCGGCCCGGCCACCAGCACCGCCGTCCACCAGCGCACGCGGTTCTCGGGCGTCTTCTCGGGCAGGAAGCGCAGGTAGTCCACCTGCTCGCCTATCTGCACCACCAGCGAGAAGGCCACCGTGGCCCCGGCGCCGAACATCAGCGGATCGAGGTCGCTGCTGCCCGACACCCGGCCCACCAGCGAGGTGAAGTCGGCGTACAGCCGCGGGCTCTTCGCCAGCACCGCCAGGAAGGGCAGGAAGAACAGCACGATCCAGACCGGCTGCGTCCACAGCTGCAGGCCCGAGATCATGGTGATGCCGCGCATCACCAGCGGAATGATCACCAGCGACGAGAGCAGGTACAGCGCCGGCAGCGGCCAGTCCACGTACATCTGCACCGCCAGCGCGAGGATGGCCGCCTCCAGCGCGAAGAAGATGAAGGTGAAGCTGGCGTAGATCAGCGAGGTGAGGGTCGAGCCCAGGTAGCCGAAGCCGGCACCGCGGGTGAGCAGGTCCATGTCCACGCCGTGGCGCGCTGCGTAGTAGGAGATCGGCAGGCCCGAGAGGAAGGTGACGAGCCCCACCACCAGGATGGCCCACAGCGCGTTCGAGAAACCATAGGACAGCGCGATGGCGCCGCCGATCGCCTCCAGCGCCAGGAAGGAGGTGGCGCCGAAGGCGGCATTGGCCACGCGGAACTCCGACCACTTGCGGAAGGCGCGCGGCGTGTAGCGCAGCGCGTAGTCCTCCAGGGTCTCGTTGGCGACCCAGGCGTTGTAGTCGCGCCGGATGCGGAAGATCTTCTGGCCGGGCAGGGTGGAGGACATCGGATGGACGGGCGGGACGCCAGAGAGCGGCGATGCCGGCGGCTCGCAGCAAGAAGCGATCCTTCCCCGCCCGGGCAGTCTCGGCCCGATGCGCCGCGGCGGCGCTACGTTGAATGACGTATTCGTGCTGTGCGCCCCGGTTCCTAGAGTCCATGGCCATGGTGCTGCACGGCACCACCCGCCGCACTGCGATGGTGCAGGGCGCACTTTCCACCTTCACCGCCATGGAGTCCTCGATGTCCCGTCCCTCCGAACCTCCCCATCTGCTCGACCTGCGCCGCCGCCGGCTGCTGCAGGGCGCCGCGGCCCTGCCGGCGCTGGGGCTGGGCGGCCTGGCCTTCGGCCAGCAGTTCCCCACCGCCAAGGTCAACACCACCAAGCTGGCCGTGACCGACGCCGAAGTGACCGTGGGGCAGCTGCACTCCTCCAGCGGCACGATGGCGATCTCCGAGACGGGTTCGATCCAGGCCGAGCAGCTGGCCATCGACCAGATCAACGCGGCCGGCGGCATCCTGGGCCGCAAGATCAAGGTCATCAAGGAGGACGGCGCCTCCGACTGGCCCACCTTCGCCGAGAAGAGCAAGAAGCTGCTCGTCAACGACAAGGTGGCCTGCGTCTTCGGCTGCTGGACCAGCGCCTCGCGCAAGGCGGTGCTGCCGGTGTTCGAGAAGGAGAACGGCCTGCTGTACTACCCCACCTTCTACGAGGGCCTGGAGCAGAGCAAGAACGTGATCTACACCGGCCAGGAGGCCACCCAGCAGATCATCTGGGGCCTGGACTGGGGCGCCAAGGAGAAGAAGGCCAAGACCTTCTTCCTGGTCGGCTCCGACTACATCTGGCCGCGCACCTCGATGAAGATCGCGCGCAAGCACATCGAGACCGTGGGCAAGCTGGGCAGCGTCAAGGGCGAGGAGTACTACCCGCTGGGCCACACCAACTTCAACTCGCTGATCAACAAGATCAAGGTCGCCAAGCCCGACTGCATCTTCGCCGCCGTGGTGGGCGGCTCCAACGTGGCCTTCTACAAGCAGCTCAAGGCCGCGGGCATCACCGGCGACAAGCAGTTCCTGCTGACGCTGTCGGTGACGGAGGACGAGATGACCGGCGTGGGCGGCGAGAACTTCAACGGCTTCTACTCGTCGATGAAGTACTTCCAGACGCTGGACAACGACAACAACAGGAAGTTCGTCGAGGCCTTCAAGGCCAAGTACGGCAAGGACGCCGTGATCGGCGACGTGACGCAGGCCGGCTACCTCGGCCCCTGGCTGTGGAAGGCCGCGGTGGAGAAGGCCGGCAGCTTCGACGTCGACAAGGTGGTCGCCGCCTCGCCCGGCATCGAGCTGAAGACCGCGCCCGAGGGCTACGTGAAGCTCGACGCCAACCACCACCTGTGGAGCAGGTCGCGCATCGCGCAGGGGCAGCCGGACGGCACCTTCAAGGTCGTCGCGGAGTCGCCGGACCTCATCAAGCCCGATCCGTTCCCGAAGGGCTACCAGTAAGTAAGCCCCGGTCCACGCACGCGCCCGACAACCCACCGGATCCGCCATGACCCTTTCCGACATGCTCAACATCGGCCTGATGCAGGGATTCGCGGGGCTTTCGCTCTTCGCGGTGCTGCTGCTCATGGGGCTGGGCCTGGCCATCATCTTCGGCCAGATGGGCGTCATCAACATGGCGCATGGCGAGTTCATGGCCATCGGGGCGTACACCATCTACATGGCCGCGCTGTTCACCGAGCGCGTGGCGCCGGGCGCGATGGCGTACTACTTCCCGGTGGCCATCGTGCTGGCCTTCGGCGTCGCCTTCGTCTTCGGCTGGCTGATGGAGTGGGCGCTGATCCGCCACCTCTACAGCCGCCCGCTGGACACGCTGCTGGCCACCTGGGGCGTCAGCCTGGGCCTGCAGCAGTGCTTCCGCAGCTTCATCAACCCCAAGGAGGTGAGCCCCACGCTGCCCGACTGGCTGATGGGCTCCTGGTCGCCGGCCGAGGGGCTGGACATCCCGATCAACGGCCTGTTCGTGCTCACGCTCACCGCCATCGTCACGGCCGGCGTGCTGCTGGCGCTGCACAGGAGCCGCTGGGGCCTGCGGGTGCGCGCCACCGTGGCCAACCGCACCATGGCGAACGCCACCGGCATCGACACCAGGAAGACCGACCGCCTGACCTTCGCCATCGGCTGCGGCATCGCCGGCGTGGCGGGCGCGGCCTTCACCACCATCGGCTCGACCGGGCCGACCTCGGGCCAGCTCTACATCGTCGACTCCTTCCTGGTCGTCACCTTCGGCGGCGCGGCCAGCCTGCTGGGCACGGTGGTCTCGGCCTTCGGCATCGCGCAGACGCAGTCGATCTCGGAGTTCTTCATGACCGGCTCGATGGCCAAGGTACTCACGCTGTCGCTGATCGTGCTGATCCTGATGCTGCGGCCGCAAGGGCTGTTCGCTTCCAAGGTCCGCCGCTGATTTCACCTTCCCCCGAACCGACGCCATGGACTCCCTCAAGGCCCTGATCAAGCGCTACCAGCTCGGCAGCCTGCTGCTGCTCGTCCTGCTGCTGGCGGTGGTGCTGCCGCTTTCGCTGGACATCTTCCGCCTCAACCTGGTGGGCAAGTACCTGTGCTACGCCTTCGTCGCCGTCGGCCTGGTGATGGTGTGGGGCTATGGCGGCGTGCTGAGCCTGGGGCAGGGCGTCTTCTTCGGCCTGGGCGGCTACGCCATGGCCATGTTCCTCAAGCTGGAGGCCTCGGACCCGGAGAGCACCAAGATCCAGTCCACGCCCGGCATCCCGGACTTCATGGACTGGAACCAGATCACCGAGCTGCCGCTCATCTGGCTGCCGTTCAAGAGCCTGCCGCTGGCCTTGCTGCTGGTCGTGCTGGTGCCGATGGCGCTGGCCTGGCTGATCAGCTACGCCATGTTCAAGCGGCGCGTGGGCGGCGTGTACTTCGCCATCATCACGCAGGCGGTGGCGCTGATCCTCACCGTGCTCATCATCGGGCAGCAGGGCTACACCGGCGGCGTCAACGGCATGACCGACCTGAAGACGCTGCTGGGCTGGGACACGCGCACCGACGGCGCCAAGTACGTCCTCTACTTCGTCTGCGTGGCGCTGCTGGTCGGCTCGATCGTGCTGTGCCGCTGGGTGCAGACCAGCAAGCTCGGCACGCTGCTGCTGGCGATGCGCGACAAGGAGGACCGGGTGCGCTTCTCCGGCTACGACGTGTCCAACTTCAAGGTCTTCACCTTCTGCCTGGCGGCGGCGCTGTCGGGCATCGGCGGGGCGATGTTCACGCTGCAGGTGGGCTTCATGTCGCCCAGCTTCGTGGGCATCGTGCCCTCGATCGAGATGGTCATCTTCGCCGCGGTGGGCGGGCGCATGAGCCTGGTCGGCGCGGTGTACGGCACGCTGCTGGTCAACGCCGGCAAGACGCTGTTCTCCGAGAGCTTCCCGGACCTGTGGCTGTTCCTGATGGCGGCGCTGTTCATCGGCGTGACCATGGCCTTTCCGATGGGGCTGGCCGGCCTGTGGGAAGACAGCATCCAGCCCTGGTGGAGGCGCCAGGCCCTGCGCCGCCGCGAAGACGCGCAGCGCCTGGCCGCCGCCCACGCCGCCTACCCGGAGGCGCTGCCGCCTCGCCAGGAGGCCGAGGGCGCGGTGCCCGGCGGCATGAGCGGCCAGGGCGCCTGAAGGGGAATGCGCACCATGAGCAACACCGACTTCGCCCTCGCGGTGGAAGACCTCACCGTCTCCTTCGACGGCTTCAAGGCCATCGACGACCTGACCCTCTACATCGACCGCAACGAGCTGCGCGTGATCATCGGCCCCAACGGCGCCGGCAAGACCACGCTGCTGGACCTGATCTGCGGCAAGACCAAGGCCAGCGGCGGCTCCATCAAGTTCAAGAACACCGAGCTGACCGGCATGGCCGAGTACCGGCGCGTGCGCCTGGGCATCGGCCGCAAGTTCCAGACGCCCTCGATCTACGAGAACCTGTCGGTCTTCAAGAACCTGGAGGTGTCGTATCCCGCCGGCCGCTCCGTCTTCGGCGCGCTCGCCTTCCAGTGCACCGGCGAGGTGAAGGCGCGCGTGCAGGCCGTGGCCGGGGAGATCGGCCTGGTCGACCGGCTGGAGACGGAGGCCGGCCTGCTCAGCCACGGCCAGAAGCAGTGGCTGGAGATCGGCATGCTGCTGATGCAGGAGCCCGAGCTGCTGATGCTGGACGAGCCCATCGCCGGCATGAGTGCCAAGGAGCGCGAGCTGACCGCCGAGCTGCTCAAGCGCATCTGCCAGAACCGCGCCGTGATCGTGATCGAGCACGACATGGACTTCGTCAAGCGGATCGCCCACAAGGTCACGGTGATGCACCAGGGAAGGATCCTGGCCGAAGGACCGATGGAAAAAGTGCAGGCCGATCCGAAGGTCATCGACGTCTACCTGGGACACTGACATGAGCAACGTGATGCTGAAAGTCGAGGATCTGCACGTCGCCTACGGCCAGAGCGAGGCGCTGCATGGCCTTTCTTTCGAGGCGATGGCCAACGAGACGGTCGCCATCATGGGCCGCAACGGCATGGGCAAGACCACGCTGTTCAAGTCGCTCATGGGCATCCTGCCGGCGAAGAGCGGCCGCATCGAGGTGGCCGGCCAGGACGTGACGAAGGACGAGAGCTTCCGCCGCGTGGCCAAGGGCATCGCCTACGTGCCGCAGGGCCGGATGATCTTCCCCACGCTGACGGTGGAGGAGAACATCCAGACCGGGCTGGAGAACAGCCGCACGCGCCGCATCCCGGACGAGATCTACGCGCTGTTCCCGGTGCTGTTCGACATGAAGCGGCGCAAGGGCGGCAACCTCTCGGGCGGGCAGCAGCAGCAGCTGGCCATCGCCCGCGCGCTGGTCACCGAGCCCAAGGTGCTGCTGCTGGACGAGCCGACCGAAGGCATCCAGCCCTCGATCATCAAGGACATCGCCCGCGCCCTGAACGAGATCCGCCGGATGAAGGGCATCGCCATCGTGGTGTCGGAGCAGGTGCTGTCCTTCGCCATGGACGTGGCCGACCGGCTGTTCGTCATCGAAGGCGGGCGCCTCGTGCACGAGACCGCGCGCGACAAGACGGACGAAGCCCGCATCAAGGCTTACCTGTCGGTCTGACCTCATTTCTCCCGCATTTCAACCAGGAGCCTTCCAAATGCCCGAAACCCTCATCAAGGTCGACCTGACGCAGCCCGCGCCTTCCAACGAGCTGGTGCACAACCGCTGGCACCCGGACATCCCGATGGCGTGCTGGGTGAATCCGGGCGACGACTTCGTGCTGGAGACCTACGACTGGACGGGCGGCTTCATCAAGAACGACGACAGCGCCGATGACGTGCGCGACATCGACCTGAGCACCGTGCACTACCTCAGCGGCCCGGTGGGCGTGAAGGGCGCCGAGCCGGGCGACCTGCTGGTGGTGGACCTGCTGGACATCGGCGCCAAGCCCGACTCGCTTTGGGGCTTCAACGGCTTCTTCAGCAAGAACAACGGCGGCGGCTTCCTGACCGACCACTTCCCGCAGGCGCAGAAGTCGATCTGGGACTTCCACGGCCTGTTCACCCGCTCGCGCCACATCCCCGGCGTGAACTTCGCGGGGCTGATCCACCCCGGCCTGATCGGCTGCCTGCCCGACAGGAAGATGCTCGACATGTGGAACGAGCGCGAGATTAACTTCATCGCCACCGACCCGGACCGCGTGCCCGGTCTGGCCAACCCGCCCTTCGCCGGCACGGCCCACATGGGCAAGATGGCGGGCGAAGCCAAGGCCAAGGCGGCGGCCGAGGGCGCGCGCACCGTGCCGCCGCGCGAGCACGGCGGCAACTGCGACATCAAGGACCTGTCGCGCGGCTCGAAGATCTTCTTCCCGGTCTACGTGGACGGCGCCGGCCTGTCGGTGGGCGACCTGCACTTCAGCCAGGGCGACGGCGAGATCACCTTCTGCGGCGCCATCGAGATGGCCGGCTGGGTGCACATGAAGGTGGGCCTGATCAAGGGCGGCATGGCCAAGTACGGCATCAGGAACCCGATCTTCAAGCCCAGCCCGATCACGCCCACCTACAACGACTACCTGATCTTCGAGGGCATCAGCGTGGACGAGGCGGGCAAGCAGTACTACCTGGACGTGCACATCGCCTACCGCCAGGCCTGCCTGAACGCGATCGAGTACCTGAAGAAGTTCGGGTACTCGGGGGCGCAGGCGTACAGCATCCTGGGGACGGCGCCGGTGCAGGGGCACATCAGCGGGGTGGTGGACGTGCCCAACGCCTGCGCCACGCTGTGGCTGCCCACGCAGATCTTCGACTTCGACATCAACCCGACAGCCGCAGGGCCCGTGAAGATGCTCGACGGCAGCATCGACATGCCCCTGTCGCCGGACCTCTGAGATGCCGACCTACGACTACGCATGCGGTGCCTGCGGCGGCTTCGACGCCTTCCGCCCGCTGGCGGCGCGCAACGAGCCGGCGGCCTGCCCGGTGTGCGGCGAACCGTCGCCGCGCGTCTTCGCCGCCGCGCCGCGCCTGGCGCTGCTGGACGGCGGCACGCGCCGCGCCCTGGACGTGAACGAGCGCGCCCGGCACGAGCCCCAAAGCTCGCGCGACTACCAGCGGCTGCGGCACCCGGCGGGCTGCGGCTGCTGCGCCGGCGGGCGCTCCAAGGCGACCGTCACCGCACCCAACGGAGCCAAGGCCTTTCCGTCGAAGCGGCCCTGGATGATCAGCCACTGACAACCTGGAGACCGGGACCATGATCCACGGCGACATTTCGAGCAGCAAGGACACCGTCGGCGTGGCGGTGGTCAACTACAAGATGCCCCGCCTGCACACGAAGGCGGAGGTGACGGCCAATGCGAAGCAGATCGCCGACATGGTGGTGGGCCTGAAGGCCGGCCTGCCGGGGCTGGATCTCGTCGTCTTCCCCGAGTACAGCACGCACGGGATCATGTACGACGGCGCCGAGATGTACGAGAACGCCGCCAGCGTGCCCGGCTTCGAGACCGAGATCTTCGCCGCCGCCTGCCGCGAGGCCAAGGTGTGGGGCGTGTTCTCGCTCACCGGCGAGCGCCACGAGGAGCACCCCAACAAGGCGCCGTACAACACGCTCATCCTGATGAACGACCAGGGCGAGATCGTCCAGAAGTACCGCAAGATCATGCCCTGGGTGCCCATCGAGGGCTGGTACCCCGGCAACTGCACCTACGTGAGCGAGGGGCCGAAGGGCCTGAAGATCAGCCTCATCATCTGCGACGACGGCAACTACCCCGAGATCTGGCGCGACTGCGCGATGAAGGGCGCCGAGCTGATCGTGCGCTGCCAGGGCTACATGTACCCGGCCAAGGAACAGCAGATCCTCATCAGCAAGGCCATGGCCTTCGCCAACAACGTGTACGTGGCGGTGGCCAATGCGAGCGGCTTCGACGGCGTGTACTCTTACTTCGGCCACTCGGCCCTGGTCGGCTTCGACGGGCGAACGCTGGGCGAGTGCGGCGAGGAGGAGATGGGCGTGCAGTACGCGGCCCTGTCCAAGAGCCTGATCCGCGACTTCCGCAAGAACGGCCAGAGCGAGAACCACCTGTTCAAGCTGCTGCACCGGGGCTACACCGGCGTCATCCACTCCGGCGACGGCGACAAGGGCGTGGCCGACTGCCCCTACGAGTTCTACGGCAAGTGGATCGCCGACCCGCAGGGAACGCGCGAGATGGTGGAGTCCTTCACCCGGCCGACCATCGGCACGGCCGAGGCGCCGATCGAGGGCATCCCCAACGAAGAGACGGCGAACGCGCACCGCTGATGACGGCCGCCGAACCGCTGGCCGGCTGGCGCATCGGCAGCGAGCCCTACTACCGCCCGCGGGGCGACGAGCGCGAGCACTTCGAGGCCGCCTGGTCGCGCCGCCTGCCGCTGCTGCTCAAGGGGCCCACCGGCTGCGGCAAGACGCGCTTCGTCGAGCACATGGCCTGGCGCCTGGGCCGGCCGCTCGTCACCGTGGCCTGCAACGAGGACACCACCGCCGGCGACCTGCTGGGCCGCTGGCTGCTCGACGCGCAGGGCACCCGCTGGCAGGACGGGCCGCTCACGCTCGCGGCCCGGCACGGCGCCATCTGCTACCTGGACGAGATCGTCGAGGCGCGGCCCGACGCGGTGGTCGCCATCCACCCGCTCACCGACGGCCGCCGCGCGCTGCCGCTGGACCGCAGCAGCGAACTGGTGCGCGCGCATGCGGACTTCATGCTGGTGGCCAGCTACAACCCCGGCGGCAGCCGCGAACTCCGGCCCGCCACGCGCCAGCGCTTCTGCGGCCTGGCCTTCGGCTACCCCGAG
Organism: Xenophilus sp.; assembly: GCA_047607325.1. GTDB lineage: Bacteria > Pseudomonadota > Gammaproteobacteria > Burkholderiales > Burkholderiaceae_C > Xenophilus. The sequence goes on along the minus strand of JASGDG010000054.1, from coordinate 1,285 downwards.
GCGGAGGACGAGGCGCAGATCCTCATGCGCGAGGGCGGCGTGGACGTGGAGATGGCTTCCGCCCTGGTCGCGCTGGGCCGGCGCACGCGGCGGCTGGCCGGGCAGGGGCTGGAGGAGGGCGCCTCCACCCGCATGCTGGTGCGCGCCGCCCAGCTGGTGCGCCAGGGCCTGCCGCCGCACGCGGCCTGCATGGCGGCGCTGGCGGTGCCGCTGTCGGACGACGAGGCCTTGCAGGAGGCTCTGGCCGCCGCCGTCCATGCCGCGTTTTGATGAGACACCCCCAGTCTTCGCGGACTTCGTTCCGCTTCGCCAACCCCCTGAAGGGGGCACACCCGACGGCCCGGCCAAGCCGGTTCCGTGGGTGTTCTGGCACGGCCTGCTCCGCGGCCTTTGGCACCGCTGCTTGCGGGGCGCCGTTTCATGCCATGCGGGCGGCGCGCGGCGCCATGGATAGCTGACATGCCCCTGCCGCGCTCGCTGGCGCCGTGGCTGCGCATGCTGTGGAACATCGCGCCGCCGCTGTTCGCGCTGCCGCCGGGCGAGGACGGCGAGGCGCCAGCGCCCCACCTCTCGCCCGCCGGCATGCACCTGCCGCCGATGCCGGCTGCCGCGCAGGCGGCTGCCGCGCACATGGCGGCGCACCTGGTCTTCTCGCGCGCCGTGTTCGACCGCGAGGGCACGGCCCCCCTCACACAGGCGATCACCGGCGTGCTGGAGGATGCCCGCGCCGAGGCGCTGGCGGCGCGCGAGCTGCCGGGCCTGCGGCGCCTGTGGACGGCACGGCACACCGCCGAACCCGCGCACGGCGGCGACTTCGAGACCCTGCTGCTGCGGCTGGCCCGCGCGCTCATCGACCCGGCTTACGCTGACCCGCACCCCTGGGTGCGCAAGGGCCGTGCGCTGTTCTGGCGCGATGCCGCGCAGCAGGTGCTGGCCGAGGCCGACCCGCGTGCCATGCGCCGCCTGGCCTCCGTGCTCGGCCACGACCTCGGCCAGATGCGCATGGCCTTCAACCCCCGCCTGTACCGCCCCGGCCCCGCGTACCGGGACGACAACCGCTGGCTGTGGCGCAGCGAGGAGATACGAGCCTCGGCGCCTCGCCCCGTGCAGGCGCCGCCCGTGCCTTCCGCCGAAGAGCCGCTGGCGGTCCGCCGGGCGCTGCCGGAGTGGGACCACCGCATCGCCCGCCTGCGGCGCGACTGGTGCACCGTCCACGAAAGCGAGGCGCCGGCCGCCGCCGCGATGCCGGACGCAGATCCGCCCGCCGCGCCGGCGCTGGTCCGCG
>JASGDG010000053.1:0-13718 GCA_047607325.1 Xenophilus sp. | reverse complement strand
TGCGGAAGGCCGTATTGGTAAAAATTGCGGCGCCGGGCACGGCAAAGCCGGCCCTGCGCGGCGCATGCCGCGCGGGCCGGCGGGAAAAAGCAGCGGAAAGAACGCCGGTGCGTCAGTGGATCCGCGCGCGGACGTACTGCAGTGGCGTCATGCCGAAGGTGCGTTTGAAATGCCGGGTGAGGGCGCTCTGGTCGTAGAAGCCGCTCGCCAGCGCGGCCTCGATGAGTGGCCTGCCCGCGGTGAGATGGCTGATCGCCGCCCTGAGCCGCAGCTGCGTCAGGTACATGTGCGGCGTCAGGCCGGTCGCGCGGTTGAACGCGCCGATCAGCTGGAAGGGCGTGAGGTCCGCGGCCGCGGCCATCGCTTCCAGCGTCAGCCGTTCGGCGAAGGCATCGCGCAGCAGTTCCAGCACCGGCGCGAGCACGCTGGTGTCGGCGGGCACCGGAAGCACGCGATGGCCCTGCTGCGCGTGCCTCTGGAAGAGCGTGCCGAAGGTGTGCACGAACAGCTCCTGCTGCCGCAGCGGATCGCACTGGCCGCTGTCTTCATCGAAGGCACGGTGGAGTTCGAGGAAGCTGGCGATGAGCTTGTCGTCGCAGTAGACGTTCGAATCGAAGTAGCGGGCCTGGTCCATGCCCAGCGTCGCCATCAGGTGCAGGATGCCCGCGTCGGCCAGGTAGAAGGAGCGATAGCGCCAGCGCGGGCTGCCGCCCATGCGCCCCGAGTGCGGCTCGGCCGGATTGAAGACCAGCAGTGCCTGCTGGTGCGCCGCGCCGGTGCGGCCGCGGCTCTTGAATTCCGCGCCTCCGATCTCGGTGACGGCGATCACGAAGGAGTGGTGCACGTGAGGCGCATACTCGTGCGTGGTGAAGTCCGCATGCAGCATGTCCATGCCCGGCAGGGCGGGCGCATGCCAGTAGCGTGACGTGTTCAGGGGGGCCAGCTTGGCCAAGGAGAGCCTCCATTTGCATCGGCGGTGCCATGCATCCGTTCATTCAGCGTCGTCCGACCGATCGATGGCACCTGGTTCGAGCTGAACTCACTTGACGATCATTCCCTTGAGCGCCGGATCGGGCGGCGGCGGCTTGAGCTTCATCTGCCGCATCGTCTTCACCAGCAGCTGCGCGATCATCACGTTGCGATGGCGCTTGCTGTTGGCGGGCACCACGTGCCAGGGTGCGTGCTCGGTCGACGTGGCCGACAGCGCGTTCTGGTAGGCCTTCTGGTAGGCGCTCCACTGGGTGCGCACCTCCAGGTCATCCATGCTGAACTTCCATTGCTTGCCGGGCGTGTCGATGCGCGCCTGCAGGCGCTCGCGCTGCTCGTCCTTGTCGATGTGCAGCATGCACTTGACCACCACCGTGCCGGTTTCGGTGAGCAGCCGCTCGAAGTCGTTGATCTGCGCATAGCGGCGCTTCGCCTCGGCCCTGTCGATCCAGCCCTCGACCACGGGCACCAGCACATCCTCGTAGTGGCTGCGGTTCCAGATCATGATCTCGCCGGTGCGCGGCACCGCCGCATGGCAGCGCCAGAGGTAGTCGCGCGCGCGCTCGTCCACGGTCGGCGCCTTGAAGGCCGTCACGCGTACGCCCAGCGGCGAGGTGCGCGAGAACACCCAGCGCACGGTGCCGTCCTTGCCGCTGGTGTCCATGCCCTGAAGCACCAGCAGCAGCTTGCGCTTGCCTTCGGCGTTCAGCAGGTCCTGCAGTTCGTCGAGCTCCACCGCCAGCGCATCGAGCTCCGTGTGCTGGGCGTTCTCGTCGCCCTCGCAGAAGGGCGTGTCGCCGGGGTCGATGTGGGAGAGCCTGAACTTGCCGCTGACGCGGTATTTCTTGAAGCTGGCCATGTGGCGGGACTCCGTGCTGAAGAACAGCGAAGCCCACAGGGTAAGCGATCGGTCAGGACTCGTCGTGGTCCGCGGGCAGCGAGGCGCTCCAGCGGTCGTCCCACTCGGCATGCTGGCGCACCGCGCCGTCGAGCTCGCGCCGGTCGCGCTTGGTGGGGCGGCCCTGTTCGATGGCCAGGGCCGGCTCGATGCCCGCGCGGCGCATCTCGCGGAAGGCGGCCTGCGCCGCCAGGCTTTCCGCCGTTTCCTCGTAGAGCTGCTGCGCCACCGGCGCCGGCCCGCGCTGGCTGCTGAGGCCGCGCACCGTCACCGTCCGCGTCAGCGGGCCCATGCGCAGGGCGACGGTGTCGCCCGCCTTGACCTCGCGCGAGGCCTTGGCGATGTCTCCGTTCACCTGCACGCGGTTCTTGCCGATTTCCTCCGCGGCCAGCGAGCGCGTCTTGAAGAAGCGGGCGGCCCAGAGCCATTTGTCGATGCGCAGACGGTCCATGAATTTCCGGAAGTGGAGGTCAGGCATTGTGCCGCGATGGCGGCAGAGCCGGCAGTGTCGGCGAGGGCGCGAGCGGCAGATGCACGATCGCGTCCAGCCCGATCACCCGTTCGGCCCTGCCGTCGTGCGTGACCGGCTCGATGCGGTTGTCGAGGCTGATGCGCCCGCCCAGCGCCTGCACGATCTCGCGGCAGATCGTCAGCCCCAGCCCCGAACCGCTGGAGGTGCTGCCCGCCGCAAAGGGCGCGAAGAGGCGCTGGCGCAGTTCGGGCGAGATGCCGGGGCCGCCGTCGCGCACCACCAGCACCGCGTCGGCGCCTTCGGGGCGCACCGTCACCGACAGAGCCGCGCCCGGCGGGCTCTGCTTGATCGCGTTGTGCAGCAGGTTGCGCGTGAGCTCCTGCAGCATCCACTGGTGGGCGCGCACCGGCACGGGCTCGTCGAGGGCGAGTTCGAAGTCGAGCGCCTTGTCGGCCACCAGGGGCGACAGATCGAGCGCGATGTTGCGCGCCACCTCGCCGAAATCGAGCGTCACCGATTCCGGCTGCTGGCGCAGCTGCTCCACCTTGGCGAGCGACAGCATCTGGTTGGCCAGCAGGGTGGCGCGATCCACCGTGCCGCTGATCTCGCGCAGCGCCTGCTCGGGTGCCACGTCGCCGCGCCGGGCCGACTGCACCTGCGCCTTCAGCACCGCCAGCGGCGTGCGCAGCTGGTGGGCGCTGTCGCGCACGAAGCGCTTCTGGTGGTCGAGCAGGCGCTGCAGCTGGCCCATGGCCTGGGTGGTGGCGTCGATCAGCGGGCGCAGTTCGCGCGGCGCGCCGCGCGCGTCGATGGGGGAGAGGTCGTCGGCCGGGCGCCGCTCGATGGCCTCGCCCAGCTCGCGCACCGGCCGTGTGGCGCGCTGCACCACGAACACCGTGACCAGCGCGATCACGCCCATCAGCAGCAACTGGCGCCACAGCGTGTCGATGAGCAGCTTGCGCACCAGCGTCTCGCGCAGCTCCAGCGTCTCGGCCACCTGCACCACGGCCATGCCGCGGCCGGTTGCGCTGGCCACCGGCTGCAGCAGCACCGCCACGCGCACCGGCTGGTTGCGGAACTGCGCGTCGTAGAAGTCGACCAGCGCCGAGTACGCGCCCCGGTCGGGGAGGCGGCCGCGCCAGAAAGGCAGCTCGGCGAAGCCCGAGATCATCCCTCCGTCGATCGCCGAGACCCGGTAGAAGAGCCGGCTGCGGTTGTCGGCCTCGAAGGCCTCCAGCGCGGAGTAGGGCACGATGGCGCGCAGCCGCGCCATGTCGTCGTAGCCCTCCACGTCGAGCTGCTCGCCGATGGTCTTGGCCGACGCCAGCAGGGTGCGGTCGTAGGCCGTGGTGGCCGCCGCGAGGCTCTGGCGGTACAGGCTCACGCTGTTGATCACGATGAACACCGCCACTGGCGCGAGGATGCCGAGCAGCAGCCGCGCGCGAAGCGAGGAGATGCGGGTCATGCCTCGGGACGCAGCAGGTAGCCGAGCCCGCGCATGGTCATCAGCACGGCGCCGGTGCCCGCCAGCTTCTTGCGCAGCCGGTACACCACCACCTCGATGGCCTCGTACTGCACGTCGGTCTCGCCCGGGAACACCAGCTCGAACAGGCGCTCCTTGGTCACGGCGTGGCCCGGCTTCATCATCAGCGCCTTCAGCAGTGCCAGCTCGCGCGGCGTGAGCTCCAGCAGTTCGGCGCGGTGGTAGATGGCGCCGTTGTCGGGCTCGAAGCGCAGGCCGCCGATCTCCTGCGGGTTCAGGCCCGCGTCCGGGCCGGTGGCGCCGCGGCTGCGCCGGCGCAGCGCGCGGATGCGCGCTTCCAGCTCGTCGAGGTCGAAGGGCTTGGGCAGGTAGTCGTCGGCGCCGGCGTTCAGGCCGACGATGCGGTCGCCCACGGTGCCGCGCGCGGTCAGCAGCAGCACCGGCGTGCGCAGGCCCTCGGCACGGGCCTGGGCCAGCACCTGCAGGCCGTCGACGTTGGGCAGGCTCAGGTCGAGGGCGACCACGTCGGGCTCGATGACGTGCCACTGCGTGATGGCCTCGGCGCCGTCGCCGCAGACGCGCACGTCGATGCGGCGGCGTCCCAGGGTGCGCTGCAGGGTGATCTGCATCGCGGGGTCGTCTTCGATCAGCAGCAGCTTCATACGTTGGCGTCGGGAGGGCGTACTTTGGTGTTTTCCCCAGTCTGGCGGACAGCCAACTGACAGCGGGGCGGCGCATGATAGTGCTCAGCTGCAAGTCAGCCTCCTTTCAAGTTCCTTCCCATCAGGAGACCCCAGCATGCGTCGCGACACCTTCCTGAAGTCACTGGCAGCCATGGCCGCCGTCGGCGCCCTGCCGCTGTCGGCGCGCGCGGCCGCCAACGTGAAGATGATGATCCCGGCCAACCCCGGCGGCGGCTGGGACACCACCGGCCGCGCCCTGGGCAAGGCCATGGTGGACGCGAAGGCGGCCGACACCGTCACCTACGACAACAAGGGCGGCGCGGCCGGCGCGCTGGGCCTCGCGCAGTTCGTCAACGGCTCCAAGGGAGACCCGAACGCGCTGATGGTGATGGGCGCCGTGATGCTGGGCGGCATCATCACCGGCAAGCCGCCGGTCAGCCTCTCGCAGGCCACGCCGATCGCCCGCATCACGAGCGAATACAACGTCTTCGTGCTGCCGGCCAATTCGCCCTTCAAGACGATGGCCGAGGTGATCGCCCAGCTCAAGAAGGACCCGGGCAGCGTCAAGTGGGGCGGCGGCTCGCGCGGCGCCACCGAGCACATCGCCGCGGCCATGATCGCGCGCAAGGTCGGCGTCGACCCGAAGAAGATCAACTACGTGGCCTTCCGCGGCGGCGGCGAGGCGACGGCCGCCATCCTGGGCGGTAACGTCACCGTCGGCGGCAGCGGCTACAGCGAGTTCGCGCCCTACATCGCCGACGGCAAGATGAAGGCCATCGCCGTCACCTCGGCCTCGCGCCTGGAAGGCAGCAGCGTGCCCACGCTCAAGGAGCAGGGCATCGACGTGGAGATCGGCAACTGGCGCGGCGTGTACGGCGCGCCCGGCATCACGGCCGAGCAGAAGAAGGCCCTGACCGACATGGTGCTGGCCGCGCTGAAGTCGGCGGCGTGGGCCGAGGCGCTGAAGAAGAACGACTGGACGCCGGCCGTCCTCTCGGGCGACGAATTCGCCAAGTTCGTCGACCAGGACTTCGCCAGCCTGCGCGAGATCATGGCCCAGTCCGGAATGGTATGAGTGCGGCGGACGCATCGACGCCGGCGGGCGGCAACTGGCCCCAGACCCTGGTGGGGCTGGGCGTCCTGCTCACCGGCCTGGGGCTGGGCTGGGGCGCGATGGGCATTTCCTCCGATGCCGGCTACAGCGGCATCGGCCCGAACTTCTTCCCCTGGATGTGCGCCATCGTGCTGACGGTCTGCGGCGGCTGGATCCTCTGGGAGGCGCGCACCGGCGGCTTCCGCGAGATGGACGAGGAGGGCGCGCCCGCCGACCCGCCGTACTGGACGGGCTTCGTGTGGGTCTCCGCGGGCCTGCTGCTCAACGCGGCGCTGATCACCAGCCTCGGCTTCATCCTCAGCTGCGCGCTGTGCTACCTGCTGGCGGTGCAGGGCCTGCGCCGCGCCAACGGCCAGCCCATCGCCAACGCGCCGCGCACCTGGATCACGGACGTGCTGATCGGCCTGGCCATCTCGGCGCCGGTGTTCTGGGCCTTCACCAAGTTCCTGGCCATCAACCTGCCGGGCCTGACGGACAGCGGCTGGCTCTGAGGGAGGACGCGCGATGGACATCTTCAACGCACTCCTGCACGGCTTCGCGCAGGCCATCACCGTCAGCAACCTGCTGTGGTGCCTCGTCGGCTGCGCCCTGGGCACGGCGGTGGGTGTGCTGCCCGGCATCGGCCCCGCGGTGGCGGTGGCGATGCTGCTGCCGATCACGGGCAAGGTCGACGTCACCGCCTCGATGATCTTCTTCGCCGGCATCTACTACGGCGCGATGTACGGTGGCTCGACCACTTCCATCCTGCTGAACACGCCGGGCGAGACGGCCAGCATGGTCACGGCGATGGAGGGCAACAGGATGGCCAAGAGCGGCCGCGCCGGCGCCGCGCTGGCGACGGCGGCCGTCGGCTCCTTCGTGGCGGGCACCATCGCCACCGTCATCGTCACGCTGTTCGCGCCCTACGTGGCGGACTTCGCCGTCAAGCTCGGCCCGCCCGAGTACTTCATGCTGATGCTGCTGGCCTTCACCACCGTCAGCGCGGTGCTGGGCAAGAGCACGCTGCGCGGCATGACGGCGCTGTTCATCGGCCTGGCCGTGGGCTGCGTGGGGCTGGACCAGATCTCGGGCCAGGGCCGTTACGTCGGCAACATCCCCGAGCTGCTGGACGGCATCGAGATCGTGCTGGTGGCGGTGGGCCTGTTCGCCGTGGCGGAGGTGCTCTACGCCGTGCTGTTCGAGGGCCGCGTCGTCGAGAGCCAGAACAGGCTCAGCCGCGTCCACATGACGCCGCGCGACTGGAAGCGCTCCATCGGCGCCTGGCTGCGCGGCACCGCCATCGGCACGCCCTTCGGCTGCATCCCAGCGGGCGGCACCGAGATCCCGACCTTCCTCAGCTACGCGGCCGAGAAGAAGCTGGTGAAGGACCCGCAGGAGAAGGCCGAGTTCGGCACCATCGGCGCCATCGAGGGCGTGGCCGGCCCCGAGGCGGCCAACAACGCCACCGTGACGGCGGCGCTGATCCCGCTGCTGACGCTGGGCATCCCGACCAGCAACACCACCGCCATCCTGCTGGGCGCCTTCCAGAACTACGGCATCCAGCCGGGGCCGCAGCTGTTCACCACCAGCGCGACGCTGGTGTGGGCGCTGATCGCCTCGCTGTACATCGGCAACGTGATGCTGCTGGTGCTGAACCTGCCGATGGTGGGCCTGTGGGTGAAGCTGCTGAGGATCCCGAAGCCGCAGCTGTACGCCGGCATCCTGATCTTCGCCACGGTGGGCGCCTACGGCATGAGGCAGAGCGCCTTCGACCTGTTCCTGCTCTACGCCATCGGCGTGCTGGGCGTGATCATGCGGCGCTTCGACTTCCCGACCGCGCCGGTGGTGGTGGGCATGATCCTCGGCCCGCTGGCCGAGGCGCAGCTGCGCAACGCCCTGTCGATCGGCGAGGGCAGCCCGGCCGTGTTCCTGCAGCGGCCGATGTCGTTGGCGCTCATCGTCATCGTGCTGGCCGTGCTGATCCTGCCGCGCGTGGCCAAGCGCATGTCGGAGCGCAAGCTGGCGCGGCTGCAGCAGCTGGACGCCTAGCCTTGGCAGGGCCGTGCATTCGCACGCGCCGCATACACTTCCCACCGATGACAAACTGGACTCCGCTGGCCTGGGCCGCGGCCGTGCTGATCGTCGTGCTGCTCGCAGCAGCGATCGCCTGGCGGCGCACCGGCCGCCGCACCAAAGAGACCCCCACCGTCGCCCTGGTCCGCAGGCGGCGCGAACTGCAGTCGCGCCTGCAGAGCCTGGCAGGCGAGGAGGGCGGCGGCATCCTCCGCCAGGAAGCGCAGCGCATGCGCGCGAGCCCGACCGACCTGCAGGTGCTCGAGGCCGCCATCGCCCGCGCGGAGAAGCTCGCCTCGACGCGGCGCTGAGGCGGCGGGCCCGCGTCAATCCGCCTGCGGCGCCTCGTCGCCGGCGGCCAGCCGCTCCAGCGCGTCGCCCGTCACGCGGCAGATGCGCCAGTCCGGCATGACCGTGGCGCCCATGCCTTCGTAGAGGGCGATGGCGCGGCGGTTCCAGTCCAGCACGCTCCACTCCAGCCGCCCGCAGCCGCGCTCCGAGGCCAGCGCGCCGACGCGCGACAGCAGCGCCCGGCCGATGCCCCGGCTGCGCCAGGCCGGCCGCACGTACAGGTCCTCCAGCCACAGGCCCGGGCGGGCCAGGAAGGTGGAGAAGGTCGGGAAGAAGAGCGCATAGCCCACCGCCTCGCCCTGCGCCGTGGTGGCCACCATCGCCTCGGCGGCCGGGCGCTCGCCGAAGAGCTGTGCGGCCAGCCGTTCCGGCGTGGCCTCCATCAGGTGCGCGAGGTGTTCGAACTCGGCCAGTTCTCGGACCATGCCGACGATGGCGGGCACGTCGGCCGGCCCGGCGGCGCGCAGGGTGAAGGCCGGGGCATCCACGCGCGTCATGGCGTGCGCCAGCTCGGCAGTGTCCAGCCGCCGAAGGCCGCCGTGGCCGACGCCTCGGTCACGGTCTGCGCGTTGGACAGTGTCAGGATGGGGATGGAGGGCATGGCGTGGGGGGCAGGCGGGGAGAGTGACGATGGTACGGCCGCCCTGTCGTCAGTGCGCCTCGCCGGACGCGGCCCGCAGCGCGTCGGCGGCGTGCGGGTCGGGCGGCAGCCGGCGCAGGCGGCGCACCTGACGGCGCAGCCAGTGCTCGACGTCGTCCACGTAGGTGAAGACGGCGGGCACCACCAGCAGGCTCAGCACCGTGGAGGTGATCAGGCCGCCGATCACCGCCGTGGCCATGGGCGAGCGGAAGCTCGAGTCCGCCGCGCCCCAGCCCGCCGCGATGGGCAGCATGCCCGCGCCCATGGCCAGCGTGGTCATGATGATCGGCCGGGCGCGCTTGCGGCAGGCGTCCAGCAGCGCGTCCCATCGGCTCATGCCGTGGTCGCGGCGGGCGACGATGGCGTACTCCACCAGCAGGATGGAGTTCTTGGTCGCGATGCCCATCAGCATGATCAGCCCGATCAGCGAGGGCATGGAGAAACTCTTGTCCGCGATCAGCAGCCCGACGAAGGCGCCGCCCAGCGACAGCGGCAGCGCCGCCAGGATGGTGGCCGGCTGCAGGAAGTCCTTGAACAGCAGCACCAGCACGATGTAGATGCACACGATGCCGGTCAGCATGGCCAGCCCGAAGCCGGAGAACAGCTCGCCCATGGCTTCGGCGTCGCCCACGTCGATGATGCGCACGGACGGCGGCAGGTTCTTCACCGCCGGCAGCTGGCGCACGGCCTCGGTCACGTCGTTCAGGCCGCGCGTGGACAGCTCGATCTCGAAGTTCATGTTGCGCGCGCGGTCGTAGCGGCTGATGACGGCCGGGCCGCCGGCCAGCTGCAGCGTGGCGACCTCGCCCAGGCGCACCGGGCCGCGCGCGCCGGGCACGACCAGACGTTCGAGCAGCGCCAGGTCCTGGCGTGCGCTGTCGGCCAGCCGCACCATGATCGGCACCTGGCGCTCCGCCAGGTTGAGCCTGGGCAGCTGGCTGTCGTAGTCGCCCAGGGTGGCCACGCGCAGCGTGTCGGCGATCGCGGCGCTGGTCACGCCCAGGTCGGCGGCGCGGGCGAAGTCGGGCCGCACCACGATCTCGGGCCGCACCAGGCCGGCCAGCGAGGTCACGTTGCCGATGCCGGGGATGGTGCGCAGCTCGCGCTCCACCTCGGTGGCGGCCTGGCGCAACGCATGCGGGTCCTGGCTCGACAGGGCCAGCAGGTACTTGTCGTTCGAGCCGCCCAGGCCCACGCCCCAGCGCACGCCCGGCAGGTCCCCCAGGGCCTCGCGGATCTGCTGCTCGATCACCTGCTTCTTCGGCCGCGTGCCGCGTGGCGCCAGCTGCACCGTGAGGGTGGCCTTGCGCGCCTCGACGAAGTTGCCCGGGAACGGATCCGCGCCCGCGCTGCCGGCGCCGATGGCGGTGTAGATGTCGCCGAGGTGGTCGATCTTCAGCAGCCGCTGGCGCACCTGCTCGGCCACGGCGAGGGTCTGCTCCAGCTTCGCGCCCGGCGCCAGTTCGACGCGCACCTGCGTCTGGGCGTTGTCGTCCGGCGGGATGAAGCCCGAGGGCAGCAGCGGGATCAGCGCCAGCGAGCCGAAGAAGAACAGCGTGGCGCCGATCATGGTGCGCCAGCGGTGGCGCAGGCAGGCCTGCGCGGCGCGCATGTACCAGGCCAGCCAGGCCGGCTCCCGCGCCTGCTTGACCAGCGGCCTGAGCAGGTGGGCCGCCATCATCGGCGTGAGCAGCCGCGCCACCACCAGCGAGGCGAACACGGCGAGCGAGGCCGTCCAGCCGAACTGCTTGAAGAACTTGCCCACCACGCCGCTCATGAAGGCGGTGGGCAGGAACACCGCGATCAGCGTGAAGGTGGTGGCGATCACCGCCAGGCCGATCTCGTCGGCCGCCTCCATCGCGGCCTGGTAGGGCGACTTGCCCATGCGCAGGTGGCGCACGATGTTCTCGACCTCGACGATCGCGTCGTCCACCAGGATGCCGACCACCAGCGACAGCGCCAGCAGCGTGACGATGTTGATCGAGAAGCCCAGCAGGTACATGCCGATGAAGGCCGGGATCACCGACAGCGGCAGCGCCACCGCCGAGACGATGGTGGCGCGCCAGTCGCGCAGGAACAGCCACACCACCAGCACCGCCAGCAGCGCGCCCTCGTACAGCAGGTGCATCGAGGCGTCGTACTCCTCGGCCGCGATCTTCACGAAGTCCAGCGTGCGCGTGAGATGGATGTCGGGGTGGTCCTTCCGCAACTGTTCGAGCGCGCGCTCCACCGCCGCGCCGACCTCGATCTCGCTGGCGCCGCGGCTGCGCGCCACCTCGAAGCCGACCACCTGCCTGCCGTTGAGCAGCGCGGCGGCGCGCGGCTCGGCCACCGTGTCCCGCACCGTGGCCACGTTGGCCAGCGCGATGCGGCGGCCGTCCGGCAGCGGGATCTGCATCTGCCGCAGCTCGTCGGCCGAGGCCACGGTGGCGATGGTGCGCACCGGCTGCTCGGTGCCGCCCAGGTCGGCGCGGCCGCCGGCGCTTTCCTGCTGCACCTGGCGCAGCTGGCGCGAGACGTCGGCGGCGGTGGCGTTCAGCGCCTGCAGGCGCGCCGGGTCCAGCGCCACGCGGATCTCGCGCGCGACGCCGCCCACGCGGTTGACCGCGCCCACGCCGGGCACGGCCATCAGCCGCCGGGCCACGGTATCGTCGACGAACCAGGACAGGGCCTCGTCGTCCAGCCGGTCGGACGAGATGGCGAAGGCCAGGATCGGCTGGGCCGCCAGGTCCAGCTTGGTGACGATCGGGTCGCGCAGGTCGGCCGGCATGTCGGAGCGCACGCGGCCAACGGCCGAGCGCACGTCGTCCACCGCCTCCTGGATCGGCTTCTCGAGCACGAACTCGGCCGCGATGGTGGCCGCGCCGTCGGTCAGCGTGGTGGTGATGTGCTTGAGGCCCTGCAGCGTGGCGATCGAGTTCTCGATCTTGCGCGCGACGTCGTTCTCCAATTGCGCCGGCGAGGCGCCGGGCAGCGTGGCGGTGACGATGACCACCGGCAGGTCCAGGTCCGGGAAGTTCTGCACCTTCATGGCCCGGAACGCGACCAGGCCGGCCAGCGTGAGCAGCACGAAGACCATCATCGCCGGGATGGGGTTGCGGATGGACCAGGCGGAGACGTTCACGGCTGCACCACCCGCACCAGGTCGCCGTCGTTCAGGAAGCCCGCACCCTGCGCGACGATGCGGGCATCGGCCGGCAGCTTCGAGGTGAGCTCCATCCGGTCGCCGACGCGCCGGCCGACCTCCACGCGGGTCAGCCGGACGCGGCCGTCGGGCTGCACCACCATCACGTGGTTGAAGCCGTCGCGCGGCACCACGGCCGCCTGCGGCACCGTGACGGCGCTGCTCCTGCCCAGCTCGAACTCGCCGCGCGCGAACATGCCCGCCTTGATCGCGCCCGCGCTTTGGTTCACCGCGCCGGGCAGATCCACGTAGACCAGCGCGTTGCGCGTCTGCGGGTCCACCGTGGGCGCCACCACGCGCACCGTGCCTCGCACCTGCTCGCCGCTGGCGGCGGTCACGACCGCCGGCGTGCCGGGCGCGATGCGCGCCAGCTCGGTGGACGCGACCTCGGCCCGCCATTCCAGCCGGCCCTGGCGCACCAGGCGGAACAGCTCCGTGCCCGCGTTCACCACGCTGCCCACGGTGGCCGTGCGGGCGGAGACCACGCCGTCGTCCGGCGCCAGCACCTGGGTGTTGCCGCGGCGTACCTGCTGCGCGGCCAGCGCGGCGCGCGCCGCGGCCACGCGGGCCTGGGCGGTCTGGGCGCTGGTGAGGTACTGGTTGATCTGCTGCCGGCTCAGGGCGCCGGTCTGCTCCAGCGTGCGGGCGCGCTCGGCGTTGGCCGCCGCGTCGGCGGCCTGGGCCTGGGCCTCGGCCAGGCTGGCCTGGGCCTGCGCCACGTCGGCGCGCACCGTGTCGCCGGAGAAGACGGCCAGCACCTGGCCCTTCCTCACCGTGTCGCCCACGTTCACGCGCACCTCGGCCAGCTTGAGGCCGCTGGATTCGGAGCCGATGCTGGCCTCCTGCCAGGCGGCGATGTTGCCGTTGGCGGCCAGCGTCACGCTCAGCTCGGCCGACGCCGGCGCGGTGACGACGACGGCCAGGGCCGGGCGCGGCACGGGCTGGCCGCTGGCAGGGGGCTCGCCGGCTGGCCGGCGGAGCAGCCAGAAGGCGGCCAGGGCCGCGATCACCGCCACGAGGGCGGCGGTCAGGAGGTTGCGCTTGGAGCGTGTCATGGTGCGGTGAAGGGGGAAGGGCGCCGGCCGTCAGGGCTGCGCAGGGCCGGCGGGAGCATCGCCGCTGGCGGCGTGCGGTGTGTCGGGCCGCGTCCAGCCGCCGCCCAGGGCGCGGTAGAGCGATACCCAGGCCTGTGCCCGCTCGCGCTGCAGGCCGACGCGGGCGGTCTGCGCGGCGAACAGGGTGCGGCGCGATTCCTCCAGCTCGAATTGGCTGGCCAGGCCGCTGCGGTAGCGGGCCTGGGTGGCGTCGAAGGAGGCCTGGTAGTTCGCCACCGCGCGGTCGGCGTCGGCGCTTCGGTCGTCGGCGGCCTGGAGGTTGGTCAGGGCTTCTTCCACCTCCTTGACGGCCTGGCGCACGCTGGCGCGGTACTGGGCCGCCGCCTCCTGGTAGCGGGCCCTGGCGGCCTCGGCATTGGCGGCGCGGGTGCCGCCGTCGAAGATCGGCACCGAGAGCGACACCGGGCCGATGCTCCAGGTGTTCACCGATTCGTGGAAGCCGGCGACGCGCAGACCGATGCGGCCGATGGAGCCGGTGAGCGACAGGCGCGGATAGCGTTGCGCCTCCACCTGGCCCGCCTCGGCGCTGGCGGCGGCCACGGCGAGTTCGGCGGCGTAGACGTCCGGCCGCTGGGCCAGCGTCTGCGCCGGCACGCTGCCGACCGGGCGCAGCGCGGGCAGGGCGAGGTCGGCCGGGCCGGCGTCGAGCCGGCGCGCGAGGTCCTGGGCATCGAGCCCGGTCAGTGCCGCCAGGCTCTGGCGCAGCACCTGGCACTGGGCGCGCTGCTGGACGAGGCGG
>JASGDG010000052.1:0-9569 GCA_047607325.1 Xenophilus sp. | reverse complement strand
TCGCCCGGCACCCCGAACACATGGGTCACGCCCTGGGCGACAAGGCATTCGACGAGAAGATGGCCAGCGATCCGGGACGTCATGATGCAGGGAGGTCGAGGAGTCGCCGATTATCGGCAGCCTCGGTTGCGATACCTCCGCTCTTGGCCAGATAGTGAGTTTGAACAGGATGAGCGCCCGCCCCCCACCCCCGAAATCCGCTCGCGCGATGCCGAGTGCTCGCAAGCGGCCCATCCTGCTGGCCGCGTGCGAGGCGTTCGCATCCTTCAGCTTGGCGAGCGCGCGCATCGACCGCATCGCGGAGCGCGCCGAGGTCAACAAGCGCCTGATCTACTGCCACCGCAGCGTGGTGTAGCCCCGCGGCGGCGCGCCGCTGCACTGCACTGCACTGCACTGCACTGCGCTACGCTCGCGCGCTCCGCCATGCCCACCGCCTCCTCCTCTTCCGCCCGCTCCCCTGCCCGCCGCGCCATCCTGCTGACGATCGGCGCCACCGGCTGCTTCGCCGGCAACGACGCACTGGTCAAGTTCGTCGGCCAGTCGCTGGCCCCGGCGCAGGTCATCCTGCTGCGCAGCGTGATCGCGTCCGTGCTGATCCTGCTCGTCGCGCGGCGCGCCGGCGCCACGCCGCACCTGGCGGCGGCGGTCAGCCCGCGCGTGCTGGGGCGCTGCGTGGCCGACGCCTTCGGCACCTCGATGTACCTGCTCTCGCTGTTCCACCTGCCGCTGGCCAACGCCACCGCCATCAACCTGGCCGCGCCGGTGTTCATGACGCTGTTCGCCGTGCTGCTGCTGGGCGAGCGCGCCTCGGGCGCGCGCTGGGCGGCGGTGGGCCTGGGCTTCGCCGGCGTGCTGGCGGTGGTGCAGCCCGCGGGCGACGGCTTCAACGCCTGGGCCCTGCTGTGCGTGGCCGGCACGCTGCTGCACGCGGTGCGCGAGTTGCTCACGCGCCGCATCGACCCTGCCGTGCCCTCGCTGGTCATCGCGCTGTCCAGCGCGGTGGCGCTGGGGGTGCTGGGCGCCGCGCTGCTGCCGTGGCAGGGCTGGCGGCCGGTGGCATGGCGGCACCTGGCGCTGCTCGCGGCGGCGGCCTCGCTGCTGATCTCGGCCTACCTGCTGCTCATCGGCAGCCTGCGGCTGGCGGAGATCTCGCTCACCGCGCCGTTCCGCTACAGCTCGCTGCTGTTCGCCGTGCTGCTCGGCTACGGCGTCTGGGGGCAGGTCCCCAACGCCTGGGCCTGGGCCGGCATCGCGCTGCTGGTGGGCTCGGGCCTGTCCATGGTGCACAGCGAGCGCGGCCGCAACGCGGCGGCGCAAGCGCTGGCACAGCCGCCCGAGTGACAGCACGGGCTTTCGCGGCTGCCTAGAATCCCCCTGCGGCCCCACCTCATGTGGGGCCGCAAGCGTTCTCAGGGCGGGGTGCGATTCCCCACCGGCGGTGATGGCGGCTCGCAAGGCCGCACGAGCCCGCGAGCGGCCGCGCCTCGCAACGGGGTGTGGTGTCAGCAGATTTCGGTGAGAGTCCGAAGCCGACGGTCACAGTCCGGATGAAAGAGAGCGCGGAATGCGGCATGCCGCCGTGCGCAGCCTCGTGCGTGCGCAGGGCACGGCCGTTCTTTCGTGCGCCCTGATTCAGGCAAACCCTTTGCAAAGGCAAACCATGAGTCAGCTCAATGACCTTCCCCTCACCTCCCTGTCCAACGCCGCCGGTGGCGACAAGCGCATCGCGCTGGTCGAGGCCCAGTGGCATGCGGAGATCGTCCACCAGGCGCGCGACGCCTTCCTCGCGGAGATGGCTCGCCGGGGCGTTCCGCGCGAGCGCATCGACATCCTCGACGTGCCCGGCGCCTTCGAGATCCCGCTGCACGCCAAGCGCCTCGCCCTCTCGGGCCGCTACGCCGCCGTGGTGTGCTGCGCGCTGGTGGTCGACGGCGGCATCTACCGCCACGAGTTCGTCGCCAGCACCGTCGTCAGTTCGCTGATGAGCCTGCAACTGGACACCGGCGTGCCGATGATCTCCGCCGTGCTGACGCCGCACCACTTCCACGAGCACGTCGAGCACCGCAAGTACTTCCAGCGCCACTTCGCCGTCAAGGGCACCGAGGCGGCCGAGGCCTGCGTGAAGACGATCGAGGGCCTGCACCGCATCGACGCGCTGATCGCCGCCTGAGCCCGGGTTTCTTGCGCCGCGCGGCCGCGGCCCACACACTGCGGCCATGACCCAGGAAGCCCCCCGCTACACCCTCTACGGCGCGCCCGGCTCCGGCGCCGTGCCCATCCATGCGGCGCTGACGCTGACCGGCCTGCCCGTGACCACGGTGGACATCGCCCCGTGGGACGGCGAGGCCGAGCGCGAGCGCGCCGGCCGGGTGAACCCGGCACGGCAGGTGCCGGCGCTGGTCACGCCCGAGGGCGAGCTGCTGACCGAGAGCGCCGCCATCCTGATCTGGCTGGGCGACCGCCATCCGGAAGCCGGCCTGGCCCCGCTGCCCGGCGACCGCCTGCGCGCCCAGTACCTGCGCTGGATGAGCTACATCGCCACGCAGATCTACGCCCTCTTCTGGGTGCGCGACGACCCGGCGCGCCTGGCTGCCGACAAGGCGGCGCAGGACTTCCTGCTGATGCGCTCCGCCGAGCGCCTGGCGCAGTGCTGGCACATCATGGACGGGCAGGTCCGCGCGCTGGGCCCGGCCGGCCGCCCCTGGCTGCTCGGCGAGCGCCTCGGCCTGCTCGACCTGTACGTGGCGGTGGCCTCGCGCTGGACGCCGAAGCGCCGCCGCTTCTACGCCGAGGCGCCCTTCATGGCCGACGTGGTGAGGCGCGTCGATGCCGAGCCGCGCCTGGCGGCGTTCTGGCCGCAGCGCTTCCCCTTCGAGCCGGGCTGGGAAGAATGAGGCGCGCGCTGCCTATCATCGCGCGATGCCCTCCTCCCCCGACCCCGACTGCATCCTCTTCCACAACCCCGCCTGCAGCACCTCGCGCAACGTGCTGGCGATGGTGCGCGAGCACGGCATCGAGCCGACCATCGTCGAGTACCTGAAGACGCCGCCCGGCAAGGAGCGCCTGCGCGAGCTGGCCGCCGCCCTGGGCGGCTCGGTGCGCGGCCTGCTGCGCACCAAGGCCGCCCCCTACGAGGAGCTGGGCCTGGCCGATCCGAAGTGGAGCGACGAGCAGCTGCTGGACTTCATGGTGCAGCATCCGGTGCTGATGGAGCGGCCGGTCGTTGTCACGCCGCTGGGCACGCGACTCGGCCGGCCGAAAGAGAAGGTGCTGGAAGTCCTGCCGCCCGACTGAAGGCGCCGGGCCGTCCGGGCCTCGTCTTCCTTCAGGCAAACCAGTCGTGGAAGCGATCGATGGAACAAGTCGCCATCAACGCCCGGAACGGAAACACCTCCCATGGTGCGCTGGGCCTCAACCCGGCCAGGTTGACCAGCACAGCGTCGCGCACCCTCGGCTTGACCTGCTGGCGCCAGTCCAGCACCTGACCCCAGGTGGAGGTGCCGTTCAGACGCGGCGAGAACCCTGGCGCACGGATGGAAGCGCAGTAGGCCGGCGGAAACAGCCGCCTGTAGGCATCGAGGTTGTAGAGCCAGGACAGGCCGCGCACGCAGAGCGCCCGGCGCTCGCAGCGGCGCACGTGCGCGAACAACGCACGCAATTCGGCTCTGCGGGCGTCCATGCCCGTGGCGGCCAGCGGGCTGGCAGGCACACCTTCCGGCGGCATGAAGTGGATGCGCATCGCACCCTGCGCATCGGGCGGGTCATAGGAAAAACAGCCGAAGGCGCGCTCCAGCGCATGCCGCGGACGACCGTCGAAGCACGCCAGGCACAGTGCCAGCACGGCCGGTCGGTTGCCGGCCAGTTCTTCGATGCGAACCAGAAAGCGCTGCCAGCCACCGGCCCCGGCATGGCCTTCCAGGCCCAGGCGGCGGCGCAGGTTCGTGCAGCGCTCGACCGCGACGCCGAAGGAGACTCTGGCGGCGCCGGCATAGCGCTCGGCGAAGCTCAGCTGAAGATCGAAATACGCGTCCATCGCATGCTCGCCCGTAGCGACCCCAGCGCTACCCCAGCAGGAATCCGATGGCGTTCCACTCGTCCGGCGTCACCGGCGTGATCGACAGCCGGTTGCCCCGCTGCAGCAGCCGCATGCCGGCCAGCGCCGGCACGCCGCGCAACTCGGGCAGGCCGAGCAGGCGCGTCTTGCGCAGGGCCTGCACGTCCAGCAGCAGCCAGCGCGGCGCCTCAGGCTTCGAGGCGGCGTCGTGGTAGGGCGAGGCGGGGTCGAACTGCGTCGGGTCGGGCCGCACGTCCGAGGCCACGCGCGCGATGCCGGCGATGCCCGGCTCCGGGCAGCTGGCGTGATAGAACAGCACGCCGTCGCCCACCCGCATCGCGTCGCGCATGAAGTTGCGCGCCTGGTAGTTGCGCACGCCGGTCCAGGGCACGGTGCACCCGGGCGCGGCCAGCGCGTCGTCGATCGAGCATTCGCCGGGCTCGGACTTCATCAGCCAGTACTGGGTCATGCCGCGCATTGTGCGGCGGCCCGGGACCGCGGGCCTTGCCCGCTCAGGCGGAAGCAGCCGCCACCGGCAGTGCCTCGCGCCGCACGCGGCGCACGTTGAAGGCGCTGACGATCAGCACCGCCTGCACCAGCGCCAGGCCGAGGATGACCGCGCTGTAGCGGCCATGGTCCATCAGCGGGCCGAAGATCAGCGGCGCGGTGGCCTGCCCGATGTCCAGGCCCGCGTACACCACGCCGTAGACGCGGCCGCTGGCGTTGGCCGGCGTGGAGCGCTTGACCAGCAGGTCGCGCGAAGGGCCGGCGATGCCGGAGGCCAAGCCCATGGCGCCGAACAGCACCGGCACCATCACCGGCGGGAAGCTGGCCAGCGCCATCACCAGCGCGAAGACCGCCGCGACACCGAAGCCGACGCCCACGATGCGCTCGCAGCGCGACGGGTCCGAGGCCAGGAAGCCGCCGGCCACCATGCCTACCGAGCTGGCGACCATGTACACCGTCAGGCAGATCGCCACCAGTGCCACCGGCACCGCATGCAGCTTGCCGGCCGACGCGGGCGCGAAGGTCTGCACGATGCTGATGACCATCGCATAGAAGAAGAAGAAGCCGAAGCACATCCACACCGCCGGGATGCGCAGGAAGCCGAAGGTGCTGCCGCCCGCCGCCGCGCCGCCGCCCTGCCCCGCGGCCTTGTGGACCGCCTTCACGTCCAGCGACAGCATGCCGCGGTTGAACCACAGCACGGCCAGCACCACCAGCGCCACGACGCCGGCGCTGGCCAGCGCGGCGCGCCAGCCGTAGGCCATGGCGATCGGCACCACGAAGGCGGGCGCCAGCGCCCAGCCCAGGCTGCCGGTGATGCCGTGCACGCTGTAGGCATGGCCCAGCCGCGCAGGCGCCACCTTGCGGTTGAACAGCGTGTAGTCCACCGGGTGGAACACGCCGTTGCCCACGCCCGCCAGCACGGCGCCGGCCAGCAGCACCCAGTAGCTCGGCGCCGCCGCATAGACGAAGGCCGCCAGGCCCAGGCAACCCAGGCCGACGAGCAGCACCGGGCGCGGCCCGAGCTTGTCGACCACGAAGCCGGAGGCGGCCTGCACCGCGCACGAGACGACGAAGAACACCGTCAACACCGCGCCCAGTTCCGTGTAGCTGGCGCCGAAGGCGTCTTTCAGCCACGGGAACAGCGGCGCCAGGATGAGCTGGCTGAAATGGCTGATGGCATGGGCCAGGCCGACCAGGCCGATCAGCCGGGCGTCGGAGCCCAGCGAAGGCGTGGCGGAAGAAGGGGGCATGACGGCGGACATGAAAGAAGCGGGTTGTCTCGGGCAGGCCCGATGGTAGGCACCACCTCCGCGGCAGAATGGCGATAGAAAGACAACATTTGTCGAAAGTATGACAAGCGCCGCTCATCCCTCCGCGGCCGCCGCTGGCGGCGCAACCGCCCGCAGCGTGGGGCCGCTCACGCCGCACCTGTACGCGCCCGACGCCCTGCGTCCGCTGCGCGCCAAGCAGCACTTCCTGCAGGCCGACACGCAGGTCGAACTGCATGAGCACCCGTGGCCGCAGCTGACCTTCTCCACGCTCGGGGTGATCCGCCTGTCGACCACCGACGGCAGCTACATCGTGCCGCCTTCGCGCGCCGTCTGGGTGCCGGCCGACGTGCCGCACAGCGTCAGCCTCATGGAATACGCCGAACTGCGCACGGTCTACCTGCACCCCTGGCTGGGGCCGCACTGGGAGCGCTGCGAGGTGCTGGAAATCAGCCCCCTGCTGCGCGCCCTGATGCTGGCGCTGGACACCACGCCCGACGGCCACCCCGGCGCCGACCCGCACGCGGCGCAGCGCGAGCGCTGGATCGCCCCGCTGCTGGTGGACGAACTGGAGCGCGCCACGCAGATCCGCATCGACGTGCCGTTGCCGGCCGACAAGCGCCTGCGCCAGCTGTGCGAGACGCTGCTGCGCAACCCGGCCGGCCGCGCCACGCTGGCCGAGCGCGCCGCCGCCATCGGCGCCAGCGAGCGCACCGTGGCGCGCCTGTTCCGCGACCAGATGGGCATGAGCTGGCAGCAGTGGCGCCAGCAGGCGCTGCTGGCGCATGCGCTGCCGCTGCTGGCGCGCGGCATGGCGGTGAGCCAGGTGGCCGCCGCCAGCGGCTACGCCACCGACAGCGCCTTCTGCGCCATGTTCAAGCAGGCCACGGGCAAGTCGCCGACGGCATTCCAGCACAGGAAGCGGACTTGAAGGCGCCCGGCATCCCGGACAATGCCGGCTCGATGACCGTCCCCCCTGCCGTCCCCGCCAGCCGCCGTGAGCGCCTCGCGCGCTGGCTGCCCTTCCTCGCCTGGCCCCGTCCCGACCGCCCGCTGCTCGTCAGCGAGGCGCTGGCCGGCATCACCGTGGCACTGATGGTCATTCCGCAGGGCGTCGCCTATGCCTCGCTGGCCGGCATGCCGCTGGCCACCGGCATCTACGCCGCCCTGTGGCCGGCGCTGGTGGCGGTGCTGTTCAGTTCCTCGGCCCGGCTGTCGGTGGGGCCGACGGCCCTGTCGAGCATTCTGATCGGCGCTGCGCTGGGGCCGCTGGCGGTGCCGGGCAGCCGCGAGTGGGTGTCGCTGGCCGCCTGGCTGGCGCTGCTCTCGGGGCTGATGCAAGTGGCGCTGGGGGCGGCGCGCTTCGGCTGGCTGCTGCGGCTGGTCAACTCGCCGGTCCTGATGGGCTTCACCCAGGGCGCGGCGGTGCTCATCACGCTCTCGCAGCTGCCGGCCCTGCTGGGCTTCACCGGCCGCAGCTTCATGCAGGTGCTGCACGGGCCGCCGCCGGACGCCGTCGCCATCGCCTTCGGCCTGGGCGGCATGGCCGCGCTGTGGCTGGGCAAGCGCCTGACGCCGCGCTTTCCGACCACCATGGCGCTGGTGGCGGGCAGCGCCTTCGTCAGCGGGCTGGCCGGCTACCCGCTCACGGGCGGCGCCGTGGTGGGAGCGCTGCCCTCGGGCCTGCCCTCGTTCTACCTGCCGGACCTGCCGGGCTGGCACGAACTGGGCGCGCTGATCCTGCCGGCCTTCCTTGTCACGCTGGTGAGCTTCCTGGAGACCGCCTCCAGCGCCAAGGTGGACAACGCCCGCGCCGGCACGCTGTGGAACGAGAACCAGGATCTGATCGGCCAGGGCCTGGCCAAGATCGCCTCGGGCTTCTCCGGCTCATTCCCGACCAGTTCGTCCTTCTCGCGCTCGGCCATCACGCTGTACGCGGGCGCGCAGACGCAGTGGGCCACCGTCTTCAACGTGGCGGTGGTGGCGGCCGCGCTGCTGTGGGCCATGCCGCTGCTGTACGGCGTGCCGCAGGCGGTGCTGGCATCCATCGTGGCGACGGCCACCATCGGCCTGCTCAAGCCTTCGGCCTTCGTGGCGCTGTGGCGCGTCTCGCGCATCGAGGCGGCCATCGCCTTCGGCACCTTCGCCCTGACCATCGCCACCGCGCCCGCCATCTACTGGGGCGTGCTGGGCGGCCTGCTGGCGGCGCTGGCGCACTACATGTACCGGCACCTGCACCCGCGCATCATCGAGGTGGGCCTGCACCCAGACGGCAGCCTGCGCGACCGCCACCTGTGGCAGCTGCCGCCGCTGGCGCCCCACCTCTATGCGCTGCGCATGGACGCGGAGCTGGACTTCGCTTCCGCCAGCACGCTGGAGCGCGCCGTCAGCACCGCGCTGGCCGAGCACCCGGGCCTGACGGACGTGTGCCTCTTCGCGCACCCCATCAACCGGGTCGACCTGACCGGCGCCGAGGTCTTCGGCAGCATCCGCCGGCTGCTGGAGGGCAAGGGCGTGCGGCTGCACCTGAGCGGGCTGAAGCTGCCCGCCATGCAGGTGCTGGAGCGCGCCGGACTGCTGGCGCCCGGGCCGCTGCTCTTCACCTACCGCACGGACGCGGAGGCGGTGGCGGCGCTGCGGGCGCGCTGAGCGCGGCGGCGCCCCCTTGAAAGGCGGCGCCGCCGCCTTATGTGCGTGGACAGGAAGTCGCTGCGGGGCACCGCTTCCGGCGGCTTCCTGCAATGTCATCCCCAAGGAGGTTCCGCCATGTACCGATCCCTGTTTCCGCGCGACCTGTTCGCCGAGCTGGATCGCCTGCAGCGCGACGTGCAGCAGGCGTTCGACCTGTCCCCCACCATCCGCGGCGTCGGCCGCGGCGGCTTCCCGGCGCTGAACGTGGGCGCCACGCCGCAGTCCATCGAGCTGTACGCCTTCGCGCCGGGACTGGACCCGGCCTCGATCGACGTGCAGATCGACCGCGGCGTGCTCAGCCTGTCGGGCCGCCGGGCCTCGCCCCTGCCGGCCGACGGCGGCGAGGCGCAGAAGGACCGCGCCGCCGTCCACATCAACGAGCGCTTCGCCGGCGAGTTCCGCCGCACCGTGAGCCTGCCCGAAGACGCCGACCCCGATGCCGTGACCGCCGGCTACCGCGACGGCGTGCTGCGCGTCAGCGTGCAGCGCCGCGCCTCGGCGCAGCCGCGCCGCATCACCGTGCAATGACCCGCCCAGGAGGACCAGCGATGAACACCCCGAACACCCCCGCCACCCACGATGCCCGCGACACCGGCCGCGAGGCCCCGCCGGCCCTGCTGCCGCCGGTGGACGTGGTGGAAGACGGCAGCGCCATCACCCTGTGGGCCGACCTGCCCGGCGTGGCCCGCGAGGGCCTGCACCTGCAGGTGGACGGCGACCAGCTCGCCATCGAGGGCGAGGTCTCGCTGCCGCTGCCCGAGGGCATGCAGGCCTCGCACGCCGAGGTGGGCCTGAACCGCTACCGCCGCGTGTTCACCCTGAGCAAGGAGCTGGACACGCAGCGCATCGAGGCCCACCTGAGCCAGGGCGTGCTGCGGCTGCGCATCCCCAAGGCCGAGCACGCGCGCCCGCGCCGCATCGAGGTGCAGGCGGCCTGAAGGCGGCAGCTAGTCGCGCACCGCGCCGCGCAGGCGCTTGACCTCGGCCCGCCGGCTCTTGCCTTCGAGCCGGCGGCGCCGGGACGCCTGCGTCGGCCGCGTGGCGCG
>JASGDG010000051.1:0-5954 GCA_047607325.1 Xenophilus sp. | reverse complement strand
CCGTGCGCAAACCCCGCCGGCACCCAGAACTGGCGATGGTTGTCTTCGGTCAGTTCGACCCCGACCCATTGGCCGAAGGTGGGAGAGGATTTTCGGATGTCCACCGCCACGTCGAACACCGCGCCGCGCACGCAGCGCACCAGCTTACCCTGCGGCTGCTGGATCTGATAGTGCAGCCCGCGCAGCACGCCCTGGCTGGAGCGCGAATGGTTGTCCTGAACGAAGTCCACATGGCGCCCCACGGCTTCGTCGAAGGCTTTCTGGTTGAAGCTCTCCATGAAGAAGCCCCGGTGGTCCCCGAAGACCCTGGGTTCCAGGATGAGCACGTCGGGAATGGCGGTCGGTGTGATCTTCATCGCGGCGCTCCGTCCTTCAAAAGGCGCAGAAGGTATTGGCCATAGCCGTTCTTCCTGAGCGGGTCGGCCAGCCTGTGCACCTGCTGCGCGTCGATCCATCCGGCGCGCCAGGCGATCTCTTCCGGGCAGGCGATCTTCAACCCCTGCCGATGCTCCAGCGTGGCGATGAACTGGCCCGCCTCCAGCAGGCTTTCGTGCGTGCCGGTGTCCAGCCAGGCATAGCCGCGCTTCATGATCTGCACGCTGAGCTGGCCCCTGCGCAGATAGGCTTCGTTCACGGCGGTGATCTCCAGCTCGCCGCGCGCGCTGGGCTTGACCGCCTTGGCGATGTCCACCACCTGGTTGTCGTAGAAGTACAGGCCCGTCACGGCGTAGCTGCTCCTGGGCTGCGCCGGCTTTTCCTCGATGCTGCTGGCCTTGCCCTGTGCGTCGAAGGCGACGACGCCATAGCGTTCGGGGTCGTGCACGTGGTAGGCGAACACGGTGGCGCCGGCTGGCTGCGCATCGGCCTGGCCGAGCAGCACGGCCAGGTCGTGGCCGTAGAAGATGTTGTCGCCCAGCACCAGCGCGCTGGGCGCGTTGCCGATGAACGAGTCGCCGATGACGAAAGCCTGCGCCAGCCCGTCGGGGCGGGGCTGCACGGCGTACTGCAGCTGGATGCCCCACTGGCTGCCGTCGCCCAGCAGCTGCTGGAAGCGCGGCGTGTCCTGCGGCGTGCTGATGATGAGGATATCGCGCATGCCGCCCAGCATCAGGGTGCTGAGCGGGTAGTAGATCATCGGCTTGTCGTACACCGGCAGCAGTTGCTTGCTGATGGCCAGGGTGGCCGGATGCAGCCGGGTGCCGGAGCCGCCGGCCAGGATGATGCCTTTGCGCTGTGTCATGGTCTTGGGTGCACCGCCCTCTGAGGGCGAACGTTCAAGTTATTCGGGTTGAAATGCCGGGCTGGCGCCCGGGTCGTAGGCCACACCGTATCTGCGGCCAAGCCGGCCAGACGCTGGTCCAAGGGTCCACGAGGCGGCTCCCGGCGTCATCAGGGCAGAAGCCAGGAGGCTGAGGTCGACGGCCAGGCGCTTGCCGGTCTGAACGCGCACGAAGGTCTGAAATCAATTCCCGCATCAAAGCGTTTCGGCCATCATTCTGGCGACGCCCACCTGCCAATGCGGCAATGCCAACCCGAAGGTTTGGCGCAGCCTGGCCGTGTCCAGCCGCGAATTGCCCGGCCGCCGGGCCGGCGTGGGGAAGGCGCTGGTGGGCACGGGTTCGACGGCGTCGGGGCCGGCCTTGAGCTCGGCGCCCGCCGCCTGGGCCTGCGCCAGCACGAAGCGGGCGTAGCCGTGCCAGGTGGTCACGCCATCGGCCGCCAGGTGATACAGGCCGGCCTTGTCGGGCTCGCGCAGGGTGTCGCAGATGGCGTGGGCCGTCACGTCGGCCAGCAGTTCGGCGCCGGTGGGCGCGCCGAACTGGTCGTCGATGACGGTGAGGCGCTCGCGCTCTTTTGCCAGCCGCAGCATGGTCTTGGCGAAGTTGCCGCCGCGCGCGGCGTACACCCAGCTGGTGCGGAAGATCAGGTGCCGCGGGCAGTTGGCGGCCACGAGCTGCTCGCCTTCGAGCTTGGTGCGGCCATACACGCTCAGCGGGCCGGTGGGGTCGTCTTCCTTCCATGGCTGGTCGCCGCTGCCGTCAAAGACGTAGTCGGTGGAGTAGTGGACCATCAGCGCGCCGATACGCTGGGCCGCGGCCGCCACCACGCCGGGGCTGGTGGCGTTGAGCGCGCGGGCCAGGTCCGGCTCGCTCTCGGCCTGGTCGACGGCCGTATGGGCCGCGGCATTGACGACCACGTCGGGCCGCACCGTCTCCACGGTTTCGGCCAGTGCCTCGGGCCGGCTGAAGTCGGCCTGCAGATCGGTGCTGCGGGAGTCCAGCGCCACCAGTTCACCCAGCGGCGCCAGGCTGCGCTGCAGTTCCCAGCCGACCTGGCCGCCCTTGCCGAACAGCAGGATCCTCATGCCTTGCCTTCGTACTGCCGGGCCACCCACGCCCGGTAGGCGCCGCTTTGCACGTTGCGCACCCAGTCCTGATTCGCCAGGTACCACTCGACGGTCTTGCGGATGCCGCTGTCGAAGGTCTCGGCCGGCTTCCAGCCGAGCTCGCGCTCCAGCCTGCGGGCGTCGATGGCGTAGCGGCGGTCGTGGCCGGGGCGGTCGGTCACGTAGGTGATCTGGTCGGCATAGGGCTTGCCGTCGGCGCGCGGCTGCCGTTCGTCGAGCAGCGCGCACACGGTCTTGACGATCTCGATGTTGGGCTTCTCGTTCCAGCCGCCGACGTTGTAGGTCTCGCCCACCTGGCCGGCCTCCAGCACGCGGCGGATGGCGCTGCAGTGGTCCTTCACGTAGAGCCAGTCGCGCACCTGCATGCCGTCGCCGTACACCGGCAGCGGCTTGCCGGCCAGGGCATTGACGATCGTCAGCGGGATGAGCTTCTCGGGGAAATGAAAAGGTCCGTAATTGTTGGAGCAGTTGGTGGTCAGCACCGGCAGGCCGTAGGTGTGGTGCCAGGCGCGCACCAGGTGGTCGCTGGCGGCCTTGCTGGCCGAGTAGGGGCTGTTGGGCTCGTACTTGTTCTCTTCGGTGAAGGCCGGGTCGGTGGGCGTGAGCGTGCCGTACACCTCGTCGGTGGAAACGTGCAGGAAGCGGAAGGCGGACTTGGCCTCGCCCTGCAGGCTGCCCCAGTGGCCGCGCACGGATTCGAGCAGGTGAAAGGTGCCGAGCACGTTGGTCTGGATGAAGTCGCCCGGGCCGTGGATGGAGCGGTCCACATGCGATTCGGCCGCGAAGTTGACCACGGCGCGCGGCCGGTGCTCGGCCAGCAGCCGGTCGACCAGGGCGCTGTCGCCGATGTCGCCGCGCACGAAGGTGTGGCGCGGGTCGTCCTGGACGGAGGCCAGCGTCTCCAGGTTGCCCGCATAGGTGAGTTTGTCGAGATTGACAAGGGGCTCGTCGTGCTTCGCAAGCCAGTCGAGAACAAAATTGGCGCCGATGAAGCCGGCGCCGCCGGTGACCAGGATCATGGAATGGCCTGTTTCCCTTGATTTGAAGAACAATGGGCTGTCCGGGACAGACGGTGCAAATTATGTATGGCCGGCCCCTGCCCATCGGCCATGCCACGCTGGAAGAAGCTGCAACCGAGTGTTGAGAAACCTGCGGGGCAGGCACGCGGTCTCACAAATATGTTTTCCTTTCTATTAAATTTCGTTTTTTGATCCACTCGACCATGAACACCACCTCCTCCGCCGACAGCGCCATCCATCCCGTCGTCCTGTGCGGCGGCAGCGGCACACGCCTGTGGCCGCTGTCCCGCAAGGCCCTGCCCAAGCAGTTCGTGCCGCTGGTCGACGGCAAGGGCCTGCTGCAGTTGACCCTCGAACGGCTGCGGGCGCTGTCGGACCAGGCGACCTGCGTGGCGTCGGAGGACCACCGCTTCCTGGTCCAGGAAGCGATGGAGGCGGCTGGCGTGGCGGGCCGCGAGGTGCTGGAACCGGTGGCCCGCAACACGGCCGCGGCCATGGCCGCGGCGGCGCTGCTGGCAGAGGCGGACGACCTGCTGCTCTTCGCCCCCGCAGACCACCACGTGCCCGACGCGCCACTGTTCGCGCGCACCGTCAGGCAGGGCGCGGCCGCCGCGCAGGCCGGCTACATCGTCACCTTCGGCGTGGTGCCCAGCTTCCCGAGCACGGCCTACGGCTACATCCAGCCGGGCGCCGAGCTGCCCGGCACCGAGGGCCGGCAGGTCGCGCGCTTCGTCGAGAAGCCCGCCGCCGAGCGCGCCCAGGCCATGCTGCTGGAAGGCGGCTACCTGTGGAACGCCGGCATCTTCCTGGTGCGGGCCGGCACGCTGATCGAGGCGCTGCGCCGGCATGCGCCGGACATCCTGGCCGCCTGCCAGAAGGCGGTGGCGGCCGACACCACCGATGGCACCTTCATCCGCCTCGACCGCGCCGCCTTCGAGGCCTGCCGCAGCGAGAGCATCGACTATGCGGTGCTGGAAAAGCACGACAAGGTGGCCGTGCTGCCCTTCGCCGGCGCCTGGAGCGACGTCGGCAGCTGGAACGCGGTGGCCAGCCTGCTGCCGGCCGACGAGGCGGGCAACCGCGCCTCCGGCCGCGCGGTGATGCTGCATGCGAAGAACACCTTCGTCCATGCGCCCCTGCGCCCGGTGGTCGCGCTGGGCACCGAGGATCTGATCGTGGTCGACACGCAGGACGCCGTGCTGGTGGCCCGGGCCGACTGCGTCGAGCAGGTCAAGGACGTGGTGGCGCTGCTGACCCGGGACGGCCACAGCGAGGCCACCGAACACCGCCGCGTGGTCCGCCCCTGGGGCGCCTACGACAGCATCGACAACGGCGAGCGCTTCCAGGTCAAGCGGCTGACGGTCAAGCCGGGCGCCAAGCTCTCGCTGCAGATGCATCACCACCGCGCCGAGCACTGGGTCGTCGTCAAGGGCACGGCCAAGGTCACGCGCGACAACGAGACGCTGCTGGTGCGGGAGAACGAATCGGTCTACCTTCCGCTGGGCACGGTGCACCGGCTGGAGAACCCGGGCAAGGTGATGCTGGAGGTGATCGAAGTGCAATCCGGCAGCTACCTGGGCGAGGACGACATCGTGCGCTACGAGGACACCTACGGCCGCGTCGTGCCGGTCGCCCTGCCTCAGAAGGGCTGAGCCCGGCCGCCCCCGCTGCCGCGGTGCCGATGCCGCACCGCAGCAAGAACGGCGCCGGGATTGGGTTAGAGTGGGCCGCAGGAGACAACCCCCCGGGGGGCCCATGACCAGGAAAGCGCCACGCCGCACCGCGCAACGCATCATCGAAGCCTCGCTCGACCTGTTCAATCGCTTCGGCGAGCCGAACGTGTCGACGACGCTCATCGCCTCCGAGCTGGGCATCAGCCCCGGCAACCTCTACTACCACTACCCCGCCAAAGATGTCCTGGTCAACCGGCTGCACCAGGTTTTCGAGGCGGCCCTGACCGAGCTGCTGGCCGACGGCCCGCGCGTGCGCGAGGTCGCCGAGGCGCACCGCTTCGTGGCGGCGCTGTTCGGCCTGATCTGGCGCTACCGCTTCCTCTACCGCGACCAGAGCGACCTGCTCAGCCGCAACCGGCACCTGGAAACCCGCCTGCAGAAGCTCCTGCTGGACAAGGAGGCCGCGCTGCGCGGCGCCATCGCCGGCCTGGCCGAGGCCGGCCACCTCGTCATCACCGCCGCCGAAGCGGACGCGCTGGCGCGCAGCATGGTGGTGGTGCTGACCTACTGGCTCAACTTCGAATACGCCACCAATCCGCGCGAGGCGCTGGAGCCCGGGCACGCCGGCCAGGCGCTGGCGCGCGGCTGCCGCCACGTGCTGCAGTTGGTCACGCCCTACATGCCGCCGGCCAGCCGCATGCAGCTGCCGGCACTGGACCCTCTCCCCGCAACCGAGGATGATGCGGCCGAGCCCGCCTGATACGCCATGTCCGCGCTCCACCTCAGCCCCCTCCCCGTGCTCGGCGGCGCAGACGCGCGCGCCCCGGCGCCGCCGGCCTGGATGCCGCTGCCCCT
>JASGDG010000050.1:0-15292 GCA_047607325.1 Xenophilus sp. | reverse complement strand
GCGCCGGCCGGCACCGAATGGGACGGCGCGCGCGCCGCGCCGGTGCGCAACCCGGCCGACCGCCGCGACGTGGTGGGCCACGTGATCGAGGCCGGCGCCGAAGAGACCGATCGCGCGCTCGCCACCGCCGAGGGCGAGGCGCCGATCTGGCAGTCCACCCCGGCCGAATCGCGCGCCCAGTGCCTGGAGCGCGCGGCCCAGGCGCTGGAATCGCAGATGCAGCCGCTGCTGGGCCTGATCGTGCGCGAGGCCGGCAAGACCCTGCCCAACGCCATCGCCGAGGTGCGCGAGGCGGTGGACTACCTGCGCTACTACGCCGCCCAGGCGCGCGCCGAACTGGCGGTGGGCACGGCGCGCCCGCTGGGCCTGGTGGCCTGCATCAGCCCGTGGAACTTCCCGCTGGCCATCTTCACCGGCCAGGTGGCCGCGGCGCTGGCCGCCGGCAACGTGGTGCTGGCCAAGCCGGCGGAGCAGACGCCGCTGGTCGCCGCCCGCATGGTGGCGCTGCTGCACGAGGCCGGCGTCCCGCCCGGCGCCGTGCAGCTGCTGCCCGGCCAGGGCGAGACGGTCGGCGCCCGCCTGGTGGCGGACGAGCGCGTGCGCGGCGTCATGTTCACGGGATCGACCGAGGTGGCGCGCCACATCGCCCGCACCCTGGCGCGGCGCCTGGACGGATCCGGCCGCACCATCCCGCTGATCGCCGAGACCGGCGGCCAGAACGCGATGGTCGTCGACTCCTCCGCGCTGGCCGAGCAGGTGGTGCTGGACGTGCTGCAGTCGGCCTTCGATTCGGCCGGGCAGCGCTGCTCCGCGCTGCGCCTGCTGTGCGTGCAGGAGGATGTGGCCGACCGCCTGCTGCACATGCTGCGCGGCGCGATGCGCGAACTGGCGGTGGGCAACCCCGACCGCCTGGCCACCGACGTGGGGCCGGTGATCGACGAGGCCGCGCGCGAGGGCCTGGAGCGCCACGTCGCCGCCATGCAGGCCGCCGGCTGCGCCGTCGAGCGCCTGCCGCTGCCGCCCGCCTGCGCCGCCGGCAGCTTCGTCGCGCCCACGCTCATCGAGATCGACCGCCCCGCGCAGCTGGAGCGCGAAGTCTTCGGGCCGGTGCTGCATGTGGTGCGCTACCGGCGCGAGGACCTGCCGGCGCTGATCGACGGCATCAACGCCACCGGCTATGGCCTGACCTTCGGCCTGCACACCCGCATCGACGAGACGATCGCGCAGGTGCTTTCCCGGGTGCGCGCCGGCAACGTCTACGTCAACCGCAACGTGGTCGGCGCGGTGGTCGGCGTGCAGCCCTTCGGCGGCGAGGGCCTGTCGGGCACCGGCCCCAAGGCCGGCGGTCCGCTGTACCTGCACCGCCTGCTCGCGGGCGGGGCCGAGCCGACGCTGCGCACCGGCGAGGCGCTCGTGCTGCCCGGGCCGACCGGCGAGCGCAACGTCTACAGCCTGGCCCCGCGCGGCGCCGTGCTGTGCGTGGCCGCCACGCCCGAGGGCGCGCAGGCGCAGTGGGAGGCGCTGCGCCCGCTGGGCAACCGGGCCCTGTGGCTGGACGCGCCGGCCGCCCGCGCCTTTGCCGCCACGCTGCCCGAGGCCGAGCGCCACGCCGCCTGCGCCTTCGTCGCCGAGGCGGCGCTGGACGAAGCCGGGTTCGACGCCGTGCTGTTCGAGGGCGATCCGGACGCGCTGCGCGCGCTGCACGAGCGCGTGGCCGCGCGCGGCGGCCCGATCGTGTCGGTGCAGGGCCTGGCCGGCACCGACCTGGCCAGCGGCCGCGGGCGCTATGCGCGCGCGCAGCTGGTGGTCGAGCGCAGCGTCAGCACCAACACCGCCGCCGCCGGCGGCAATGCCTCGCTGATGAGCATCGGCTGAACGAGGCCGCCGCACGCCCCGTCACCCGAGCTGCCACGGTGCCGCATCCATTCCCAACCCCCAAGCGAAAGAGGAGCTTCCCCATGAATCTGAACCGTCGCCACACCACCCTGGCCTGCGCCGTGCTGGCCCTCACCGGCTGGGCCTCGCAGGCCCAGGCGCAGGACGCCGCGCGCATGGGCGCCGTGCTGTCCCTCACCGGCTCCAACGCCACCGTCGGCGAAGACGTGCGCCGCGCCGTCATGCTGGCGGCCGACAAGGTCAACGCCCAGGGCGGCGTGATGGGCAGGAAGTTCGAGGTGATCATCGAGGATTCCGGCGGCAACGCCACCACCGCGCTCAACGCCGCGCGCAAGCTGGCCACCGTGGACAAGGTGCCGGTGGTCATCGGCGAATACTCCTCCGGCATCACGCTGCCGATGGCGCAGTACCTGGTCAAGGAAGGCGTCACGCACATCAACATCGCCAGCACCAGCGTCAAGGTCCGCGACCTGGGCGCGACCTCGTTCAACCTGATCGGCCTGGAGAACCTGGGCAACAAGTTCTCCGCCGCCGACGCCTGGGCGCTGGGCTACCGCAAGGTCGCCATGCTGGCGCCGAACAACGCCTACGGCCAGGGCGTGGCCCACGGTTTCCAGGAAGAGTTCGAGAAGCTCGGCGGCAAGATCGTGACCGAGCTGCTCTACACGCAGGGCCAGTCCACCTACCGGCGCGAGCTGCAGCAGATGTCGCGCAGCGAGCCCGACGCTTACATCTACACCGCCTACGGGCAGGAGTCGGCGGTGATCAACCGCGAGGCCTTCGAACTGGGCCTGCGCCAGAAGCCCTGGTACGCCATCCTGCTGAGCATGAGCCTGTCGGACACGCCGCCGGAGATCGCCAAGGGCCAGATCGGCATGGAAGTCGGCAACGTCTCCGGCGAGGCCGGCAAGGCCTACGCCGAGGCCTTTGCGGCCAAGTACAAGGAGGGCATGAAGACCTCGTACACCGGCTACGCCTATGACGCGGTGATGATGACCGCCGCCGCCATGAACAAGGCCAAATCCACCGAGGCGGCCGCCGTGCAGGCCGCGCTCAAGGAGCTGGGCCAGGGCGGCTACGTGGGCGTGACCGGCCCGATCGTGTTCGACGCCGACCGCCAGCGCGTCGACCCGCCCTACGCCAAGCTCAAGTACGACGGCAAGGTCGTCCCGCGCTGACCGCGCTCCCCGCGCCGCCGCCCGCTCGGGCGGCGGCGTGTCCAACCCAACGCTCCGGCTCCGGCTGCGACATGTTTCAACTTCTCATCGACACCCTCCTGCGGGCCTCGGATCTGGCGCTGATCGCGCTCGGCCTGAGCGTGGTCTACGGCCTGGTCAAGTTCCCCAACATCGCGCACGTGCAGACCGCGATGGTCGGCGCCTACGTCACCTTCGCCGCGCATGTCGGCGGCCTGCCGCTCGTCGTGGCCATCGCGCTGGGCAGCGCCGCCGCCGGGCTGCTGACGCTGGCGCTGCACCAGATGGTCTTCCAGCGCCTGCTGCGCGCCGGCCCGGCCATCGCCATGATCGGCTCGCTGGCCGTGGCCATGCTGCTCATCGCCGGCGTGCAGGGCCTCGCCGGCTCCTTCCCGCGCATGTTCAATCTTCCGCTGGCGCAGCCGGTCGTGATCGGCGGCGCGCGGCTGTCGCAGGCGCAGCTGGGGTCGGTCTCCACCACGCTCGTGCTGCTGGTGCTGTTCACGCTGCTGCTGTTCGGCACGCGCACCGGCCGCGCCCTGCGCGCTCTGGCGTCCAATCCGGCGCTGGCGGCCGCCTCGGGCCTGCAGGCCGCGCGGCTGACGCGCGCCGTGAGCTTCGGCAGCGGCGCGCTGGCCGGCCTGGGCGGCAGCCTGCTGGCGCTGTCCACCGGCGCGCACGTGCAGTTGGGCAACGACCTGCTGCTGCCGGTGTTTGCGGCCGCCATCCTGGGCGGCCTGGGCAATCCGCTGGGCGCCGTCGCCGGGGCCGTGCTGATCGCCCTGACGGAGACATTGGTGACCAACCTCAACTTCGGCTGGATCGTGGGGCGGGACCTGGCCTTCATGCCGGTCGCCTACATCGGCGCGGCCTCCTTCCTGATCCTGCTGCTGGCGCTGCTGTTCAAGCCCTACGGCCTGTTCGACCGGGAGGTGCGGCGTGTCTGAGTTCCTCGTCGCCACGGTCACCATCGCCGGCATCTACGGCCTGATGGCGCTCGGCCTGAATTTGCAGGCCGGCTATGCGGGGCTGCTCAACTTCGGCCACATCGCTTTCGCCGGGCTGGGCGCCTACGCCACCGGCATCACCGCGCAGGCGGGCGGCCCGCCCTGGCTGGGCGCCGGCGTCGGCGTGCTGCTGGCCATGGCGCTGGGCTGGGGCATCGCCCGCCTGGGGCGCCAGCTCGGTTCGGACTACTGGGGCATCGCCACGCTGGCCATCGCCGAGATCCTGCGCACCGTCGCCACCAACGAGGGCTGGCTCACCGGCGGCGCCAACGGCATCGCGGCCATTCCGTCGCTGTTCGACGGCTGGCCGCGCCCCTGGGACGCGGTGGGCTTCATGGCGGCCGTGCTGGCGCTGGTCGCGGTGGCCGCCTGGGCCTGCCGGCGGCTGGGCAACGGCCGCTTCGGCCGTGCGCTGCGCCTGATGCGCGAGGAGCCCAGGCTGGCCGCCTGCATGGGCTACGACCTGGTCTCGCTCAAGTCGCGCGCGGTGATGAGCGGCGCGGCCCTCACGGCCGTCGCCGGCTCGCTCTATGCGCACTACATGAGCTTCGCGGGGCCGGACTACATGCTCGCGGCCGAGACCTTCCTGCTGTGGACGATGGTGATGATCGGCGGCCTGGGCAACACCGCCGGCGTGCTGCTGGGCGTGGCGGTGGTGCAGGCGGCCCACACGCTGGTGCCCTTCGCCAAGGACCATTTCCACTTCTCCTCCGACACCGCCGGCGCCATGCGCATCGGCCTGATCGGGCTGATCCTGCTGGCCTGCCTGCTGTGGCGCAGCGAGGGCTTGCTGCCGGAGAAGATCCGGAGGGTGGCATGAGCGGCTCCGCGAACGATTCCCTCCTGCGGGTCCAGGGCCTGCGCAAGGCCTTCGGCGGCAACGTCGTGCTGGACGGCGTGGACGTGGCCGTCGCCCGCGGCGAGATCGTCGGCCTGCTCGGCCCCAACGGCTCGGGAAAGAGCACGCTGCTGAACGTGGTGACCGGCTTCGAGGCCGCCGACCGCGGCGAGGTGGTGTTCGACGGCCGGCGCATCGAGCGGCTGGCCGCGCACCGCATCGTCGCCCAGGGCATCGCGCGCACCTTCCAGCTGCCGTCGATGCCGTCGAAGATGTCGGTGATGGAGGTGGCCATGGCGGCCTCCACCGAACGCCACGGCGTGTGGGACACGCTGGCCCGTCCGCGCGCCGCGCGGCAGGCCGAGCGGGCGGCGCGCGACAAGGCGGCGCGGCTGCTGTCCGAACTGCTGCTGGAGCCGGTGCGGGACCTGCCGGCCTCGGCCCTGTCCGGCGGGCAGAAGAAGCTGCTGGGCATCGTCTGCGCCCTGATGGGCGACCCGGGCATGCTGATGCTCGACGAACCCACCGCCGGCGTGCATCCCAACCTGCGCAACGACATCGTGCAGGCGCTGCTGAAACTCAATGCCGCCGGCATGACGCTGGTGGTGGTGGAGCACGACATGCACTTCATCCAGTCCCTGTGCACCCGCTGCGTCGTGCTCGACCGCGGCCACATCGTGGCCAGCTGCCGCCCGGACGAGCTGGCTTCCAACGAGCGCGTGCTGGAGGCCTACCTGGGCGCCGCCGCCCACGCCCCCGCCGAGGAGGCCGCCGCATGATCGACGTGCAGGACGTGGTCGCCGGCTACAGCGCCGAGGTCGACATCCTCAAGGGCATCTCGCTGCACGCCGCCAGCCGCGAGATCGTCACGCTGCTCGGGCCCAACGGCTGCGGCAAGTCGACGCTGCTCAAGACGATCGCCGGCTTCCTGCTTCCGCGCAGGGGGCGGGTGGCCCTCGACGGCGCCGACGTCTCGCAGCGGCCGGCGCCGTACAAGGTACGCCACCTCGGCGTGGGCTTCGTGCCCCAGACCGAGAACGTGTTCAGCGTGCTCTCGGTGCGCGAGAACCTGCAGGTCGGCGGCCACTACCTGGACCGCGCGACGGTGCAGGCCCGCATCGCCGAACTGTGCGCGCTGTACCCGGTGCTGGGCCGCAAGCTCGGCGCGCCGGCGGCATCGCTGTCGGGCGGCGAGCGGCAGATCCTCGCGCTGGCGCGGGCGCTGATGCCCCGGCCGCGCGTGCTGCTGCTGGACGAGCCCTCCGCCGGCCTGTCGCCCAAGGTGCTGCACGAGGTGTTCGAGGCCATCGTGCGGGTGCGCGGGCAGGAAGGCGTGACTGTGCTGATGGTCGAGCAGAACGCGATGGAGGCGCTGCGCATCTCCGACCGCGCGTACGTGCTCTCGATGGGCAAGGTGGCGCTGGAGGGCGAGGCCCGCGCGCTGCTGCGCGATCCGCAGATGCGCGAGCTCTACCTGGGCGGAAGGCCCCATTGATGCGGCTTCGCCATCGAAGCGGTCGCGGCGCCGGAGGGCGCAGGCGCCTGAGCTGAGCCTCAGCCTTCCGGGGAAGGCGCGGTGTCCAGCGCTTCGAAGAAGCTGCGTCGCCACCAGTGCACGTCCTGCTCGCGGATGCGCGCCAGCAGCTTGCGGTGGCGCGCCTGCCGCTCCTCCAGCGGCATCTGCAGCGCCTGCTGCACCGTCTCGGCGGTGCCATGGACGTCGTAGGGGTTGACCAGCAGCGCCTCCCTGAGCTGCTCGGCCGCTCCGGCGAAGCGCGAGAGCACCAGCACGCCGGGGTCCGCCGGGTCCTGCGCGGCGACGTACTCCTTGGCCACCAGGTTCATGCCGTCGCGCAGCGGCGTGACCAGCCCCACGGCCGCGGCGCGGCACAGGCCCGGCACGCGCTTGCGCGCCACCACGCGGTGGATGTAGCGCACCGGCATCCAGTCCAGCTCGCCGTAGTCGCCGTTGATGGCGCCGCACAGCGACTCCAGCTCGCGGCGGATGTCGGCATAGGCGTTCACGTCCTCGCGCGTGGGCGAGGCGATCTGGATCAGCGTGGCGCTGCGCCGGTTCTCGGGGTAGTGGGCCAGCAGTTCGCGGAAGGCGCGCGCCCGCTGCGGGATGCCCTTGGAGTAGTCGAGCCGGTCGATGCCCAGCAGCAGCCGGCGCTTGCTGTACTCGCTGCGCATGGTCTCGTACGTGTCGCGCGCGTCCCTGGCGCGGGCCAGCGTCTCGAACTCGTCGACGTCGATTCCGATGGGGAAGGCGCTGGCACGCACCGTCTGGCCCCAGGCGCGGAAGAGGCCGCCGCCCAGCGATTCGCCGTGGGCCTCGTGGAGCACGTAGTGCTCGAAGTGCTGCACGTCCTGGCGGGCCTGGAAGCCGACCAGATCGTAGGCGAACAGCGAGCGCATCAGCCACGTGTGCTGTGGGATGGCCGCCATGATGATCTGCGGCGGCAGCGGAATGTGCAGGAAGAAGCCGATGCGCTGGCGGCAGCCCATGGCGCGCAGCTCGGCCGCCAGCGGGATGAGGTGGTAGTCGTGCACCCAGAGGACGTCGTCCTCCTTGAGCAGCGGCAGCAGCTTGCGGGCGAAGAGCTGGTTGACGCGCCGGTAGCCGTTGACGAAGCCGGCCTCGAAGTCCGCCAGGTCCAGCCGGTCGTGGAACACGGGCCACAGCACCTTGTTGCTGTAGCCGAGGTAGTAGCTGTCGTGGTCCTCGCGGGCGAGGTCCAGCGTGGCCAGCGTGACCTTGCCGGCCTGCTGGCGGTGCAGTTCGCCCTCGCCGGTGGGGCCGTCCTCGACCACGTGTCCGCTCCAGCCGAACCACAGGCCGCCGCTTTTCTGCAGCGCCTCGCCCACCGCCACGGCCAGGCCGCCGGCGGCGGGCTTGCGGGGATCGGCGACGCGGTTGGAGATGACGACGAGGCGGGGCATGGGCGAGGGGCCTTTCTTTTTTCAGTCCGTTGCGGCGGCCAGGCGGTCGCGCAGCGCGCGCAGCCAGGCATGCACGGCGGCCGGGTCGGCCAGCCGGTGCGCGGCGCAGGTGGGGCCGGCGCCGACCTTGATGCCGATGCCGCCGGGGTGCGACTGCACGGCGGCGAAGCCGGTTTCGTCGGTGGTGTCGTCGCCGGCGAACAGGGGCGCGCGGCCCCGGAAGGGCGCTTCTTCCAGGAAGGCGTCGATGGCCAGCCCCTTGTTCACGCCGGCCGGCTTGACCTCGACCACGCACTTGCCGTGCAGCAGCTCGAAGCGCGGATCCGCACCCGCCACCTCGGCCATCGTGTCCAGGCACAGCGGTTCCAGTTGCGGTGCCAGCCGGTAGTGCAGGGCGATGGCGGCCTGCTTGCGCTCCACCAGCAGGCCGGCGTGCCGGGCCGCCAGGGCGTTGGCCGCCGCCAGCACGTCGCCCAAGTCGGGCAGCAGACGCTCCTGCACACGGCCCTGCGCATCGCGTCGCTGCACGCCGTGCTCGCCGGCGGCGGGCAGGCGCAGGGGGGCGAGAAAGTGGTCCAGCACCTCGACCTGGCGGCCGGAGACGACGGCCAGCGCGCCGCCGAGCAACCGGTGCAGCTCGGCCAGCAGAGGCACCAGGCCCGGCGCCACCTCGACGGCCCCGGGCGTCTCGGCGATGGCGACCAGCGTGCCGTCGAAATCCAGGAAAAGGGCCGGATCGTGCTCCGGCAGGGGGAGGGGGGGAGGCTGCATCTCGCGTTTCACCTTAACACGGTGAAACGCGGCGTGGTGTCGGCGGATGCCGGTAGTGGAGCCAAGCCCGGGGGCGCCCCTGGAGGGGCATGGGACTTCTGTACCTCGTTCCGAAGTCCAGACGGGGGACTGTCAGCATTTTCGGGCGCACTCCGGATGGGCGCCGGACGGCGCCGCTTCGTCCGCATGCTGCGCGTGCCGCCCGCGCAGCATGAGATAGATCAGCGCCGCCACCGCCAGAGTCACGCCCGCCAGCGTGTGCAGCAGCGCCGAGAGCGCCGATGCATAAGCGGCCAGCACGTCGGCACGCGCGGTGCCCGGCAGCCGTTCGAGCGCCTGCGCCAGGTCGCCCACCGC
The DNA here is from genome assembly GCA_047607325.1 of Xenophilus sp. GTDB lineage: Bacteria > Pseudomonadota > Gammaproteobacteria > Burkholderiales > Burkholderiaceae_C > Xenophilus. Next base: position 6,284 of record JASGDG010000050.1, on the reverse strand, counting down.
GAGCCGCTGCGCGGCCGCGTGCGCGGCGGCGTGTGCCACGCCGGGCAGCCGCACGAGCCGCTGCGCGATGAATGCCCCCAGCGCGAGCGTCACGAGCGCGAGCGCGATGCCCTCGCCCGCCACGCGCACGGTGTTGAAGATGCCCACCGCCATGCCCGCCCGCTCGCGCGGCACCACGCTCACCGCCAGTCCATCCATCAGGCCCCACGGCAGGCCGATGCCCGCGCCGATGAGCAGCAGCGGACCGGCCAGCGCGCGCACGGGCGGATGGCCCTGCGCCTGCGCCAGCCATGCCAGCCCGGCGGCGCTCAGCAGCAGGCCGAAGGCCGAGATCGCGCCCGCCGAGTGGCGCCGCGCCAGCCGCGCCGCGAGGCCGGGCACGACGATCACCGGCGCGCTGAGCAGCAGCATCAGCTGTCCTGTCTCCAGCGCGCCGCGCCCGTCGATGCCGACGAAGCGGACCGGCAGCAGCACCAGCAGCACCACATAGGCGAAGGCCGGCGCGGCCGCGAGCATCTGCACGCCGACGAAGCGCGGGTAGCGCAGCAGGCTCAGGTCCAGCATCGGCTGGCGGCCCGCGCGCAGCGCGCGCAACTCCAGCACGGTGAACAGCGCGCCCGCGAGCGTCGCGCACAGCAGCGCGCCCCACGCGAGCGGATGGCCCCAGCCGCTCTCTGGCGCCTGCAGCACGCCCAAGGTGAGCAGCGCCAGCGCGAGTGTGAAGGCGAGCGCGCCCGGCACGTCGAGCCCGGCCGCGCCGGGGTTGCGCGACTCGGGCATGTGGGCAGCCCCGATGACGAGACCCGGCAGCGCGATGGCCGCGGGCAGCTGCACCGCCGCGCGCCAGCCCCACAGGTCGGCCAGCGCGCCCGCCGCGATGGGTCCGAGTGCCAGGCCGATGCCGAAGGAAGTGCCGATCCAGCTGAATGCGCGCAGCTGCGCCGCGCCGTGCACCTGCTGCGCGAGCGCCGCTGTGCCGCCCGCGAAGCCCGCCGCGCAGCCCAGGCCTTGCAGCGCGCGCAGCACGTCGAAAGCCACGATGCCGGGCGTGAAGACCTGCGCGACGGTCTGTGCCCAGGCGCTCAGTACCGCGAGCAGGCCTCCACCGGCGAACAGCAGGCGCCGACCGTGTGCATCGGCCAGCGCGCCGGCTGCCATCAGGGTGCCGCCAAAGAGCAGCATGAAGGCGTTGGTCACCCAGTTGAGCTGCACCGGCGTGCCGCCCAGCGCAGCGTGGATCTGCGGCAGCACGACGGCCGGCGCCGTGAAACCCACCGGGTTCGAGAGGCACACGAGGCACAGGCCGAGGAGCAACCAGCCCGTCGATGAAGAAAACGAGGAGGAAGAGGAAGCCGTGGTGGTGGTCATGGGAGGGGCAATGCGGGTGGCGGCGGGCCCGGCCCGAGCGGCCGAGGGTCCGCAGACGCGTCGTGCCGACGATAGGCAGCCGCCGCGGGCCGGACAATCCACGCGCCGGTCCACACAGAATGAACCTGGGCTCCGCAATCCCGCCCCCGTCGCGCGCGCGGCCGCCGCTTTGCGGGATGATTCCCGTCCATGGACAGCATCAGCGCCATCGAATCCTTTGTCCGCGCGGCCGATGTGCTGAGCTTCGCGCGGGCGGCGCGCGCGCTTGGCATCTCCGCCTCGGCCGTGGGCAAGAACATCGCGCGGCTCGAAGCCGAGCTCGGTCTGCGGCTGTTCCAGCGCAGCACGCGGCAGGTGCGGCTCACGCCCGAGGGCATGCTTTTTCACGAGCGCTGCAAGCGCGCCCTCGACGAACTGCAGGATGCGCGCGCCATGATGCAGGCCGCCCACGCCACCCCGCGCGGGCGCTTGCGCGTGAGTTTGCCCACCATCGGCTACCGCTTCCTGCTGCCGGTGCTGCCGGCGTTCCAGCAACGCTACCCCGAGGTGGAGCTGGACCTGGACTTCAACGACTGCCTCGTCGACCTCATAGAAGAAGGCGTGGATGTCGCGATCCGCAGCGGTCCGCTCGCCGATTCACGCCTGGTCGCGCGGCGGCTCGGGCCCTTCCGCTTCCTGCTCCTGGCCGCGCCGGCCTACCTCGCCGCGCGCGGCCGGCCGCGGCGCGTGGGCGATCTCGCACGGCACGCCTGCCTGCGCTACCGCTTCGTGGGCGGCGGCCAGTTGGAGGAATGGCGCCTGCCGGGCCTGCCGCAACCGCTGCCCGCGACGCTCGCGTGCAACAACATGGAGGCGATGCTCGGCGCCGCCGTCGCGGGCCTGGGCATCGCGTGGATGCCGGACTTCCTCGCGCGCGACGCGCTGGCGCGCGGCGAGCTGGTTCCCGTGCTGCCCGAGGCGGCGCGTGAAGAAGGCCAGTTCTCGGCCGTGTGGCCCTCCAGCCGATTGCTCACGCCGCGACTGCGGGCCTTCGTGGACTTCGCGGCCGAGCACATGTTTGCGGCGCGCAGCCCGGCCACGGCGGAATTCCAGGGTGAAAAATCGCCTCCCTTGTGACAAGGGGCTGGCGCAGGGACGCTGGTGCCGCTGGCGATCCTCGCGCCCTCAGCCGGTGTTGCGCAGCCCCGCCGCCACCCCGTTGATCGACAGGTGGATGCCGCGCTGCAGCCGCTCGCCGCCGTCGCCGCCGCGGAAGCGCCGCATCAGCTCCACCTGCAGGTGGTGCAGCGGGTCGATGTAGGGGAAGCGGTGACGCACCGAGCGCTGCATCTCGGCATTGCCTTCCAGGCGCTGCTTCGCGCCGGTGATGAGCGAGAGCGCGTCGGAGGTGCGGCGCCACTCGGCCTCGATCATCGAGAACACCTTCTGCCGCAGCCTGCGGTCGGCCACCAGTTCGGCATAGCGCGTGGCCAGCTGCAGGTCGCTCTTGGCCAGCACCATGTCCATGTTCGACAGCAGGGTGCGGAAGAAGGGCCACTGGGCGTACATGCGCTGCAGCAGCGCCTCGCGCTCCTTGCGGCCGGCGGCGTCCCGGGCCGCGCCGATGAAGTCCGCCACCGCGCTGCCGAAGCCGTACCAGCCGTTGAGGGTCAGCCGGCACTGGCCCCAGCTGAAGCTCCAGGGCACGGCGCGCAGGTCCTCGATGTTGCGCTTCGGGTTGCGCGAGGCCGGGCGCGAGCCGATGTTCAGCTCGGCGATCTCGCGGATCGGCGTGGCGCCGAAGAAGTAGTCGACGAAGCCGGGCGTCTCGTACACCAGGGCGCGGTAGGCGGCCATGCTGGCGCGCGAGAGCGCCTGCGCCGCCTCGACGAAGGCGGTGGGCGCGGCCTTGGCGGGCGTGAGGAAGGTCGCCTCCAGCGTGGCGGCCACCAGCGTCTCCAGGTTGCGCCGGCCGATCTCGCTGTTGGCGTACTTCGAGCCGATCACCTCGCCCTGCTCCGTCAGCCGCAGCTGCCCGCGCACCGTGCCCGGCGGCTGTGCCAGGATGGCCTGGTAGCTCGGGCCGCCGCCGCGGCCCACGGTGCCGCCGCGGCCGTGGAACATGCGCAGGCGGATCGGCTGCGCTTCGCCCTCGTTCAGCTCGTCGAACAGCTTCACCAGCGCGTTGCCGGCGCGGTACAGCTCCCAGTTGCTGGTGAAGATGCCGCCGTCCTTGTTGCTGTCGCTGTAGCCCAGCATCACGTCCTGCTCGGCGCCGGAGCGCTGCACCATCGCGTGCACGCCCGGCAGGCCGTAGAACGCGCGCACGATGGGCGCGGCGTTGCGCAGGTCCTCGATGGTCTCGAACAGGGGCACGACGATCAGGTCGCACACCGCGTCCTCGTTCAGCGTGCCGCGCATCAGGCCCACTTCCTTCTGCAGCAGCAGCGCCTCCAGCAGGTCGCTCACCGTCTCGGTGTGGCTGACGATGTAGTGGCGGATGGCGGCGCGGCCGTAGCGCGAGTGCGCCGTGCGGGCCTGCGCGAAGATCGCCAGCTCGCTCACGGTGAGCGGCTCATAGGCCGCGTCGGGCACGTGCAGCGGGCGCGCATCGTCGAGCAGGCGCAGCAGCAGGGTCTGCCTGGCGTCCTCGGCCAGGGTGGTGTAGTCGGGCTCGATGCGCGCCACCCTCAGCAGGTCGGCCACCACCGCCTCGTGCTTGTCGGAGCTCTGCCGCAGGTCGACCGTGGCGAGGTGGAAGCCGAACACCTCCACCGCGCGGATCAGCGGCTTCAGCCGCGGCTCGACCAGCGCGGCGCCGTGCTTCTCGCGCAGCGATTCCTCGATGGTGCGCAGGGCGGCCAGCAGCGCCTGCGCATCCGGGTAGGCGTTCTGCGGCGCCACCGCGTGGCGCGCCGCCACGCCGCCGGTCAGCTCGCGCAGCGTGGCCGCCAGCCGGGCATAGATGCCGACCAGCGCGCGGCGGTAGGGCTCGTCGCGCCGGTGCTCGCTCGGGTCGGGCGAGGCCTCGGCCAGCGCCTGCATCTCCGGCGACACGTCCACCAGCGCGGCCGACAGCGACAGCTCGCCGCCCAGGTAATGCACTTCGGTCAGGTAGTGGCGCAGCGCCAGCTCGCACTGGCGGCGCAGGGCGTAGTCCAGCGTCTCGGCCGTCACGTTGGGGTTGCCGTCGCGGTCGCCGCCGATCCACTGGCCCATGCGGAAGAAGGGCGCGATGTCCTCCCGGCCCAGCGCCTTCTCCAGCGCGGCATACACACGCGGAATCTCCCGCAGGAAGGTTGCCTCGTAGTAGGAGAGCGCGTTCTCGATCTCGTCGGCCACCGTCAGCCGGGTGAAGCGCACCAGCCGCGTCTGCCACAGCTGCGTGACGCGCACGCGGATCTGCGCCTCGTTGTCGGCCAGCTCGCGCGGGGTGAGCGCGTCCTTGCCGTCGGCGTAGAGGCGCTGGCGCTGGCGGATCTCGTCGCGCGCGGCCAGCAGCTGCGCAATGCCCCGCTCGGCATCGAGGATGCTCTTGCGCTGCACCTCCGTCGGGTGCGCGGTGAGCACCGGCGAGAGGTAGCTGTGGGCCAGCGCCTGCGCCACCTCCTCGGCGCCGATGCCGGCCTTGCGGATGCGCGCGAGCGCCACCGCCAGGCTGCCCTCGATCGCCTCGCCGGCGCGCTCGGCCTCGGCGCGGCGGCGGATCAGGTGGCGGTCCTCGGCCAGGTTGGCCAGGTGGCTGAAGTAGGTGAAGGCGCGGATCACGCGCACCGTCTCGGCGGCCGGCAGGCCCTTGAGCAGCTGCTTGAGCGCGCGGTCGGCCGAATGGTCCTGGTCGCGGCGGAAGGCCACCGAGAGGGTGCGGATCCTTTCCACCAGCTCGAAGGCGGCGGCGCCTTCCTGCTCGCGGATCACGTCGCCGAGGATGCGGCCGAGCAGGCGGATGTCCTCGATCAGCGGCTGCTCTTCGGCGGCCTTGCCGTTCCTCGACGGGGCGGGGCTCTTCTTCCTGGCGGCGGTGCTCATCCGGGCTCCTCTGGTGGTGGGCGCGCGTCGCAGCGCCACAAGCGTTGCTGCGATGCAACATGCTAGCATCGTCCGCTTCCCGAAAGCCCCGCGTTTCCTCCACCCGTGAAACCCATCGTCATCGCCACGCGCGAAAGCCGCCTGGCCCTCTGGCAGGCCGAGCATGTGAAGGGGCTGCTGCAAGAACGGGGCCATGCGGTGCAGCTGCTGGGCATGACCACGCGCGGCGACCAGATCCTGGACCGCACGCTCAGCAAGGTCGGCGGCAAGGGCCTGTTCGTCAAGGAGCTGGAAGCCGCGCTGGAGGACGGCCGCGCCGACATCGCGGTGCACTCGCTCAAGGACGTGCCGATGGAACTGCCGGACGGCTTCGAGCTGGCCTGCGTGATGGCGCGCGAGGACCCGCGCGACGCGCTGGTGTCGCCACGGCATGCGTCGCTCGACGAGGTGCCGCGGGGCGCCGTGGTCGGCACGTCCAGCCTGCGCCGCACGGTGCTGCTGAAGGCGCTGCGGCCGGACCTGCGCATCGAGCCCCTGCGCGGCAACCTCGACACGCGTCTGCGCAAGCTCGACGAAGGGCTGTACACCGCCATCGTGCTCGCCGCCGCCGGCCTCAGGCGGCTGGGGCTGGCAGCGCGCATCCGCCAGGTCTTCGAGCCCGAGGCGGTGCTGCCCGCGGCCGGGCAGGGCGCGCTGGGCATCGAGATCCGCACGGGCCGGGACGACCTGCGCGCCGCCCTGGCGCCGCTGGCGCACCGGCCGACCTGGCTGGCCACCGCCGCCGAGCGTGCCGTCAGCCGGGCGCTGGGCGGCAACTGCTCCATGCCGCTGGCCGCCCATGCACGCTTCGGCGCCGGGGGCCTGCACCTCGCCGCCGCCTGGAGCGACGCCGGGGGCGGCGGCGCGCT
>JASGDG010000049.1:0-3668 GCA_047607325.1 Xenophilus sp. | reverse complement strand
GTCAGCAGCGCCGCGAGCGAGCGCCCGTGGCGGCGCAGCCAGCCCGGCCGGCGGCGCGCGGCAGCGGCCGCTTCGCGCAGTGGCGCGTGCAGGGCGGGGGGCTCAGCGCTCAGTGTCGTGCTCATGGCTGTTCCATCCCAGCTTTCCGATGCCCCAGCTCAGCAGGAACACGCCGGCCAGGATCACCGTCGCGATGGCGCTGCCGTAGCCCCAGTACGAGAAGTTGAAGGCCTCGATGAAGCCGTAGTAGTTGGTGACCTCGGTCGCGTTGCCCGGCCCGCCGTCGGTCAGCACGTAGATCAGCGGGAAGGCCTTGAAGCTGTCGATCAGCCGGAACAGCCCGCACACCACCAGCACCGGCCGCAGGTGCGGCAGGACGATGTAGCGAAAGAGCTGCCAGCGGCCGGCGCCGTCCAGGCGGGCCGCCTCCACCGGCTCGGCGGGCAGCGTCTGCAGCGCGGCCAGCACCATCAGCAGCGTGAAGGGGAACCACTGCCAGGTGTCGGCGGCGGCGATCGCCCACAGGGCGGTGGCGGGGTTGGCGATCAGCGAGTGCACCGGCAGGCCGGCAGCTTCCAGCGCGCGGTGCATGGGGCTGATGTCGGGCGTGTAGAGGATCTTCCAGATCAGCGCCACCACGATCGGCGGCAGCACCATCGGGATGAGGAACAGGGTGCGCGTGGCGCGCAGCACGGCGCCGCGCCCGTCCAGCAGCAGCGCCAGCGCCAGGCCCAGGCCGAGCTGCAGCGCCACGCTGGCCGCCGACAGCTTGAGCTGCGTGGCGATGGAGCCGAGGAAGCGCTCGTCCTCCAGCAGGTGCCGGTAGTTGACCAGCGGATCGTCGAAGCGGAAGCTGCCGGCCGGATCGGTGAGCGACAGCGGCGTCAGGCTGCCCACCAGCAGCGCCGCGGCCGGCAGCAGCGTGATGACGAGCAGCACCGCCAGCGCCGGCGCCAGGCCGATGGCGAAGGCGCGGCGGCGCTCGGCCGGCCAGCCGCCGGCCGCAGGCCAGGAAAGAGCTGCCATGGCCGCCTACAGGCTCAGGCCGGCGCGTTTCAGCTCGGCGATGGACTGGGCCTGCGCCTGCTGCATGGCCTGCCTGGCGCTGGCCTGGCCGCTGGCGATCAGCGCGATGGCCTTGTTGAGCTGCTGGTCCACCTGCGGGTAGACCGACACGGTGCGGTACTTCATGTGGCCGGTCTTCGAGGCCAGCTCGATCGAGTCCAGCGCCAGCTGCGCGAGGTCGCTGCCGTTGATCACCTGCTTGGCGCGGAATTCCTTCGCGTCGATGTCGCTGCGGCGCGACGGCGAGCCGTAGCCCGCGGCCACCGCGCGGCGGGTGGTCTGCTTCGACAGCGCCCACTGGATGAAGGCCCAGGCCGCCTCCTTGTTCTTCGAGCCGGCGGGGATGCCCAGCCCGTGCACGGCCGTGCCCGGGAAGCGTCCGGCCGGCCCCTTGGGCACGAGGCCGAACTTCACGGTCTTCACCGTCTTGCTGGTGGCCGGGTCGCCCAGCTGCGCCAGGTGCAGCTGGCCGGCGTCGGTGAAGTTGACGCGGCCGAGCTTGAGCGCCTGCGTCACCTGGTCGGGCTGGTAGGTGATGGCGCCGTCGGGGCCGAACTCCTTGAGCAGGTTGGCGTAGTAGTCGGCCGCGGCCACCGCCTCGGGCGTGTCCAGCGTCGGGAAGAGGTCGTCGGGCGCCTTGCGGAACACGTCGCCGCCGAAGGCGTGCAGGTAGGGCACGAAAGTCCAGCCGTAGTGGTTGTCGGCCACGAAGCCGGCCACGCGGTCCTTGCGGTTCACGGCGCGCAGCACCTTGACCAGATCGTCGGTGGTGTCGGGGAATGGCAGGCCGGCCTGCTGCACCAGGTCGAAGCGCGACGACGCGGTGAGCAGCGCCTCGGCCGTCCACGGGATGCCGTAGAGCTTGCCGTCCTTGCCGGTTTCCGGCGCGCGGGCGCCGGGCAGGAAGTCGTCGATGTCGAAGTCGGCGGCGGTGAGCTGGGGGTTCTTCAGGTAGTCGTCCAGCGGCGTGAGCCAGCCGGAGTTGATCCAGCGGCTGGAGTAGATGAAGGTGACGTTCACCACGTCGAAGGCCGAGCCGCGGGTGGACAGCTCCAGGTCGGTGCGCTGGTTGTAGACGGGGAAGCTGGGCGCGTCGTAGTTCACCCTGGCGCCGGTGGCGGCCTCGAACTCGGGCACCCACTGCTGCAGCAGCTTGGGGTAGGCGGCGCTGAAGGTCGAGACGTTCAGCGTCACGCCCTGGAATTTCTTCGCGCCGCCCTGGGCGGGCGCCTGGCGCGGCAGCAGGGCGGTGGCGCCGAGGGCGGCGCCGGCGGCCAGCAGGTGGCGGCGGCGGGTGTCGGTGGAGGGGTTCATGGGGGTCATGCCGTCGTGGCGATCAGGGCGTCGATCTGCGCGTCGTTGCTGGCCTCGGGACGGCGGCGCGTGCGGCTGCGCCGGCCGTCCACCGAGACGGCGGGCTCGCCGTGCACCGTCACCCGGCGCACCACGCGCGGCTGGTCGCCGTAGTCGTTGATGGCGTAGTGCTGCGTGGCGCGGTTGTCCCAGATCGCCACGTCGTCCTGGCGCCACTGCCAGCGCACGGTGTTTTCCAGACGGATGGCGCGCGATTGCAGCAGCTCGAACAGGCGCTGCGACTCGGTGCTGCCGAGCCCGATGATCTTCTGGATGAAGTGGCCCAGCAGCAGCGCGCGCTCGCCCGTCTCGGGATGCACATGCACCAGAGGATGCTCGGCCTCGTAGACGTCGGAGACGAACACCTCGTTGTGGTGGCGCAGGCGCTCGGCGGCGATCTCGGTGCGGTCGGCGCCGTAGTCGTAGTCGTTGCTGTGCACCGCCCACAGCTGCTCGGCCAGGCGCTGGAGCGGCTCGGGCAGGCGCTCGTAGGCCTTGGCGGTGTTGGCCCACACGGTGTCGCCGCCGTAGGCCGGGATGGTCACGCCGCGCAGGATGGAGATCTTGGGGAAGGCATCGACGAAGGTCACGTCGGTGTGCCACGAATCGGCCCGGCCACCGCCCTTGGAGGCGTCCAGCTCGAACAGCCGGGTGCCGCCGGGCGACGGCACGGTGGGGTGCGCGACGATCCGGCCGAAGCGCTCGCCGAAGGCCTGGTGCGAGGCGTCGTCCAGTTGCGACTGGCCGCGGAAGAACAGCACCTTGTGCGCCAGCAGGGCGGCGTTCAGGTGCGCGAACACCTCCGGCGACAGGTCGGGGCCGAGCTTCAGGTCCAGCACCTCGCCGCCGATGTGCCCGGCGACGCGGCGCACGCGCAGGTCGCCGAAGCGGGTGTCGATGCTGCCGGGGTGGAAGGGAGGATGAGCGGACACGGCGGGTTCCTCGGGGTGCATGGGGGCGTCGAAAAAGGAGGCCGATCCTAGGAAAGCGCGGCCCCGCGCGCCGGAAGGAATCCGCATGAGCAACGACGGTTTGCGCCTTAGATGATTTGGTTGTTTGCACCCGACGAATTCGTTGTTCCATGGCGGAGGCGTCTTGCCTAGAGTAGCGCCCCCTTTGGACCGTTCGCGCACCGCATGCCCGCTCATCCCCACGCCCTGTCCGCGTCCGCCCCCGCGCAGGACTTCGAGATCCGTCCGCTGCCCGGCGGCTTCGCCGCCGAGGTGCGGGGGCTGGATCTGGGCCGCCCG
>JASGDG010000048.1:0-4839 GCA_047607325.1 Xenophilus sp. | reverse complement strand
GAGAGCGTGCCGGCCTGGTAGACCGGGCCCAGCGGCGCCAGCTGCTCCATGATCGAACGCGGCCCGCCGAAGGCCGCCAGCGGCATGCCGCCGCCGATCACCTTGCCCAGCACCGTCAGGTCGGGCGTGATGCCCAGCACGCCCTGCGCGCCGGTCAGGCCGACACGGAAGCCCGTCATCACCTCGTCGAAGACCAGCAGCGCGCCGTGCCGCGTGCACAGCTCGCGGCAGCGGCGCGCGAACGCGGGCGTGGCGCGCACGAAGTTCATGTTGCCGGCGATGGCCTCGATCACCAGGCAGGCGATGTCGGCGCCGTGCAGCGCGAAGGCTTCTTCCAGCTGCGCGAGGTTGTTGTACTCGAGCACCAGGGTGTGCTGCACCACCTCTTCGGGCACGCCGGCCGAGGTGGTCTGGCCGAAGGTCGCCAGGCCCGAGCCGGCCTTGACCAGCAGCGCGTCGGCATGGCCGTGGTAGCAGCCCTCGAACTTGACGATGCGCTTGCGGCCGGTGGCGCCGCGCGCCAGGCGCAGCGCGCTCATCGCCGCCTCGGTGCCCGAGCTGACCAGGCGCACCATCTCCATCGAGGGCATCAGCGCCAGGATCGCCTCGGCCAGCTCGATCTCGCGCTCGGTCGGTGCGCCGAAGGACAGGCCTTCCGTCACCGCGCGCTGCACCGCCTCGACCACCGCCGGGTGGCCGTGGCCCAGGATCATCGGCCCCCAGGAGCCGATGTAGTCGATGTAGCGGGTGCCGGCGGCGTCCCACATGTAGGGGCCTTGCGCGCGGGCGATGAAGCGCGGCGTGCCGCCCACGGCGCGGAAGGCGCGCACCGGCGAGTTCACCCCGCCGGGGATGACGGCGCGGGCGCGGTCGAAGAGCTGTTCGTTGGTGTCGGTGGTCATGGCGGTCAATGCCGGGTTTCGTGCGGCGGCAGGGCGAAGTCGGAAGGCGCGGCCTCCTCGTCCTCGTCGCTCTCGGCTTCGGGCTGGGCCCAGAACAGGCGGTCCGGCAGCACGTGGCCCATGCCGGGCCGGAAGCCCGCGTCCAGGCAGCGGTCCATGTAGGCCAATGCCTCGGCGGTCGCGGCGGCGAGGTCGGTGCCGGTGGCCAGCAGGGCGGCCAGCGCGGCCGACAGTGTCTCGCCGGCGCCGCTGAACACCGCCTCCAGCCGCTCGTATTTCTCCGTCGCGATGACGGCCTGGGGGGAGGCCAGCGTGTTCTCGATGACGCCGTCGGTGCGCACCTGGCCCGTCACCAGCGTGTACGAGACGCCGTGCTCCCCCGCCGCCTTGGCGATGTCGCGCGCCAGCGGCGGCCGGTCGCCGCTCCAGTCGGGCAGCAGCCAGCGCCAGAGCGTGCTGTGGTTGCCCACCAGCACGGCGGTCTGCGGCAGCACCAGCTCGGCGAAGGCGTCCAGGTAGCTCTCGATCTCCTCGTCGCTCCACCAGGACAGGTGGGGCATGTAGGCCACCACCGGCACGTCCGGGTGGTCCGAGGCGGCTTCCGCGATGCGGCCCAGGTTGTCCGGGCTGCCGCCGAAGCCGACCTTGATCACCTGCACCTGCACGTCTTCCAGGATGGCGCGGGCCTGCTCGGCCACCTGCTCGTCGTCCAGCGGGAAGTGGTCGAAGACCTCGGCCGTGTCGCGGGCGAACACTCCCGTCACCACGCCGAGCATGTGAGCGCCCACCGACGCGATCGCCAGGGCATCGCCGCCCAGCCCGCCGGCCCCGCTCGGGTCGCTGGCGTTGAACACCAGCACGCAGGGCGGACGGCCGTCGTCCTCTCCGGCCGCGTCACGGTCGGCGGCCTCCGGCTGGTTACCATGGGTGGGTTCTGCCGGGCCTTCCGATGGTAGTAAGTACGTATTCATTGACTCTGGAAGGCCGCCGGCAGGTGGCGTATGTGAGACGTCTTTCACGGGAAAATCGGAGACGTCTAGATACAATCGTTGCATTCTATGTACAAGGCTCGTAAGCTGCGATGAACACGAAAACCTGGATGTGCCTGATTTGCGGGTGGATCTACGACGAAGCGGCGGGCTGGCCGGAGGATGGTATTGCGCCCGGCACGCCGTGGGAGCAGGTGCCCATGAACTGGACCTGCCCCGAGTGCGGCGCCCGCAAGGAGGACTTCGAGATGGTCGAGATCTGACCCTCGAGGATCGCACAAGGCCGGGCGGGTGTGTGGCGCGTCCCGCCGGCGCGCCGGGTCCAGGGGTATGTTCAACGAGGAGCGGGTGCCGATGAGCACGAGCGGATCCGGTTACAAGGTGCTGGTCATCGACGACAGCAACACGATTCGGCGCAGCGCCGAGATCTTCCTCAAGCAGGGCGGCCACGAAGTGCTGCTGGCCGAGGACGGCTACGACGCACTGTCCAAGGTCAACGACCACAAGCCGCAGCTGATCTTCTGCGACATCCTGATGCCCCGGCTGGACGGCTACCAGACCTGCGCCATCATCAAGCGCAACGCGCACTTCACCCACGTGCCGGTGGTGATGCTGTCCTCCAAGGACGGCGTGTTCGACAAGGCGCGCGGCCGCATGGTCGGCTCGCAGGACTACCTCACCAAACCCTTCACCAAGGAACAGCTGCTGCAGGCCGTGCAGCAGTTCGGCGCTGCGCCACAGGAAGCCTAAATGCCCATTCGCAAAGTCCTCGTCGTCGACGATTCCAAGACGGAACTGGTGTTCCTGTCCGACCTGCTCCAGAAGAACGGCTTTGCCGTGCAGACCGCCGAGAACGCCGACGACGCCATGCGCCGTCTGGAGGCCGACAAGCCCGACCTGATCCTGATGGACGTGGTGATGCCGGGGCAGAACGGCTTCCAGTTCACCCGTGCGCTGGCGCGCAACCCGCAGTTCGCCCAGGTGCCGATCATCCTGTGCACCAGCAAGAACCAGGAGACCGACCGCGTGTGGGGCATGCGCCAGGGCGCGCGCGACTACATCGTCAAGCCGGTGGAGCCCGCCGAGCTGCTGGCGAAGATCCGCGCCCTGAACTGAGCGCCCCGTTTCCACGGACATGGCCGCCCGCGAAGCGCTCCGCGAATTCCAGGCCCGCCTGGCGGACCGCCTGCAGACGGCCCGCACGGCGGGCGTCTCCGCCTCGTGGCTGGCCGTCGAGGCCGGCGAGGCCGGCTACCTGCTGCCGCTGGGCCAGGCGGGCGAGATCTTTCCCTGGACGCTGCCGCAGGCGGTGCCCTACACCCTGCCGTGGTTCCTCGGCGTGGCCAATCTGCGCGGCGGCCTCTACGGCGTGGTGCAGCTGTCGGCCTTCGCCGGCGGGCAGGCCGCCGTGCCGGTGGCCGACGTGGCCCGCGCGCAGTCGCGGCTGGTGGCGCTGAACGAGGCGCTGGAGGTGAACTGCGCCCTGCTGGTGGACCGCCTGGCCGGCCTGCGCGGCGTGGAGGCCTTCGCGGCCTGCGAACCGCCCCCCGAGGGCTCGCCCGGATGGCAGGGCGAGGTGTACATCGACGGCGCCGGGCGGCGCTGGCGGGAGATCCAGCTGGCCGCCCTGGCGCAGCTGCCCGAATTCCTGAGCATTGGCGCCTGAGCCTGCGGGCGCCGCTTTCCCGTTGAAGGACCGACCGTGAACTCGATCGCCGACAAGTTCAAGAAGTTGCTGCCTGCCCGCGAGCAGGCCCTGGCCGCGGACGACGATGCTGCCGCACTGGCTTTTGACAATGTCGAGACGCTGCAGCCGCCCGAGGAGAAGGCCGAGTCCATCCCGCGCGAAGCGCTCGCCGCCGCGCCTGCATCGGCGCCGGTGCCCTTCGACGGTCGGGTGGAGCTCAAGCCCAGCCGCGACGAGGCCGAGGCGGCCGTGGAGGGCGCGGGCGGGTCTCCTGCCGCGCCCGCCCTGCTGGCCGCCGACCCGGCGCGCCAGCAGCGCCTGTTGTCGATCGTGCTGGCCGTGCTGGTGCTGGCGCTGCTGCTGCTGGCCGGTCTCGCCATCCTGCGCGCCAACCGCGTGGCCCAGCAGGTGGCCGCCACCGGCCAGTCGCTGATGCAGTCCCAGCGGCTGGCGAAGTCCGTGTCGCAGGCGCTGGTGGGCACGCCGGCCGCCTTCGACGAAGTCAAGGACAGCGCCGACGACCTGGTGCGCCAGGTGCACGGCCTGGCCGGTGGCGACGACGCCCTGGGCCTGGCGCGCGTCGGCGCGCAGTACGACGGGCAGATGGCGAAGATCACGCCCCTGGTCGAGCGCGCCGAGCGCAGCGTGAAGGTGGTGCTGGCCCAGAAGCAGATCCTCACGCAGGTGGGCGCGGCGCTGCGCGCCATCAACCGCCAGTCCTCCGACCTGCTGGAAATGGCCGAGACCGTCGCCTCGCTGAAGATGCAGCAGAACGCCACGGTGCCGGAGGTCTCGGCCGCCGGCCAGCTGGTGATGCTGACGCAGCGCATCGGCAAGTCGGCCAACGAGTTCCTGACCGTGGAGGGCGTGAGCCCCGACGCGGTGTTCCTGCTGGGCAAGGACCTCAACAGCTTCCAGGACATCGCGCGCGGCCTGCTCGACGGCAGCGAGCAGCAGCGCCTGCCCGGCACGCGCGACGCGCAGACGCGCGAGCAGCTCGACGAGATCCTCAAGGCCTACGAGCAGACCCGCACGCAGGCCGGCGCCATCCTGGGCAACCTGCAGGGCCTGGTGGCCGCGCGCGAGGCGCAGTCGACCATCCTGGCCGACAGCGAGCCGCTGCGCACCGCGCTGGGGGCGCTGCAGACCGAGCTGTCGGGGCAGACCGGCCTGGGCACCGGCACCCTGGCGCTGCTGGTCGTGCTGGCGGCTGCCGCGCTGGCGGCCGCCGCCGCCATCGCCTACGTGCAGGTGCGCGAGG
>JASGDG010000047.1:0-15134 GCA_047607325.1 Xenophilus sp. | reverse complement strand
TCGGGCGCGTAGCCGGCTTCCACCAGCGTTTCGAAGCCGGCCTTGATCAGTTCGACGGTGCCGCCGCACAGCACGGCCTGTTCGCCGAACAGGTCTGTCTCGGTTTCCTCGCGGAAGTTGGTCTCGATGATGCCGGCCTTGCCGCCGCCGTTGGCCATGGCGTAGGACAGGGCCAGGTCGCGCGCCTTGCCGGTCTTGTCCTGGTGCACGGCCACCAGGTGCGGCACGCCGCCGCCCTGGGCGTAGGTGCTGCGCACGGTGTGGCCGGGCGCCTTGGGCGCGACCATCCACACGTCCAGGTCGGCGCGCGGCTGCACGAAGCCGTAGTGCACGTTGAAGCCGTGCGCGAAGACCAGGGAGGCGCCTTCCTTGATGTTCGGCGCCACGTCGTTCTTGTAGACGCTGGCGATCTGCTCGTCGGGCAGCAGGATCATCACGACGTCGGCCTGCTTCACCGCCTCGGCCACCTCCGCTACCTTCAGGCCGGCCTTCTCGACCTTGGGCCAGGAGGCGCCGCCCTTGCGCAGGCCGACCACGACCTTCACGCCGCTGTCGTTCAGGTTCTGCGCGTGCGCATGGCCCTGCGAGCCGTAGCCGATGATGGCGACGGTCTTGCCCTTGATGAGGCTCAGGTCGCAGTCCTTGTCGTAAAAAACCTTCATGGTGATCTCCGTGTTCGGGTTTCGTTGGTGGTGGTTGAATGTTTCAGGGCAGCCTACACGCGCAGGATGCGCTCGCCGCGTCCGATGCCGCTCGGGCCGGTGCGCACCGTCTCGAGGATGGCGCTGCGGTCGATGGCGTCGAGGAAGGCGTCGTTCTTGCCGTGGTCGCCGGTGAGCTCGATGGTGTAGCTCTTGTCCGTCACGTCGATGATGCGGCCGCGGAAGATGTCGGCCATGCGCTTCATCTCCTCGCGCTCCTTGCCCACGGCGCGCACCTTCACCATCATGAGTTCGCGCTCGGTGTAGGCGCCTTCGGTGAGGTCGACCACCTTCACCACCTCGATCAGGCGGTTCAGGTGCTTGGTGATCTGCTCGATCACGTCGTCGGAGCCGGCCGTCTGGATGGTCATGCGCGACAGGCTCGCGTCCTCGGTCGGCGCCACGGTCAGCGATTCGATGTTGTAGCCGCGGGCCGAGAACAGGCCCACCACGCGGGAAAGTGCGCCGGGTTCGTTTTCCAGCAGCACGGCGATGATGTGTTTCATGTGGATTGATTCCTCTTTTCGCCGCCCTCCCCTGCGCACGGTAATGCGCAGGCTCGGCGAGCAATAGATTCGTCGAAGAAGGAGCCGCGCCTGCGCAGCAGGCCGGCTTGTCGTCCGTTTACAGATCCTCGCTGCCCAGCAGCATCTCGGTGATGCCCTTGCCGGCCTGCACCATCGGGAACACGTTCTCGGTGGGGTCGGTGCGGAAATCCATGAACACCGTACGGTCCTTGAGCTTGCGCGCCTCGCGCAGCGCCGGCTCCACGTCCTCGGGCCGCTCGATCAGCATGCCGACGTGGCCGTAGGCCTCGGCCAGCTTCACGAAGTTGGGCAGCGCGTCCATGTAGCTGTGGCTGTAGCGGCCGGAGTACTCGATCTCCTGCCACTGGCGCACCATGCCCAGATAGCGGTTGTTCAGCGAGCAGATCTTGATCGGCGTGTTGTACTGCAGGCAGGTCGACAGTTCCTGGATGCACATCTGCACCGAGCCTTCACCGGTGATGGTGAACACCTCGGCGTCGGGCTTGGCCAGCTTGACGCCCATGGCGTAGGGAATGCCCACGCCCATGGTGCCCAGGCCCCCGGAGTTGATCCAGCGGCGCGGCTCGTCGAAGCGGTAGTACTGCGCGGCCCACATCTGGTGCTGGCCGACGTCGGAGCAGATGTAGGTCTCGGTGTCCTTGGTCATGTTCCACAGCGTCTCGACGACGTGCTGCGGCTTGATGACCTCCTTGTTGCCACGGTCGTACTTCAGGCAGTCGCGGCTGCGCCAGCCCTCGATGGTCTTCCACCATTCGGCCAGCGCGGCCGCGTCGGGCTTGGCGCTGCTCTCGCGCACCATCGAGATCAGCTCGGTCAGCACGTCCTTGACGTCGCCCACGATCGGCACGTCCACCTTCACCCGCTTGGAGATGGAGGACGGGTCGATGTCGACGTGGATGATCTTGCGCTCGTTCTGCGCGAAGTGCTTGGGATTGCCGATCACGCGGTCGTCGAAGCGCGCCCCCACGGCCAGCAGCACGTCGCAGTGCTGCATCGCGTTGTTGGCCTCCCAGGTGCCGTGCATGCCCAGCATGCCGAGGAACCGGGGCGAGCTCGCCGGATAGGCCCCCAGGCCCATCAGCGTGTTCGTGACCGGGTAGCCCAGCAGGTCGACCAGCGTGCGAAGCTCGCCGCAGGCATTGCCCAGCAGCACGCCGCCGCCGGTGTAGATGTAGGGGCGCTTGGCGTTGAGCAGCAGTTGCAGCGCCTTGCGGATCTGGCCGCCGTGGCCCTTGCGCACCGGGTTGTACGAGCGCATCTCGACCCTGTCGGGATAGCCGCCGTAGGTGGTCTTCTTGAAGGAGACGTCCTTGGGGATGTCCACCACCACCGGGCCGGGCCGGCCGCTGCGCGCGATGTGGAAGGCCTTCTTCATCGTCAGCGCGATGTCCTTCGCGTCCTTGACGAGGAAGTTGTGCTTGACGATGGGGCGCGTGATGCCGACGGTGTCGCACTCCTGGAAGGCGTCCTGCCCGATCGCGGGCGTGGGCACCTGGCCGGAGATGATCACCATGGGGATCGAGTCCATGTAGGCCGTGGCGATGCCGGTGACCGCGTTGGTCAGGCCGGGGCCGGAGGTGACCAGCGCCACGCCGACGCCGCCGGTGGCACGGGCATAGCCGTCGGCCGCGTGCACCGCCGCCTGCTCGTGGCGCACCAGCACGTGCTGGATGCCGTCCTGCTTGTAGAGCGCGTCGTAGATGTAGAGGACGGCGCCGCCGGGATAGCCCCAGATGTACTTGACGCCTTCGGCCTGCAGGGCCTTGACCAGCACCTCGGAGCCCATGAGTTCCTGTGCCTGATCGCCCATGCCCGAGGAGGCAGCGGCGGCGGACGCGAGTTCGGCCTTGGAGATTTCCATGTTCAGATCAACCTTTCGAGTTTTCGGGAACGAAAAACCTTGGGTGCCCCTTGCCAGCCCTTGTGGGACCGCGTCGGGACTTGAGGCCAAAACCATGGGCGGCAAGGATGTTCCGCCGGGCAGTGACCCGTTTGCCATTTGAGCGAAGCCTTGGATTATGGCACTGCGGCCGGCTTCCGGACGCCGGATGCCATAATTCACGCGAAAAGCGCCGGTCACGTTGGCGCCTCCCCACCCCTCTCGCCCGCGCCCTCGTTCCGCTTGGCCACTGAACAAGAACTTTCCGATTTCCTGAAAAGCGTGGAAAGGCGGGCCTTCAAGCGCAGCGTCTACCACGTGCGCGACGAGGAAGCGGCGCTGGACATCGTGCAGGACAGCATGATGAAGCTGGCCGAGCACTACGGCGACAAGCCGGCGGCCGAATTGCCCATGCTGTTCCAGCGCATCCTGTCCAACTGCACCCTGGACTGGTTCCGGCGCCAGAAGACGCGGCGCGCCCTGTTTTCGAACCTGAGCGACTTCGAGGGCGCCGGCGACGAGGGCAATGTCGACTTCGACCTGCTGGAAAACCTCAGCACCGAAGTGGACACCCGCGAGACGGAAAGTGCGGAGGACACGACGCGCCGGGCACAGATCTTTCATGCCATCGAGGCCGAGATCGCCGCCCTGCCGGCCCGTCAACGCGAGGCTTTCCTGTTGCGTTACTGGGAGGACATGGACGTCTCCGAGACGGCCGCCGCCATGGGCTGCTCCGAAGGCAGCGTCAAGACGCATTGCTCGCGCGCCGTCCATGCCCTGGGCAAGGCACTCAAGGCCAAGGGAATCCAGCTATGAACCTGACTTCTTCCCCTTCTTCCGACGCTCTGGAGGAGCGCTTCGGCCGCGCCGTGGCCGCCCGCCTGTCCTCGGGTCAGGCCGATCTGGGGCACGAGGTCACGGAACGCCTGCGTGCCTCGCGCATGCAGGCGCTGGCGCACCGCAAGGTGGCGCCGGCACGCCCGGCCGCGATGCTGGCCGGCACGTCCGGCGGGGCCGCCATCCTCGGCCGGGGCCAGTGGCTCAACCGGCTGGCCGCGGCGCTGCCTCTGGTGGTGCTGGCCGCCGGGCTGGTGGCCATCTCCGCCTGGCAGGACACGCAGCGCACCAACGAGGTGGCCGACATCGATGCCGCCCTGCTCACCGACGACCTGCCCCCGACCGCCTACACCGACCCAGGCTTCACGCAATTCCTCAAGCGCGAGGCCGACGCCCCCCATTGACATCCCATTGACGCCCGTCCGGATGAATCGCCACGCGTCGCCTGCCCTGCTGCGCGCCGTCCTGGTGGCGGCCTGGCTGGCCGCGCTCGGCGCGGGACCGGCGCTGGCCGAGCAGCCCCCGGGCGCAGCCAAGGCCTCCAGCCCGAAGGCGGCGCGCAGCGCGCGGCCGCAGTGGAGCGAGCTGACCACGAGCCAGCAGGCCGCGCTGCGCCCCCTCGCCAAGCTCTGGAACGGCCTGGGCGAGGCCCACAAACGCAAATGGCTGGCCCTGTCGGTCAACTTCACGAGGATGAGCCCGGCCGAGCAGGCCACGCTGCACAGCCGCATGACCGAGTGGAGCACGCTCAGCGCGCGGCAGCGGGCGCAGGCACGCCTGAATTTCGCCGAGGTCAAGCGGCTGGCGCCGCCCGACGAGCGCAAGGCCAAGTGGCAGGCCTACCAGGCCCTCAGCGTGGAGGAACGGCACCGGCTGGCCGAAAGCGCGGCAACGCTGCCCGCCAGCGCGGCGATGCCGGTCCGTCCGGTGCCGGTGCGCAAGCTGGCGCCCGTGCCGGCCGGGGCGATCGCCCATCCGCGCAGCGCGCCCCGCATCCAGCTCGATCCGCCGGCGACGTCCGGCCCGCTGCTGGCGCCCATGCCCGCCACGGCCGAAGCGGCCTCGCCGGCGCCACCGGCGGCCAGCGCGGCCGGCACGCCCGTCCGGTGACCCGCGCCCTTGCACGAGAATGCGGGCATGTTCCCGCGCACGTCGCCGCCCGACGCTTCCCGACAAGACCTGCCCGCCGCCGCGCCCGACCTGATGGCGCCGGGCCTGTGGCGCCGGATGGCCTGCTGGCTGTACGAGGGCATGCTGATGTTCGCCGTGGTCTTCGTCGCAGACTATCTTTTCAGCACGCTCACCCAGACGCGCAGCGGACTGCAGAACCGGCACGGCCAGCAGGCCTTCCTGTTCGTCGTCATCGGGATCTATTTCACCTGGTTCTGGTCGTGCGGCCAGACCCTGGCGATGAAGACCTGGCACATCCGCGTCGTCGATGGGCAGGGCCGGCCGCTGACGCAGCAGCGCGCGCTGCGGCGCTACCTGTTCTCGTGGGTATGGTTCCTGCCGCCGCTGGCCGGCATCTGGGCCTCGGACATGGCGCTGTCGGCCGGCCAGCAGGCGGTGCTGATGATCGGCTGGATCGCCGTATGGGCCGTGCTGGCGCGCTTCCACCCGCAGCGCCAGTTCTGGCACGACGCATGGGCGGGCACCCGGCTGGTGCCCAGCGAGGGAAACCGCCGATGAGCACCCCTGCGCCCGTCAAGCCCATGATCGTCAATCCCCAGAAATCCCGCCGCGGCCTGGACCGCCTGTGGTACGCCGCCGGCTACTCCCTCAACGGCCTGCGCGCCGGCTGGGGCGAGCCCGCCTTCCGCATGGAAGCACTGCTGGCGATCATCCTGGTGCCGCTGGCCTTCCGGGTCGGCCGAAGCTGGCCGGAAGTCGCGCTGCTCGCCGGCAGCGTGCTCCTGCTCATGATCGTCGAACTGCTGAACACCGCGGTGGAAGCCGCCATCGACCGCATCGGCCCGGAGTGGCACGATCTGTCCAAGCGCGCCAAGGACATGGGCAGCGCGGCCGTGTTCCTGGCCGCGCTGCTGGCGGGCGGAATCTGGCTGGCGGCACTGTGGCAGCGCTTCGCCTGAACCTCTGCAACCTCATGTTGACCCCCTTGCCGACCCCCTCCTTTTCCGTCTGCGTCTACTGCGGCTCGCGCACCGGCACAGAAGCGGCCTTCGCCAACGCCGCCCATGCCGTGGGTGCCTGGATCGGCCGCCAGCGCGGCCAGCTGGTCTACGGCGGCGGACGCACGGGCCTGATGGGCACCGTCGCCGAAGCGGCCCGGACAGCCGGCGCCCGCGTGGTGGGCATCATCCCCAAGGCCCTGGTGGACAAGGAACTGGCCAACCCGCTGTGCGATGAACTGCACGTGGTCGACACCATGCACGAGCGCAAGGCCATGATGGGCGAACGCGCCGACGCCTTCGTGGCGCTGCCCGGCGGCATCGGCACCTTCGAGGAACTGTTCGAGATCTGGACCTGGCGCCAACTCGGCTATCACGACAAGCCGGTGGGCATCCTCGACGTAGCGGGCTACTACAAGGGCCTGATGGCCTTCCTCGCCGGCAGCATGCGCGCCGGCTTCATGGGCGAGTGGCAGATGGATCTGGTGCGCACAGGCACCGAGCCCGAAGCCCTGCTGGACGCCCTGCGCGCCGAGGCCGCCCGCCACCCGCGCGGCAACCAGCTGTCGCAAGTGCTCTGAGCTCCTCCGCCTCCCATCTCAAGCCGCGGAACGGGCACTGCCGACCCGCAGGCGGGCCCCCGCGGCGAGTTGCCCAAGCGAAACGAAGTCCACGCAGGCTGGAGGCAGGCTTTTATATGGCGCCTTCGTTCTCTTCGCCGGTGCGGATGCGCACGATGCGCTCGACGGCGGTCACGAAGATCTTGCCGTCGCCGATCTTGCCGGTGCGGGCGGCGGAGACGATCGCCTCCACGCAGCGGTCGACGTCGGCGGTGCCCACCACCACCTCGATCTTCATCTTGGGCAGGAAGTCGACCACGTATTCCGCGCCGCGGTACAGCTCGGTGTGGCCCTTCTGGCGGCCGAAGCCCTTGACCTCGGTGACGGTCAGGCCCGAGACGCCGACCTGGGCCAGCGCCTCGCGCACGTCGTCGAGCTTGAAGGGTTTGACGATGGCGGTGATCTGCTTCATGGGCTGCAAACTCTTTCGGGTCGGTTGATTCGATGAGACTGCCGATAGGTTAACGCCAAATCCCGCAGACCACGCGCCGCGCCAGCCGCTGGTACGCTCGGCGGCTTTCATGCGCGCATCCACACCGACCGCGCCTCTCGGGGCGCTCCTGCACTGGTTCAACGGCCGGGCCGGGTTGCTGCTGGTCTTCACCACCCTCGTCTGGGGCTGCAACGCCGTCGCGGCGCGGCTGGCCGTGGGCGAGATCTCGCCCATGATGCTGACCACCGCGCGCTGGGGCATCTGCTGCGCGGCCCTGTGGTTCACCACGCGGCGGCAGGTGGCGGCGCACTGGCCGGCGCTGCGGCCGCGCTGGCGCTATCTCACGGCCATGGGCGTCAGCGGCTTCACCGCCTTCAACGCCCTGTTCTACGCCGCCGCGCACCACACCACGGCCATCAACATCGCCATCATCCAGGGCACCATTCCGGTGCTGGTGCTGCTGGGCTGCATGCTCTTCCTGCACCTGCGCGTCACGCCGCTGCAACTGCTGGGCGTGCTGGTGACGCTGGCGGGCATCGTGGTGATCGCCTCGCGCGGGCAGCTGGCGGTGCTCACCGGGCTGGCCTTCAACGTCGGCGACGTGTGGATGGTGGCCGCGTCGCTGCTCTACGCCGGCTACATGCTGGGCCTGCGCTGGCGGCCTGCCGTGCCGCCGATCGTGTTCTTCGCCGCGGTGGCGGGCGTGGCCGCGCTGGCCTCGCTGCCGCTGCTGGCGGCCGAGATCGCCACCGGCCACTTCTTCGCGCCGACGCCCAAGGGCTGGGCATTGATGCTGTTCGTCGGGCTCTTTCCTTCCTTCATCTCGCAGATCACCTTCATCCAGGCGGTGGGCCTGATCGGGGCCACGCGCGCGAGCGTGTTCCTGAACCTGACGCCGGTGTTCGGGCCGCTGCTGGCGGTGCAGGTGCTGGGCGAGCCGCTGTCGCTCTACCACGCCGTCGCGCTGGCGCTGGTGCTGGGCGGCATCTGGATCGCCGAGCGCCTGGGTGCTCGCCGCGCCGGAGCGGCATGATGACCGGCGAGCCGGTCCTGCGCATCCACACCGATCCGGCGCAGATCGATGCGGCCGCCTGGGACACCCTGCTCGCCCGCCAGGCGCAGCCCAGCCCCTTCATGCGCCACGCCTACCTGGCCGCGCTGCACGCCAGCGGCAGCGCCACGCCCGAGACGGGCTGGGCGCCGGCCTTCGCCACCCTGTGGCGGGGCGAGGCGCTGACCGCAGCCTGCCCGCTCTACGTCAAGAGCCACTCCTACGGCGAGTACGTCTTCGACTGGGCCTGGGCCAGCGCCTACGAGGAGCATGGCCTGGCCTACTACCCCAAGGCCGTGTGCGCGGTGCCTTTCACGCCCGTGCCCGGCACGCGGCTGCTGGCCGTCGACGCGCAGCACCGCGCGCTGCTGGTGGAAAGCCTGGTGCGGTGGTGCCGGCAGATGGCGCTGTCGTCGCTGCACCTGCTCTTCGGCGACGACGAGGACATCGCCGCCTGCGAGGCCTCCGGCCTGAAACTGCGCCACACGGTGCAGTTCCACTGGAAGAACGACAGGTACGCCGACTTCGGCGCTTTCCTGGCTGCGCTGTCGCAGGACAAGCGCAAGAAGATCCGCCAGGAGCGCCGCAAGGTGCGCGAGGCCGGCGTGGGCTTCCGCTGGGCGCGCGGTGCGGACATCTCCGGGGCGGACTGGGAATTCTTTTACCGCTGCTACGCCCGCACCTACCGGGAGCATGGCAACCCGCCCTACCTGACGCGCGATTTCTTCCGCCGCCAGGCGGCGCAGATGCCCGAGGCGTGGCTGCTGTTCACCGCCGAGCGCGAAGGCCGCGCCATCGCCGCCAGCCTGGTCGCGCTGCAAGGCGGGGACGGCGGCGGCGCCGTCGCCTACGGCCGCTACTGGGGCGCACTGGAACGCGTGGATTGCCTGCACTTCGAAGCCTGCTACTACCAGCCCATCGAATGGTGCATCGCCCACGGCGTGCGGCGCTTCGAAGGCGGCGCACAGGGCGAGCACAAGATGGCGCGCGCCCTGATGCCGGTGAAGACCACCAGCGCCCACTGGCTGGCGCATCCGGCGTTCGCGAACGCCGTGGAGCGCTTCCTGGAGCGCGAGGGCACAGGCATCGAGCACTACATGGACCACTTGGAGGAGCGCAGCCCTTTCAAGCCGCCGGGACGCTAGCGCAGCCCCTCAGCGCTGTGCCCGCCCGAGCCGGCGCTTTCCCACGGTCCCCGCTGCCGTGATCAACCGGCCGGCGAAGGACTGCACCGGCTCCGACAAGGTGCGGCCTTCCAGCGCCAGCACCTGCAGGCGGCGCTCCTGCAGCACCGGCTCCTCGAAAGGCCGAGCCACCACTTCCCCCGCCTCGATCAGATGCGCCACCGTCAGCAGCCCGGACAGCAGAACGTCCGACGGCCGCAGCAGCGGCAGCATCACCGACGAGAAATTGCTCGTGAACAGCGGGCGATACCGCAGGCCCTGCGTGCTGCAGGCCAAGTCGAGGAGCTGGCGTGCCGTCACCCCCGGACTGCCCACCAGAAGCGGGTGCTGCACCACGTCGGCCAGCGGCAGTGTGCGTCGCCGCGCCAGGGGATGCGCCGGCCGCATCACCGCCAGCACCGGCGCGGGCGCGGCGTGCACCACGCGCAAACCGGGCTCCGGCGCCACCACGTACTTCAGGCCAATGTCCGATTCGCCGCGCAGCAGCCGCTGGCTCACCTCGTCCGGCGCCCCCACGTGCAGTTCGATGGCGGCGGCCGGCTGCGCCGCCTGGAATTCGCGCACCTGCGCAGGCAGAAAGGCGCCCGCGAAACCTTCGGTGCAGCACACCCGCACGCGGCCGGCCGCCTGCCCGGCCTTCTGGCGCACCTCGGCCATCACCTGGTCTGCGTCGAGTACGGCATTGCGCAAGTGGCCGGCGAGCCGCTGCCCGGCGGCGGTGAGGGTCATGCCGGAGCGTTGCCGCTCGAACAGCGGCGCCCCCAGGCCGTCCTCCAGCCGGGCAATCTGGCGGCTGACGGCGGAGGCAGCCACGAACAGGCGGGCGGCGGCCTGGTTGACGGAACCGGCTTGAGCCACCTCCAGGAAGTAGCGCATGGACAGGCTGAGGAGCGGAGGGGACATCGGCAGGGTCCTTCGGCATTGCTTTCAAGGCAATGCCAGTGTGCCAAAACGATAGCGCTGGCAATACCTTCCTGGCTTTCCACTTGCTTCATCCCCGAGCGAAAGGATTGCCATGCACCGACACGATGCCCTCACCCTGGCGGCCGCCTGTTTCGACGACGGCCGCCTCTTCGCCGACCTCGCGCGCCGCGTCGCCCTGCGCACCGAGAGCGACACCGGCACCGTGCCGCCGGCGCTGGATGCCTACCTGCGGGATGAACTGGCCCCACGCCTGGCATCGCTGGGCTTCGCCTACGAGATCGTGCCCAACCCCGTGACCCGCGGCGGCCCCTTCCTGATCGCACGCCGCGTGGAAGATCCCGCGCTGCCGACCGTGCTGAGCTACGGCCACGGCGACGTGGTGAGCGGGCAGGATGCGCAGTGGCGCGAAGGCCTCTCGCCCTGGCAGCTCGTCGCCGAAGGCGAGTGCTGGTACGGCCGCGGCACGGCCGACAACAAGGGGCAGCACAGCATCGCGCTGAGTGCGCTGGAGGCCGTGCTGCAGGCACGCGGCGGCCGGCTGGGCTACAACGTCACCTGGCTGATGGAGATGGGCGAGGAGGCAGCCTCTCCCGGCCTGGAAGCGGTGTGCGAGCAGCGCCGCGAGGCGCTGGCCGCCGACCTCTTCATCGCCAGCGACGGGCCGCGCGTGCGCGCGCAGCGGCCGACGCTGTTCCTGGGCTCGCGCGGTGCGGTCAACTTCACGCTGCGCCTCGCAGCGCGCGAGCGTGGCTATCACTCGGGCAACTGGGGCGGCGTTCTGAGCAACCCGGCCACCGTACTGAGCCACGCCCTCGCCACGCTGGTGGACGCGCGCGGCCGCATCCTCGTCGAAGCGCTGCGCCCTCCGCCGCTGACCGATGCCCTGCGGGAGGCACTCGCCGGCCTCACGATCGGCGGGGCCGCAGGCGACCCCGAGCTCCATCCCGACTGGGGCGAACCCGGCCTGACGCCAGCCGAGCGGCTGATGGGCTGGAACACGCTCGAGGTGCTGGCACTGGGCGCCGGCCAGCCGCAGCGGCCGGTCAACGCCATTCCGCCCCAGGCGGTGGCGCACTGCCAATTGCGCTTTGTGGTGGGCACACCATGGCGGGAGCTGTCGCGCATCGTGCGCGAGCACCTGGATGCACGCGGCTTCACAGCGGTGGAGGTGGAGGTGACCCTCGCCGGCGCCGCCACGCGGCTGGACCTGGACAACCCCTGGGTGGGATGGGCACTGCAGTCCATTCAGGCCAGCAGCGGTCAGCAGCCCGACCTGCTCCCCAACTTGGCCGGCTCACTGCCCAATGACGTCTTCGCCCGGCTGCTGGGCCTGCCCACGCTATGGGTTCCGCACTCCTACCCGGCCTGCGCGCAGCACGCCCCCAACGAACACCTGCTGGCGCCGCTCGCGCGAGAAGGCCTGCAGGTGATGGCCGGGCTGTACTGGGATCTGGGCGAACCCGATGCGCCATGGCAGGCGGGTGCGCTGCGCCCCCGATCGACAACCACCGACCTCTTGGAGCACCTCCGATGAACAAGCGCCATTTTCTGCACAGCCTCCTGGGCGCGGCAGCCCTGTATCCCCTGAGCCCGACGTACGCCAGCGAGGCCTGGCCCACCCGGCCGGTCCGCGTGGTCGTGCCCTTCCCGCCCGGCGGCGGCACCGACATCGTGGCCCGCGCCCTGGGTCAAAAACTGTCCGACCGCCTCGGCCAGCCGGTGGTGATCGACAACAAGCCCGGCGCCTCCACCATCATCGGGACCGACGCGGCGGCCAAGGCTGCGCCGGACGGCTACACGCTGCTGCTCTCGGGTTCGACGAGCTACAGCGTCAACCCGGCGCTGCGCGCGAAGCTGCCTTACGACCCGGTGCGCGACTTCACCCCCCTCGCCATCGTGGCGCGCACCCCGCTGGTCCTGGTGGTGGCAGCCGGAGCACCATGGCAGACGGTCGATCAACTGGCCGCCGCAGCCAAGGCACAGCCGAAGGGCATTCGCTACGCCACCTTCGGAGCCGGCTCCGGCCCGCATCTGGCAGGCGAGCTGTTCGCGCTGGCCGCGGGCGTGAAACTACAGGACGTGCCGTACAGGGGCAGCGCTCAAAGCACACTGGCCGTGATCGGCGGCGAGATCGAGATGGGCATCGACACCGTGGCCGCCGTGGCGCCGCACATCAGGGCCGGAAGACTGCGCGCGCTGGGCATCGTGGGTGCCACCCGCTCCAGTCTGCTGCCGCAGGTGAAGACCCTGGCAGAGCAGAAACTACCCGACGCCACCTTCGACGCATGGTACGGCTTCGCCGCCCCAGCGCGCACGCCGGCCCCGATCATCGAGCGCCTGGGCCGCGACCTGGCGGCCACGATGGCCGATCCTGCCCTGCAAGCCCAGTTGAAAACGCAAGGGATGGAACCGGCATTCGTCGGTGCCGCCGCCTTCCGCGTGCAGATGGAAGGCGAAATCGCACGCTACCTTGCACTGGCGCATCGAGCCGGCATCGCGCCGGAATGAGCATCGGCGCCGCGACCAGGGTGCCTGAAACGCGGGCTGCGGCGCGGCGCCAGGACCGCGCGCGCCCTACTTCTTGTAGGCAGCGACGCCGTCGGTGATCTCCTTGTGAGCGGACTCCAGGCCCTCCCAGCCGATCACCTTGACCCACTTGCCGGCCTCCAGGTCCTTGTAGTGCTCGAAGAAGTGGCTGATGGCCTTCAGGCGCATCGGGTTCACGTCGTCGACCTTCTTCCAGTGGCTGTAGATGGGCAGGATCTTGTCGGTGGGCACCGCCAGCACCTTGCCGTCCACGCCGGCCTCGTCCTCCATCTTCAGGATGCCCAGCGCGCGGCAGGTCACGACCACGCCCGGCAGCAGCGGGTACGGGGTGATGACCAGCACGTCCACCGGGTCGCCGTCGCCCGACAGCGTCTGCGGCACGTAGCCGTAGTTGGCCGGATAGTACATGGCGGTGGTCATGAAGCGGTCGACGAAGATCGCGCCCGACTCCTTGTCCACCTCGTACTTGATCGGATCCGCGTTCATCGGAATCTCGATGACCACGTTGAACTCCTCAGGGACTTTCTTGCCGGGGGAAACTTTGTCGAAGGACATGGTGTGTTGTCTTTGGTTGGAAGGAGCGGGCGTCCCCCATGGGGACAAACCCGGAGTTTAGCGAGCACGCCACACGGGCCCTGCACGCACGTGCGCCTTTGACGGTAAATTCATCACGTTGGCCAATCGGCCCCCTCCCTCTTGCGCGAAGGGGCCCGAGGAAGCAACGCGGCGGCAGCATCGGCCCATCGCGTTGCACACCGGGCCGGGTGCTGGCGTCTCCGTTTTGTCACTGTGCAAGCAACGAGGAGACCCATCGCATGACCGGCAACACCCCCCTCGTCCTCGCCATCGTCTGCGGCCTGGTGGCCGTGGCCTACGGCGTCTGGGCGCGCCGCTGGATTCTTTCGCAAGACGCGGGCAGCGCCCGCATGCAGGAAATCGCGGCCGCCATCCAGGCCGGGGCCTCGGCCTACCTGGCCAAGCAGTACACCACCATCGCCATCGTCGGCCTCGTGCTGGCGGTGCTGATCGGGCTGTTCCTCGACCTGCGCACGGCCGCCGGCTTCGTGGTGGGCGCGGTGCTCTCGGGCGCCTGCGGCTTCATCGGCATGAACGTCTCGGTGCGCGCCAACGTGCGCACGGCGCAGGCGGCCACGCAGGGCATCGGGCCGGCGCTCCAGGTCGCCTTCCGCGGCGGCGCCATCACCGGGCTGCTGGTGGTGGGGCTGGGCCTGCTGGGGGTGGCAGGCTTCTACGGGTTCCTGGGCGGCACGGCCGCCGCCTCGCCCGCGGCGCTCAACCCGCTGATCGGCTTCGCCTTCGGCTCCTCGCTGATCTCCATCTTCGCGCGGCTGGGCGGCGGCATCTTCACCAAGGGCGCCGACGTGGGCGCCGACCTGGTGGGCAAGGTGGAGGCCGGCATCCCCGAGGACGACCCGCGCAACCCCGCCGTGATCGCCGACAACGTGGGCGACAACGTGGGCGACTGCGCCGGCATGGCGGCCGACCTGTTCGAAACCTACGCCGTCACGCTGATCGCCACCATGGTGCTGGGCACGCTGATGGTGACGGCCGCGCCGGTCAACGCCGTGCTCTACCCGCTGGCGCTGGGCGGCGTGTCGATCATCGCGTCGATCATCGGCTGCTTCTTCGTCAAGGCCCCGCCCGGCATGAAGAACGTGATGCCGGCGCTGTACAAGGGCCTGGCGATCGCAGGCCTCCTGTCGCTGATCGCCTTCTGGTTCGTGACCGCGTGGCTGATGCCCGACAACGCGGTGCGCGAGGCCGGCAGCCAGACGCGCCTGTTCGGCGCCTGCTTCGTCGGCCTGGCGCTCACCGCGGCGCTGGTGTGGATCACCGAGTACTACACCGGCACGCAGTACCAGCCGGTGCAGCACGTCGCGCAGGCCTCCACCACCGGCCACGGCACCAACATCATCGCGGGCCTGGGCGTGTCGATGCGCTCCACCGCCTGGCCGGTGATCTTCGTGTGCATCGCCATCATCGCGTCATACGCGCTCGCGGGCCTGTACGGCATCGCGGTCGCCGCCACCGCCATGCTGTCGATGGCCGGTATCGTGGTGGCGCTGGACGCCTACGGCCCCATCACCGACAACGCCGGCGGCATCGCCGAGATGAGCGAGCTGCCTCCTGCCGTGCGCGACATCACCGATCCGCTGGACGCGGTGGGCAACACCACCAAGGCCGTCACCAAGGGCTACGCCATCGGCTCGGCCGGCCTGGCGGCGCTGGTGCTGTTCGCCGACTACACGCACAAGCTGGA
>JASGDG010000046.1:0-3887 GCA_047607325.1 Xenophilus sp. | reverse complement strand
GGCGCGGCAGATCCTGCGCGACATCGACTCGCTCGACTCGCACACCGCGTTCCTGTTCGACAAGATCAACTTCCTGATGGACGCCACGGTCGGCTTCATCAACATCAACCAGAACAAGATCATCAAGATCTTCTCGGTGGCCAGCGTGGCGCTGCTGCCGCCGACGCTGATCGCCAGCATCTACGGCATGAACTTCAAGTTCATGCCGGAGCTGGAGTGGAGCCTGGGCTACCCGTACGTGCTGCTGCTGATGGTGGCCAGCGCGGTGGGCCCGATGCTGTATTTCCGCAAGCGCGGCTGGTTGAAGTAAGCCCCCGGCGGCCCGGCAGAGCCGGTTCCGTGGGTGTTCCCGCCCGGCCTGCTCCGCGGCCTTCAGCTTCGCCCCGCGCCGGCACGGCGCAGCGCGAGCGGGGACAATCGGGGGCCTTATGAGTCCCAAGCACCGCATCGTCGTCGGCCTCTCGGGCGGCGTGGATTCCGCCGTCACCGCGCACCTGCTGAAGCAGCAGGGGCACGAGGTCGTCGGCATCTTCATGAAGAACTGGGAGGACGACGACGACAGCGAGTACTGCTCGTCCAACGCCGACTTCGTCGACGCCGCCAGCGTGGCGGACGTGCTGGGCATCGAGATCGAGCACGTGAACTTCGCAGCCGACTACAGGGACCGCGTCTTCGCCGAGTTCCTGCGCGAGTACCAGGCCGGCCGCACGCCGAACCCGGACGTGCTGTGCAACGCCGAGATCAAGTTCAAGGCCTTCCTCGACCATGCGATGCGCCTGGGCGCTTCGATGATCGCCACGGGGCACTATGCCCGCGTGCGCTTCAACCCCGCGACCGGCCTGCACGAACTGCTCAAGGGCCTGGACCCGGCCAAGGACCAGAGCTACTTCCTGCACCGCCTGAACCAGGCGCAGCTGGGCAAGGCGCTGTTCCCGGTGGGCGAGCTGCACAAGACCGAGGTGCGCCGCATCGCCGCCGAGATCGGCCTGCCGGTGGCCGCCAAGAAGGATTCGACCGGCATCTGCTTCATCGGCGAGCGGCCCTTCCGCGAGTTCCTCAACCGCTACATCAGCAAGGCCCCGGGGCCGATCCGGGACGAGCGCGGCCGCGTGCTGGGCCAGCACCACGGCCTGTCCTTCTACACCCTGGGCCAGCGCCAGGGGCTGGGCATCGGCGGCGTGAAGGAGAAGGGCGCGCAGCGCGGCGGCGGCGAGCACGCGCCGTGGTTCGTGGCGCGCAAGGACATGGAGAAGAACACGCTGTGGGTGGTGCAGGGACACGACCACCCGTGGCTGCTGTCGCGCGCGCTGGAGGCCGGCGATGCGAGCTGGGTGGCCGGCGCGCCGCCCGCACCCGGCCGCTACGGCACCAAGACGCGCTACCGCCAGGCCGATGCGCCCGGCACGCTGGCGGCCGGCGGCGCGCACGCCTTCCGCCTGGATTTCCCGCAGCCGCAATGGGCGGTGACGCCCGGCCAGTCCGCGGTGCTGTACGACGGCGAGGTCTGCCTGGGCGGCGGCGTGATCGCGGCCGCTACGCCGGTCGAGGCGCGCTGACCGACGGATCGACGTGGAACAGGTCCAGCGGGTGGCGCCGGCCGGCCAGGTGGTCCTCCACGCAGCGCAGCAGCAGCGGGCTGCGGTGGCGCCCGGCGCTGGCGCGGATCTCCTCCGGCGTCATCCAGACCGTGCGCACGATGCCTTCGTCCAGCGGGCGGCCGGGCTCGAAGGCGCCGAGGTCGCCGGCGAAGGCGAAGCGCAGGTAGGTGATGTCGGTCTGGCCCTCGTCGCCGGGCGTGCTGCGCCGGGTGCGTGCCATGTACACGCCCACCAGCGCGGTGGGGATGAAATGGTGCGCCGTCTCTTCCAGCGCCTCGCGCGCGCAGCCTTCGGCCGGTGATTCGCCGGGCTCCAGGTGGCCGGCGGGGGTGTTGAGCCTCAGGCCGCGCCCCGTGTGCTCTTCCACCAGCAGGAAGCGGCCGTCGCGCTCGATCAGCGCGGCGACGGTGACGTTGGGCTTCCAGCGGCGGCGGGTGGCGGAATTCATGCGGTCGTTCACTTCAGGTCGATGGGAAGGCGGCCAGCCGGGACGGCGGCTGCGGCGGAATGCCCGGCCCCTCGGCGCGCGCCACGCTCACGAAGCCGCCGGCCCGTGGGGCGCAGTCTAGGGTCCCGCGGGGCAAGCCGGACTGCGCCGCCGTCATCTTCATGTAAGCTCGGCCGCCACGGTTCCGGCAAGGGAGCGGACGAGGAGATTGCCATGCAGCTGGGCGTACCCGCCGGGACGACAGCGGGCGAGGCCCGTGCGGCCGTCACGCGGGCGACCTGGGCGGTGTGAATCCACCCCCCGGTGTCCGCCCCCACCTCCACGCCTCCTGAGTCCGCTCCGCGAACAAACCCCATCCGCGAGGAGACACTCCATGCCCAGCAGCCCCCCCTCCCCCGTGCAGCGCATCGGCGTCCCCCGGGAGACCTTCCCCGGCGAAAAGCGCGTGGCCACGGTGCCCGAGGTCGCCGAGAAGCTGATCAAGCTCGGCTTCCAGGTGGCGGTGCAGGCCGGTGCCGGCGAGGCCGCCAACTTCGGCGATGACGCCTACCGCGCCGCCGGGGCCGAGATCATCGAGGACGCGCCCGCCCTCTGGGCCGCGTCCGACATCGTGTTCAAGGTGCGCCCGCCCAGCCCCGAGGAGGTGGCGCTGATGCGCGAGGGCGGCACGCTCATCGACTTCATCTGGCCGGCGCAGAACCCCGGGCTGATGCAGCAGCTCGCGGACAAGCAGGCCACGGTGCTGGCCATCGACTGCCTGCCGCGCACGCTCTCGCGCGCGCAGAAGATGGACGCCCTCACCTCCATGGCCGGCGTCAGCGGCTACCGCGCCGTGATCGAGGCGGCCAACGCCTTCGGCCGCTTCTTCAACGGCCAGATCACGGCCGCGGGCAAGGTGCCGCCGGCCAAGGTGTTCATCGCGGGCGCCGGCGTG
Source organism: Xenophilus sp. (assembly GCA_047607325.1). Taxonomy (GTDB): domain Bacteria; phylum Pseudomonadota; class Gammaproteobacteria; order Burkholderiales; family Burkholderiaceae_C; genus Xenophilus. Next base: position 907 of record JASGDG010000046.1, on the reverse strand, counting down.
GCGGGCCTCGCGGCCATCGGCACGGCGGCCAACCTGGGCGCCATCGTGCGCGCCAACGACACGCGCGCCGAGGTGGCCGACCAGGTCAAGTCCCTGGGCGGCGAGTTCGTCAAGGTGGACTACGAGGAAGAAGGCTCGGGCGGCGGCGGCTACGCCAAGGTGATGAGCGAAGGCTTCCAGGCCGCGCAGCGCGCCATGTACGCGCAGCAGGCCCAGGACGCGGACATCATCATCACCACCGCGCTGATCCCCGGCAAGCCGGCGCCCAAGCTCATCACCGCCGGGATGGTGCAGTCGATGCGGCCGGGCAGCGTGATCGTGGACATGGCGGCCGAGCAGGGCGGCAACTGCGAGCTGACGGTGCCCGGCGAGGCGGTGGTGCGCCACGGCGTCACCCTCATCGGCTACACCGACCTCGCCTCGCGCCTGGCCAGGCAGTCGTCCACGCTGTACGCGACCAACCTGCTGCGCCTGACCGAGGAGCTGTGCAAGGCCAAGGACGGCCATGCCGTGGTCAACATGGAGGACGACGCGATCCGCGGCCTCACGGTGGTCAAGGACGGCGCCATCACCTGGCCGGCACCGCCGCTCAAGCAGGCCGCGCCGCCGCCGGCGCCGAAGGCGGCCGCGCCCGCGGCCGAGAAGAAATCGGGCCACGGCCATGGCGCCGGCGCGCCCATGTCCGCCAAGGCGCTGACCGTCCTCTTCGCCGCCGCGGCCGCGCTGTTCTGGCTGATCGGCGCCTTCGCGCCGGCGGCCTTCCTCGGCCACTTCACGGTCTTCGTGCTGGCCTGCTTCATCGGCTACATGGTGGTGTGGAACGTCACGCCCGCGCTGCACACGCCGCTGATGAGCGTGACCAACGCCATCTCCAGCATCATCGCCATCGGCGCGCTGGTGCAGATCG
>JASGDG010000045.1:0-2716 GCA_047607325.1 Xenophilus sp. | reverse complement strand
CTCAGCACCGCCGCGCGGTCGGCCGCCAGCGGATCGCCCGGCGCCAGCCACGCGGGCTGCACCGCCGCCGCGATGAACAGCAGCACCACCGCCAGGCTCAGCGCGGCCGCCAGCTCGCCCGGCAGGGGCCAGCGCCAGCGGCGGCCGGGCAGCGCGGCCGGCCCCTCCGCGAGGGAAGTGCTCACCGGCCCTCCTCCGTCCTGAGACGGTGGTCGACCAGGATGTAGGCGACGTCGATCAGCGTGTTCACGGCGACGAAGGCGACGGTGCCGACGATGACCAGGCCGAGCACCAGCGGCATGTCCTGCCGCGTCACGGCGTTGACCAGCAGGCGGCCCAGCCCGGGCCGGCCGAACAGCGTCTCGGTGATGGCGGCGCCGCCGAGCAGCGCGCCGAAGGAAAAGCCCAGCATGGTCAGCCAGGGGATCGCGGCGTGCCGCAGCGCATGCCGCAGCTTCACCGCCGCCAGCGACAGGCCGCGCGAGCGCGCGGTGAGGATGAAGGGCTGCTCCAGCACCTCGTCGAGCGCACGCCGCAGCACCTGCGCCAGCGGCGCGGCGGTGGGCAGCGCGATGGTCAGCGCCGGCAGCACCAGGGTGCGCAGCCCGCCGTCGTCGAGCAGCGGGAACAGCCGCCAGTGGACGGACAGCGCCAGCATGAGCAGAAAGCCGATCCAGAACACCGGCGTGGAGGCCAGCACCAGCTCCACCGCGCCGGCCAGCGCGCTGGCGGCGCGGCGGCCGGCCGTGAGCAGCGCCGCCCCGGCCGACAGCAGCACCGCGAACAGGCTGGCCAGCCCGGCCAGGGCCAGGGTGGGCAGCGCCTGCTCGGCGACGAGCTGGACCACCGGCTGCTCCTGCACGTAGGAGGTGCCGAGATCCCCGTGCAGCAGGCGGCCCAGGTACAGGAGGTACTGCACGGGCAGCGGGCGGTCGAGGTGGTATTCGGCGCGGATCGCGTCGAGCACCTCGCGGGTGATGGCCACCGCGTCCTGGCCCGCCCCGGCGATGACGAAGGCCGGATCGACCGGCACCAGGCGCAGTGCGAAGAAGGCGGCAGTGGCGGCGCCCAGCACAGTAAGCGCCGCCAGGGCGAGCCGCCGCGTCAGGCGCGCGACGCGCGAGTCACTCATCGGCACTCCCGCAGCAACGCTACCTGGCGATCCAGGCGTCGAACAGGTATGGCTGCGGCCATGCCTTGTCCCAGGCCACGCCGTGCACGTTCTTCTGGATCGCCACCAGGCGGGCGCGGGAGTACAGCGGCACCGAGGGCGCGTAGTTCGGCAGGATCTCCTGCGCCTCGGCGTAGTACTTGGCGCGGTCGGCCGACTTGCCCGCGGCGCGCGCCTTGGCCAGCACCGCGTCCAACTCGGGGATGCTCAGGAACGAAGCGTTGGAGCCCACGGTGGAGCCGTCGCTGATGTTGTCGCTGCCGTACAGGCGCCACAGCTGCATGCCGGTGGCCTCCGACTGGAAGGAGCCGAGGATGCCGTAGTTGCCGTTGTACAGGCGCTGCGGCAGGTCGGTGACCGGCTGCAGCTGGATCTCGACGCCCAGCTTGCGGGCGTCGATCTGCACCTGCTCCAGCGTGCGCTGCGCCAGCTGGTCGTTGTCGGCGTAGGGCGAGAAGGTCGACAGGCGCTTGCCGTCCTTGACGCGGTAGCCCTGGGCGTCGCGCTCCTTCCAGCCGGCCGCGTCCAGCAGCTCGGCGGCGCGCTTCGGGTCGTAGGTGATCTTGTTCTTCAGGTTCTTGTCGAAGTCGGGCGTGGTGACGGCCAGGTACTCCTGCACCGGGTAGGCGCCGAAGCTGCTGCTGTCCGCGATCTCCTGGCGGTTCAGCCCGTGCAGCAGCGCCAGGCGCACCTCCTTCTGGTCGAAGGGCGGACGGCGCGTGTTCAGATGCAGGGTGAAGCCCACGCCGGGCAGCAGGAACTCCTCGCTCTGGTAGTCCTTGCTGGCCTTGACCTCCTTGGCGTGCTCCGGCGGGACGTAGTCCACCACGTGCGCCTCCTTCGTCAGCAGGGCGTTGTAGCGGGTCTGGTCCTCCGGCAGGAAGACGTACTTCACGCTGTCCACGTAGGCGGCGCCGCGGTGGAATTTCGGCGGCGCCCAGTGGTAGTCGTCGTTGCGCACGTAGGTCAGGCTCTGGCCCTTGACCCAGCGGTCGAACTTGAAGGGGCCGGTGCCGATGAGCTTGCCGGCCAGCGACTTGGGATCCTTCTCCAACTGCTCCTTCGACAGGATGCCGAAGTACGGCGCCGCGATCAGCGTCAGGAAGCTCGACTCCGGCGCGGCCAGCTTCACCTCCACCGTGTACTCGTCGATCACCCTCGCCTGCGGCTTGAGCTTGGCGGTGGAGCCGGTGGACTTGTTGGCCGGGTTGGCGACGTAGTCGAAATTGGCCTTCACCGCCGCGGCGTTCAGCGGCGTGCCGTCGTGGAACTTCACGTCCCGGCGCAGGTGGAAGACGTAGCGGGAGGCGTCCGGCGACACCTCCCAGCGCTCGGCCAGCCACGGGTCGTAGCTGCCGTCGCCGTTGTCCCACACCAGCGAGTCCACCACCGGCCGCACCGAGTGCGCGCCGGAGCCCTGGTCGACCAGCGGATTGAGCTGCACCGGCTCGGACCGCAGCGCCACCACCAACTGGCCGCCGCGCACCGGCTTGCCGGCGCTGTCGCCCGGCGCGGCGACGGCCGCCGCGGTGAGGGCGGCCAGGG
>JASGDG010000044.1:0-6142 GCA_047607325.1 Xenophilus sp. | reverse complement strand
CGCCCGTGCCCGTGCCCGGGCCCGCATCCGGGGCGCCCCGCGAGGCCGAGCCCCCGCCCGTGCCACGCCGCCCGCCCTCCGAGCCGTTGATCCCGCGTCGGCCGGTCGATCCGCCGCCGCCCATCTGACGCCGGCCGCCAGGGCGCACACTACGGCATGCCGCTTGCAACCGCACCGCTCCCGTGACCCCCCGCGCAGACGCCCGGCCCCCCTCTTCTCCTTCCCGCCGCAGCGGGAAGGGTGCCCGCCATGCATGAGGCGCTGCTGCACGCCTGCGCGCGCGCCGGCGTGGCGCGGGACTACCACGACGTCTTCGGCCACCACATCGAGGTGCCGCCGGCCCGGCTCGCCGCGCTGCTGCACCAGCTCGGCTGGGGCGACCACGCGCCCGGGGACGGCGGCGCCTGGCACCACGAGATCGAGCAGCGAGAGGACGCCGCCTGGCGCCGCGCATTGCCGCCGGTGCAGGTGGTCGCGGCGGGCGCCGGCGGCTTTGCGCTGCGGGTGCGCTGGCCGCACGACGCGCCGCCGCGCGGCTGGACGCTGCAGGGCGAGGACGGCCGCCTGCTCGGCAGCGGCCGGCTGGTGCCCCATGAGGGTGCCGAGCAGGGCCGCCGCCCCGTCGATGGCGTGGAGCGCATCGAGCGCCTGCACCCCCTGGCCGCCGAACTGCCCCCCGGCTACCACCGGCTGACGCTGGAAGGCGAGCCCGGGCACCTGCTGCTGATCGCCGCGCCCGAGCATTGCCACCTGCCGCCCGAGGGCGAGCGCAGCTGGGGCATCGCCGTGCAGCTCTACGCGCTGCGCTCGGACCGGCAATGGGGCATGGGCGACTTCAGCGACCTGGCGGCGCTGGTGCCGGTGGCGGCGCAGCTCGGCGCGCAGGCCATCGGGCTGAACCCGCTGCACGCGCTGTTCCTGGACGACCCCGGCCAGTGCAGCCCCTACAGCCCGTCCTCGCGCCGGCACCTGAACGCGCTCTACATCGATGTCGAGGCGCTGCCCGAGTTCGCCGCCTGCGAGGCGGCGCGCCGCCATGTGGCCGAGCCGGCCTTCCAGCAGCGGCTGGCCGCGCTGCGCGCCAGCGAGTTCGTCAATCACCCCGGCGTGGCGGCGGCCAAGCTGGAGGTGCTGGCGCTGCTGCACCGCCACTTCAGCGAGGGCGCCGACGCCGGCCGCGCCGAGGCCTTCGCCGCCTTCCGCGCCGCGCGCGGCGAGGCCCTGCAGCGGCAGGCGCTGTTCGATGCGCTGTACGCACACTTCCGCCGGCAGGATGCCGCCGCCTGGGGCTGGCCCGCCTGGCCGCCCGAGTACCACGACCCGGACTCGCCCGCCGTGGCCGGATTCGCGCGGACGCAGGCGCCGCAGGTCGCGTTCTACGCCTGGCTGCAATGGGTGGCCGACGAACAGCTGCAGGCCGTCGCCGCGCGCTGCCGCGAGGCCGGCCTGCGCATCGGCCTGTACCAGGACCTGGCCGTCTCGGTGGACCGCCACGGCGCCGACGCCTGGAGCGCGCGCGCCGTGCTCGCCGCGCAGGCCAGCGTGGGCGCGCCGCCGGACGCGCTGGGCCCGCTGGGGCAGGACTGGGGCCTGCCGCCGCTGGCGCCCGAGCGGCTGCGCGAGAGCGGCTACCGCCTCTTCATCGACAGCCTGCGCGCCTGCATGCGCGGCGCCGGCGCGCTGCGCATCGACCACGTGATGGGCCTGACGCGCCTGTTCTGCATGCCGCCCGGCGCCACGCCGGCCGAGGGCGCCTACGTCCACTACCCGGCCGAGGAGATGCTGTCCATCGTCGCGCTCGAAAGCCAGCGCCACGGCTGCGTGGTGATCGGCGAGGACCTGGGCACCGTGGCCGACGCCACCCGCGCGCTGCTGGCGCGCTTCAGGCTGCTGTCGTACCGGCTGCTGTACTTCGAGCGCCACGGCGGCGGCTTCAAGCGCCCGGGCGAGTACCCGCAGGACGCGCTGGCCGCCATCGGCACCCACGACCTGGCCACCCTGCAGGGCTGGTGGGCCGGCGCCGACCTGCACACCCGCGTGCGGCTGGGGCTGCTGCCCAACGCGCACGCCGGCTGGCAGCAGCTGCACGAGCGCGCGGCCGAGCGGGTGCAGCTCATGGCCGCGCTGGACGAGGAAGGGCTGCAGGGCCTGGAAGGCGCCGCCCGCGCGCTGGGCGAAGGCACGCTCGGCACGGCGACGGCGGCGGCCATCCACGCGTACCTGGCGCGCGCGCCGGCCCGGCTGATGATGGTGCAGGCCGAGGACCTGCTGGCCCAGCAGGCCCAGGCCAACGTGCCCGGCACCGTGGACGAGCACCCCAACTGGCGCCGCCGCCTGGCGCTGCCGGCCGACCGATGGCTGGCCGACGCGCGCGTGCAGGCCATCGCCGCCGCCGTGCGCGCCGAGCGGCCCTGAAGGGAGACGGCCGGGCGTTCAGGAGGGGATCAGGTGCGGCTCGATGTCCACCGCGAGCAGGCCGAACATGCGCCGCAGGTCGGCGAGCGGAAATTCCGGGGTTTCGGTCGCGAGGCAGACCGTGGCACCGCGGCCCGCGCTCGCGTGCGGCTGCAGGCGAGCGATGAGTGCCTCGGCCGGGTCCAGGAAGGTGATGTCCGGCGCGGCCGCGTGGAAAAACGGGGCGAGCCAGGGCAGATGGGTGGATGAGAGCGTGCAGGTGTCCAGGCCGGGCAGCTCGCGCCTGAGCCGGGCGACGAAGGCATCGACCGCGCCTTGCGTGCCCGCCGGGTCCGACAGGAACGAGCCGTCCTCCACCCGCTGCACCAGCGCGGAGGCGTTGACCAGCGCCACGGCCCGGCCGCCGCCCTCGCGCTCGACGTGGTCCCGGATCTCGCGGCTTTGCACGAGCGACTGCACGCCCAGCACCGCCACGACGCCGGAGCGCGAGGTCGCCAGGGCCTGGGCGACCGGGGGGTAGACGCCGAGCACGGGGACGGGCTGCGCTGCCGCGATGTCGTCCAGCACCATCACCGAGGGGGCGTTCGACGCGAGGACGACGGCGGCCGCGCCGAAGCGCGCCAGCGTGCCGATGGCGGCGCCGACGCAGGCCGCCAGCGCCGGCCGCGATTTCGCGCCGTAGGGGAAGCTGGCCCGGTCCGCGAAGTAGAGGATGTCCTGCCGGGGATGGTGGCGCCGGATCACCTGGACGATGCCGTAGCTTCCGATGCCGGCGTCGAAGACGCCGATGGGCCGGTGAAGGTCGAACTGCTGGGGGGTGTGGCGGGCGTCATGCATTCATGCAGTGTAGGCACGGCGCTCCTGGCGCGCGGCCGTGCTGCGCAAAGGCCGGTTCCTGCGCGGCGCAGCCGTTCGCGCGAAGATGCGCCCATGTCCTGCGCGCCCGACCTGCCCCTGTCCATCCTCGACCTCTCGCCCATCCGCCACGACGGCGACGAGGGCCAGTCCTTTCGCAACTCGCTCTCGCTGGCCCGGCATGGGGAGAAGCTGGGCTTCCGGCGCTACTGGCTGGCCGAGCACCACGGCATGCCCGGCATCGCCAGCGCCGCCACCTCCACCCTGCTGGCCTACATCGGCGCCGGCACCTCCAGCATCCGCATCGGCGCCGGCGGCGTGATGCTGCCCAACCACTCGCCGCTGGTCATCGCCGAGCAGTACGGCACGCTGGCCGCGCTCTATCCGGGCCGCATCGACCTCGGTCTGGGCCGTGCACCCGGCTCCGACGGCGCCACCGCCCGCGCCCTGCGGCGCGACCTGCACGAGAGCGCCGAACGCTTCCCGCAGGACGTGGTCGAGCTGATGGACTTCATGAGCCGCGCGCCGCGCCAGCGCGTGCTGGCGGTGCCGGGCCGCGGCAGCGAGGTGCCGGTGTGGATCCTCGGCAGCAGCCTGTTCGGCGCGCAGCTGGCCGCGCACCTGGGGCTGCCCTTCGCCTTCGCCTCGCACTTCGCGCCGCAGATGCTGGAGCAGGCCCTGCGGATCTACCGCGGCAGCTTCCAGCCTTCGCCGCAGCTCGCGCAGCCGTATGCGATGGCGGGCTTCAACGTCTTCGCGGCCGACGACGAGGCGGGCGCGCACCTGATCGCCAGTTCGTGGCAGCAGTCCTTCGTCAACCTGCGCAGCGGCCGGCCCGGGCCCCTGCCGCCGCCGGTGGCGGGCTACCGCGAGCGCATCGGCCCGGCCGAGAACGCGCTGCTCGACTCGGTGCTGTCCTGCGCCGCCATCGGCACGCTCGACACCGTGCGCGAGCGGCTGCAGGCCTTCGCCGACCGCACCGCCGTGGACGAGATCATCGTCGCCGGCGGCATCCACGACCACGCCGCGCGCCTGCGCAGCTACGAGATCGCGGCCGAGGCGGGGCGCGGGCTGCGCAGAGGCACGGCCGGGCATGCGGGCTGACGCGGCTGCGCGCCTTGTTCTCGCCTGGGTTGCCAGCCCGTGTGAGCGGCCGACCGGCGCTCAGCCGGGCGGCAGCCGCTGCAGCGCGCCGCGCACCACCGCCTCGCCGTAGCGGCTGGCGACGGCCGCCACGAAGCGGCTGAAATCGGCATGCGCCGCATCGTCCGCGCGGTCGGACACGGTGCGCACCGCCGCGAAGGGCACGCCGTAGTCGTGGCAGACCTGGGCCATGGCGGCGCCCTCCATTTCCACCGCCAGCGCCTCGGGCAGTGCGGCGCGCAGGCGCTCGCTTTCGACCGCGGTGGCGACGAAGCGGTCGCCGCTGACGACCAGCCCGCGATGCACGCGCGGCGCGGCGAGGCCGAAGTCCGCCACGGCCCGCGCGCCCGTCAGTGCGCCCGGATCGCGCAACGCCTCGCCGGCCGCCGCCGCCAGCGCATCGGCCAGCATCGCGTCGGCCGCGAAGCGCGAGCGGCCGTACAGCGGCACCTCGTGCCGAGGGAACAGCGGCGAGGCATCCATGTCGTGCTGCAGCAGATCGGTGGCGATCACCACGTCGCCCACCCGCACCTGCGGCGCCAGCCCGCCCGCCACGCCCGTGAACAGCACCGCCCGCGCGCCGAAGCGTTCCAGCAGCACCGCGGCCGTGGTGGCTGCCGCCACCTTGCCGATGCGCGAGAGCACGGCCACCACCGGTTGCCCTTCCAGGTGCCCGAGCCAGAACGCGCGCCCGGCGGCGCGCACCGGCCGTTCGTCCGGCATCGCCGCCAGCAGCGCGGCGAGTTCCTCCTGCATGGCGCCGACGATGGCGATGGGGGCGGGCGGAGACGGCCGGGGCATGCGGGCGCCGTCAGGCCGGGAAGGGTGCCGGGAAGGCGTGCACGGGCAAGGGCTGTGTCAGCGCATGCCGGAAGCGCCTTCGCCTTCCGGCGGCGCCTCGGTGACGAAGCCGATGCGGCTCAGCCCCGCCTGGTTGGCGATGCCCATCAGCGCCACCACCTTGCCGTAGGGCACGCTGCGGTCGGCGCGCAGCTGCACCTCGGTGTCGCGGCTGCGCCCGGCGGCGGCCTGCAGCTTCGCCGCCAGCTCGTCGTCGCCGGCGATGCGCTGCCCGTCCAGGAAGACCTCGCCCGCCGCGTTCACCACCAGGCTCACGAAGCGCGGCGTGTCGCTGGGCTGGCCGGCGTCGGTGCGCGGCAGGTCCAGCTTGATGCTGCTGGCCATCAGCGGCGCGGTGATGATGAAGATCACCAGCAGCACCAGCATCACGTCCACCAGCGGCGTGACGTTGATGTCCGACAGCGGCTTCTGGCCGCCGCGGGCGGCGGCGCTTCCGAGGGCGCTGCGGCCGAAGGCCATGACGGTCAGGCGGTGGTGGCCGCGGGCATCGGCCGCGCGGGCGGCGGCGGCGCCGGCTCGGCGGGCGCGAACACCGCCAGCAGGTCGTGCGCGAAGCCTTCCAGCTCCGCCTCGATGCGGCCGATGACGCGGCCGAAGACGTTGTAGGCCAGCACGGCCGGGATCGCCACCGCCAGGCCGAAGGCCGTCATCACCAGCGCCTCGCCCACCGGGCCCGCCACCCTGTCGATGGTGAAGCCGCCGGTCTGCGTGGCGATGGTGGCCAGCGCGAGGTGGATGCCCCACACGGTGCCCAGCAGGCCGGCGAAGGGCGCGGTGGCGCCGACGGTGGCCAGCAGGATCTGCCCGGCCGCGAGGCGCCGCAGCGCGCCGTGCAGGGCGCCGCGCAGCGCGCGGGTGAGGCGCTGGG
>JASGDG010000043.1:0-2534 GCA_047607325.1 Xenophilus sp. | reverse complement strand
GCGGCGAGGGGCCGCCGCGGCTGGCGTACACGGTGGCCGGCGGCAGTTCCGGCACCTGGCGCCAGGGGCTGGAGGCCAGCGGCTCGCAGGGCCGGGTGGACTACCTCTTCAGCGCCAGCCGCTTCCACACCGACGGCTGGCGCGAGCACAGCGCCGCCACCCGCGACATCGCCAACGGCAAGCTGGGCATCGCCCTGGACAACGGCGACCGCCTGACGCTGGTGTTCAACCGCGTGCGCATCGACGCGCAGGACCCGCTGGGCCTGACGGCGCAGCAGTTCGCCACCGCTCCGCGCGCCGCGCCCCTGGCCACGCAATACGACACCCGCAAGAGCGTGAGCCAGAGCCAGGCCGGCCTGCTGTGGGAACATCGGCTCGACGCGCGCCAGCAGCTGCGCCTGATGCTCTACGGCGGCCAGCGCGACACGGTGCAGTACCAGGCCATCCCGGTCTCGGCCCAGCTCAACCCGCTGCACGCCGGCGGCGTGATCGACCTGCACCGCGACTATGGCGGGATGGACCTGCGCTGGAGCGGCGCTTTCGAGCTGGCCGGCCGCCCCTTCGAGCTGAGCGCGGGCCTGGGCTACGACAGCCTCAGGGAGCTGCGCAGCGGTTACGAGAACTACACCGGCTCGGCGTCCGCGCCCGTGCTGGGCGTGCGCGGCGCGCTGCGGCGGCTGGAGCGCAACCGCGTCGCCAGCCTCGACCCCTACGCGCAGGCCAGCTGGCACATCGCCGAGCGGTGGACGCTGGAGGCCGGCGTGCGGCGCAGCCAGGTGCGCTTCGACTCGCGTGACCTGTACGTGGTCGGCGTCAACGGCGACGACAGCGGCCACGTGCGCTACGCCCGCACCCTGCCGGTCGCCTCGCTGCGCTGGCAGCCGGCGCGCGACCTGGCGCTGTACCTGTCGGCCGGGCGCGGCTTCGAGACGCCCACGCTCAACGAACTCTCGTACCGGCCCGACGGCACGGGTGGCTTGAATCTCGCGCTGCGCCCGGCCGTGAGCGACAGCGTGGAGCTGGGCGCCAAGGCGCGCATGGCGGGCGGGCTGCTGACGGCGGCGCTGTTCGACACCCGCACCCGCGACGAGATCGTCACCGCCACCAGCTCGGGCGGCCGCACCACTTACCAGAACGCCGGCCGCACGCGGCGCCAGGGCGTCGAGCTGGGCTGGCAGCACGAGACGGCGGGGCACTGGCGCACGCAGGTGGCGCTGACCTGGCTGGATGCGCGCTACCGCGACGCGTTCTGCTCGCCCGCCCCTTGCAGCGGCAGCAGCCTGGTGGCGGCCGGCAACCTCATCCCCGGCATCGCGCGGCAGTCGCTGTACGCCAGCGTCGGCTGGGTGCCGCCGCAGGGCTGGCGCGCGGGGGCCGAACTGCGCGCGCTGGGCCGCATCCAGGCCAACGACCTCAACACCGCCAGCGCGCCGGGCTATGCCGTGGCCTCGCTGTACGCGGGCTACGTGCTGCAGTGGGAGGCGTGGGAGTTCAATGCCTTCGCGCGCGTGGACAACCTGTTCGACAGGCGCTACGCCGGCTCGGTCATCGTCAACGAGAGCAACGCCCGCTATTTCGAGCCGGCGCCGGGGCGCGGCTGGACAGTGGGCGTGGGCGGGGCGTACCGGTTCTGAGCCGCCGGCTCAGTCCTTGACGCACTCGAACAGCACCTCGGTGTTGCCCGGCGCGATGCCCAGCATCCGCGGGCGGCCGCCGCGCTCGGCGCAGTAGGCGCCGGTTTCGGTGGCGTTGGGCGTGCGCAGCCTGCCGTCGGGCAGGGGCACCACCTGGTAGGCGGTGCCGCAGGCGGCCAGGGCGAGCGGCGCGGCGAGCAGGCAGAAGGTCGGGAGCCGGGTCATGCGTGCGATTGTGCGGGATCGGCGGCCTCCGCGTCCGGCGCGATGCCGACGCCGAGCAGCCCTTCGAGCCGCGCCGCGTCGGCCGCCAGCGCCGCGCTCGGCCCGGCGTGCACCACGGTGCCGCGCTCCAGCACGATGGCCTGGTGCGTCATCTCCAGCGCCAGCACCGGGTGCTGCTCGACCACGATCGAGGCCAGCCCCTCGCCTTCGCACAGGCGGCGGATGGCGGCGGCCAGTTCCTCCACCACGATGGGCGCCAGGCCCTCCATCGGCTCGTCCAGCAGCAGCAGGGCCGGGTTGGTCATCAGCGCGCGGCCGATGGCCAGCATCTGCTGCTCGCCGCCGGAGAGCTGGTGACCCTGGTTGGCGCGGCGCTCGCGCAGGCGCGGGAAGAGGCCGTACACCCGGTCGAGGCTCCACGGGCCGGGGCGGGCGATCACGCGCAGGTTCTCCTCCACGGTGAGGGAGGGGAAGACCTCGCGCTCCTGCGGCACCCAGCCCAGCCCGCCGCGGGCGCGCCGGTGGGCGGGCCAGGCCGTGATGTTCTCCCCGCGCCAGCGGATGGCGCCGCGCGTCACGCGGGTGTGGCCCATCAGCGTCTCCAGCAGCGTGGTCTTGCCCACGCCGTTGCGGCCGAGCACGGCCAGGCTGCGGCCGTCCTCCAGGCCGAAGCTC
>JASGDG010000042.1:0-4534 GCA_047607325.1 Xenophilus sp. | reverse complement strand
TCAAGGGCAGCAAGATTTCCGTGTATATCCGTGACGATCGCTAGACGCATGATGTGGGCAAGGCGGCTAATCTCGAATTGAGCCGCGTAGCGAAGCTAGGTCGGCTTGTATGAATTGTTAGGCGACCAGAGACGTGCCACGGCAAGAACAACTAGCGCCATAAGGGTGGAGATGAAAGCCCATGCCACCAACTGGCTTATGCCCGAGCTTCCGGAGAGTGAGAATAGGGTGCCGAGTAAAAGCAACAGTGCGCACTGACCCAGGCTAAGCACCGCAACCACACAGAAGAGCCCCCAAGTACGCAAATGGCGTACTGTGTTGCTGAATATCAGGCAGGCGGGCAAATGGGTTAGCGATGAACAGAGCAGCGCAAGCCCTGCGAGAAGCGCAGGGAGTTGGAGCCTCCCGCCGCATCCGCCGCCGTATGGGTTGCAGGTGTTCATGGCCGTGAACCCCACGGCTGCGAGGAACAGCACGATCCCAGGTCCCAGGAGCACGGTTGCAAATCGCAAGAACTGCTTCATGGACGCCTAACGCCCTGGCTCAGGTGCAGCAAGGACGCCGACTGGAGCACGGAGTTCAGGCGCGCTACACATTGACTTGAAACCCTAGGTTGACTTCCGACGCAGGCACACCGCCACGAACACCCCAGCTTTGCAGTGGAACCTCGTGTAAGACAATGAATATGTCCGATGCGTTGATGCCGAGCGCGCCAAGGTTTGAGACCAAAAGGAGATAGAGCCTGCGCTTTGCCTCAATGCTGCGGCCGGCAAACATCGTGATTTGAACCACTGTGTAGTTTTCGGTTTTTCCCGGCGGAACATGGAAATGCTCCGGCCTGTGCGCCACATACCGGATTTGCCTGTCGTGAGCGGGCAATTGCAGAGCCTCGCGTTGAGCCAGATAGACTGCCTCAATGATGGCCTGCACTTGAGATGCAGGCCATTCTTTGCGGACCTCAATCAGAGCCAAAGGCATACCAAGCACCTAACGCCAGAATTAAGCCGCCCCGCGAAGCGGGTTCGGCTTGAATGAGTTGTCAGGCAGCAGTGGCCGAGGAACTCGCCGAAGGTCAATGCTGCCGGTTTGAACAACACAACGAGAGCCGATGATGCCACGGTTTAGGCCTCAACTCGCCTTTGCCGCAAGAGCATTTCTGAGCAAGGCTGTGCACCTGGCTACTTCGGCCAGATTCTCGGGAGTGTTCATGTGGTCGCGTGCATGAACCAGGGCGGGCCTCACCGACTGAACCGACCTTCCAAAGTCTCGCATCCACTCGTACCTGGGCACAAGCCAGAAATGAAAGTGATGCGAGGTGTCCTCGTTGTAGAAGTAGTAGACGTGATCGATGCGCAGGGTATTTCGCTGCGCTTGGCGGATTCGCCGCAGCAGCGGCATGAACTCCCGAGACTCTTCCTCGGTCATCTCATCCAGGCCGTAGAAATGTCGCCTCGCCGCCAATATCACCAGCCCGGGAATGGGGTACGCAACGTCCTGGTGCGCATGGAAGCAGGGCGTCTCCAGGATCGTTCCTCCGATCGTCCCTTTTCGGCCGCTGACGACCTCGCAGCTGAGGCAGGTTTGTGCATTCAAGGCGGTGGGGTGGCAAGGATCGACGAGGGCTTCTGAGCGCCCCCCAGTGCGGGGCTGCGCCCGACCCATCCCCCCCAGGGGGCCTGACGGCGCGTGCCCGGGCGGCGCGCCACGAATTCTCGCGAAAATCGAAGGACGTGCTCAATATCCTGTGGCTGTCCTTTTTCCTGATCGCGGCCGCCACCGCGCTGGGCCGCTGGCTGCTGGGCGGCGACGCTGCCGCCTTCCCGGCCATGGTCGAGGCGCTGTTCGCCATGGCCAAGCTCTCGGTCGAGGTGATGGTGCTGCTGTTCGGCACGCTGACGCTGTGGCTGGGCTTCCTGCGCATCGCCGAGCGGGCCGGGCTGGTGGCGGCGCTGGCGCGGTTGCTGGGGCCGCTGTTCGCGCGGCTGATGCCGGGGGTGCCGCGCGGGCATCCGGCGCTGGGGCTGATCACCATGAACTTCGCGGCCAATGCGCTGGGGCTGGACAACGCGGCCACGCCGATCGGTCTGAAGGCGATGCGCGAACTGCAGACGCTGAACCCGACGCCGGAGGCGGCGACCAACGCGCAGATCCTGTTCCTGGTGCTCAACGCCTCCTCGCTCACGCTGCTGCCGGTCAGCATCTTCATGTACCGCGCGCAGCAGGGCGCGGCGGACCCGACGCTGGTGTTCCTGCCGATCCTGATCGCCACCTCGGTCTCGACGCTGGCGGCGCTGCTGGCGGTGGCGGCGGTGCAGCGCCTGAAGCTGCGGGACCCGGTGGTGCTGGCCTGGCTGCTGCCGGCGGCCGGGGCGCTGGCGGCCTTCATGTGGCTGCTGGCCTCGCTGTCGGCGGCGGCGCTGGCGGCGCTCTCGTCGCTGCTGGGCAGCCTGGTGCTGTTCTCCATCGTCATCGCCTTCCTGGTGGCCGGCGCGGTCCGCCGCGTGCCGGTGTACGAGGCTTTCGTCGAGGGTGCGAAGGAGGGCTTCGACGTGGCGAAGAACCTGCTGCCCTACCTGGTGGCGATGCTGTGCGCGATCGGCGTGCTGCGCGCCTCGGGGGCGCTGGACGCGGCGCTGGGCGGCATCCGCTGGCTGGTCGGGCGGGCGGGCTGGGACGCGCGCTTCGTCGACGCGCTGCCGACGGCGCTGGTCAAGCCCTTCTCGGGCAGCGCGGCGCGGGCGATGCTGATCGAGACCATGCAGAGCCAGGGCGTGGACAGCTTCCCGGCCCTGGCGGCCGCCACCATCCAGGGCAGCACCGAGACCACCTTCTACGTGCTGGCCGTGTACTTCGGCGCGGTGGGCATCCAGCGCGCGCGGCACGCGGTGGGCTGCGCGCTGCTGGCCGAGGCCGCGGGCGTGGTGGCGGCCATCGCGGTCAGCTACGCCTTCTTCGGCTGAGAAGCCGAGTCCGGGGCGGCGGCAGGGCGAAGGCCCATCGGTCAGAATGGCAGCCAGCTCCTGTCCGTCCCGCCTTCGCCCTTCCGTGACCCTCCCCACCCAAGCCCGGCCGCCCGCCTTCTCCCCGGACGCGTTCCGCGCGGCGCTGGGCATGTTCGCCACGGGCGTGACCATCGTCACGGCGCGCACCGCCGACGGCCGGCTGCTGGGGCTGACGGCCAACTCGTTCAATTCCGTCTCGATGGCGCCGCCGCTGGTGCTGTGGAGCCTGGCGAGCGCGGCCGGCTCGATGCCGCACCTGGCCGCCGGCTCGCACTACGCGATCAATATCCTCGCGGCCGAGCAGAAGGGGCTGGCCGAGCGCTTCGCCGCCCGCGGCGTGGACCGCTGGGAGGGTGTGGCCTGGCGCGAGGGCCTGGGCGGCGCGCCGGTGCTGGAGGGCTGCGTCGCCAGCTTCGAGTGCTTCAACCGCAGCCGCTACGAGGAAGGCGACCACGTCATCTTCGTCGGCGAGGTGGAGCGCTGCACCCACCGCCCCGGCGCACCGCCGCTGCTGTTCCATGGCGGCCGCTTCTACACCGAGCATCCGCTCTGAAGGCCGCGGAGCAGGCCGTGCGGGAACACGCGCGGAACCGGCTTTGCCGGGCCGCTGCGTGTGCCCCCTCGCAGGGGGTTGCCGGAGCGGAACGAAGTCCGCGCAGGCTGGGGGTGGTCAACGATAGGTCGCGTCGAAGCGTGATTGGAGATAGGCCTGCGCCGTGACCGGCGCATGGCGCGGCGCCTGGCCTTCGGGCACGCAGCCCGGGATGGCGCTGACCAGCGCGTCGGGGTTCGGGTCGAGGAAGAAGGCGATCGAGCAGCGCTCGGCCGCCGGCCGCAGCACGCGGTGCGGCGTCGAGAGGTAGACGTCGTTGGTCCAGCGCATCAGGCAGTCGCCGATGTTGCAGACGAAGGCGCCCGGCAGCGGCGGCACGTCGATCCACTCGTCGCGCGCGCGGCCCTGCACCTGCAGGCCCGGGACGCCGTCGGTGGCGAGCAGGGTGACGTTGCCGTAGTCGGTGTGCGCGCCGGCGCCCACGCCCTCGGATGCGCCGCCGCCGGCGGGGTAGTGCAGCAGGCGCAGCGTCGCCAGCGGCCGGTCGATCTTGCCGGCGAAGAAGTCCTCCGGCAGGCCCAGGTCGAGCGCGAAGGCCGTGTGCAGGCGGCAGGCGGCCGCGTACACCGCGTCGAAGTAGGCCTGCACCGCCTCGCGCCAGCCGGGCAGCCCGGGAGGCCAGGCATTGGGCGGGCGGGTGGTCTCGTCGGTCCAGATGAGGTTGAAGGCTTCCTTCCGGTCGCCGCCCCTGTTTTCGTCCAGCGCCTCCACGCCCAGGCCCACGTAGCCGCGGTTGTGGCCGAGCGAGGCATAGGCCAGCGCCGCCTTGTCGGCCGCGGGCTGCGCGAAGAAGCGCCGGCTGGCGGCGAAGGCGCCGTCCACCACCGCCGGCGGCACGCCATGGCCGGTGACGGCGAAGAAGCCGGTGCCGCGGCAGGCGGCGCCCACCTCGGCCGCCACGCGCGCGCGGCCGGCGGGG
>JASGDG010000041.1:0-2868 GCA_047607325.1 Xenophilus sp. | reverse complement strand
GCGGCACCAGCATGCGCCAGGGCAGCTGGTTGAAGGCGTTGTCCGCGTCGCGCGGGAAGGCCCAGTCGATGCGGCCCTCGGCGTGCAGCTCCATCGGCCAGGCGTTCAGGCCGATCGCGTCCTCGAAACGCGCCGACGAGAGAATGTCCTCGCCCGCCAGCGCGTACAGCCCCTGGATGCGCCGCGTCTCGCGGATGCCCACCTGCGGCGCGATCTCGACGATGGCGGCCCGCGCAAAGCCGGGGATCTCGGCCTTGAGGAAGCGGAAGAACTCGGCGATCTGCCGGCGCCCTTCCAGTTCGCCCTCGCTCAGCTCGCGCGCGTCGACGCCGTTCATCGCCTTGCCCTCGGCGTTGCGGATCTGCGTGACGTTGACGCGCCATTCGCGCGGGTCGATGTTGGGCCGCAGGATGGCGCCCTCGCGCGCGAAGCGGTAGGCGCCGGGCTTGGCGGCCTTGACCTTCCCGATCCAGTCGTTGATGGCCCTGAACTCGCCCACCGCCTCCAGCGCCGGCGCGGCATCGACCTGGCCGACGCGGAACATGGTGGTGGGGAACAGGCCGCTGCCCGCGCCGTCGCCGACCTCGAAGGGCACGCCGGCGAAGGCGGCCACGTCGGCGTCGCCGCTGGCGTCGACGAAGGCGCGGGCGCGGATCGCCTGGCGGCCGGACTTGGTCTCGACGACCAGCGCGGCGATGCGGGCGCCCTCCATCACCACGGCCGCGGCCCAGGCGTGGAACAGCAGCCCGACGCCCGCGGCCTCCAGCATCTGGTCGGCGGCGCACTTGTAGGCCGAGGTGTCGTAGGAGCGCACGCGGATGCGTCCGCCCATGCCGTCCTGCGGCGTGTTCAGGCCGCCCAGCGCGTCGATGCGCGCCAGCAGCTCGTCGGCCACGCCGCGCACCAGCCGCTGCATCTCGCCGCCGCGCCGGCCGTACAGGCCGGCGAAGTTGGTCACGCCGCCGGCGGTGCCCATGCCGCCGAGAAAGCCGTAGCGCTCCACCAGCAGCGTGCGCGCGCCGTGGCGCGCCGCGCTCACCGCCGCGGCGATGCCGGCGGGCCCGCCGCCGACCACCACCACGTCGTAGTCGCCGAAGACCGGCAGCTGGCGCGCCGGCTCGTGCAGCATCGTTGCCGTTGTCGTCGTCACTGGATCTTGATGCCGCGGGCCTTGATGATCCGGGTCATGATGGCCTGCTCCTCCTGCACGCGCAGGCGCATGCCCTCGGGCGAGGTGCCGACGGGCTGCCAGCCGCGGTCGAACAGGGTCTGGCGCACCTCGGGCATCTTCATGACCTGCTCCACGGCCTCGCCGATGCGGCTGCGCGCGGCGGCCGAGAGGCGGGCCGGGCCGAGCAGCGCGGTCCACACCTCCAGGTCGAAGTCACGCACGCCCAGGTCGCCCAGCGGCGCGATGTCGGGCGCCAGCACGCTGCGGCCGCTGCTGCTCAGGCCGATGGCCCGCAGCTTGCCGGCCTTGACCTGGGGCAGCGCCACGCCGGGCGCGATCAGGCCCATCTGCACTTGGCCGCCGACCATGGCCGTCACCATCTGCGGCGTGCCGGAGTAGGGGATGTGCTGCGGGTTGAAGCCCGGGATGCGGCTCTTGAGCAGTTCCATGCCCAGGTGCGCCACCGAACCCACGCCCACCGAGCCGTAGTTCCAGGTGTCGCCGGCCTTGCGGCCGGCCTCGAAGAAGGCCTTGCCGTCGGGCAGATTCGCCGGCGCCACCAGCACCACCGGCGCGGTGGCGATCAGCGAGAGGTAGGTGAAGTCCCTGGCCGGGTCATAGGGCAGCTTGGCATACAGCTGCTTGGACGAGGTGAGGTTGCCGTTGATGACGATGCCCAGCGTGTGGTCGTCGGTGGCCTTGGCGACGATGTCGGCCGCGATGTTGCCGGAGGCGCCCGGCCGGTTGTCCACCACCACGGGCTGGCCGAGCAGCCTGGCCAGCGGCTCGGCGATGGAGCGCGCGGCGATGTCGGGCGTGGAGCCGGCGGGGAAGCCGACCAGCAGGCGGACCGGCTTGGTGGGCCAGGCGGCCGCCGCCTGCACGTGCAGGGGCAGCATGGCACAGGCGAGCGCGGCGGCGAAGGCGGTGGCGATGAAGTGACGCTTGGAAGAAGGCATGCGGTCGGAAGAAGGACGGCGAGGTTTCCCTCGAAAGGGCCCGAGTCTACGGTCAGGGTGTGAGACATGGCCCCTTCGGCCAAACGCTTCGCGTCTGCCCTGTCTCCCGGGGGGATGCTTTTTCGTCTTGGGGCGGCCCGGCGATGAAAAAGCCCGGCCGGTGCGCAAGGCACCGCCGGGCTTGCGGGCTGGCCGCCGGTAGGGTTACAGCCTGCTGGCGGCGTTGCCCTGGGCACGGGCGCGCACGTCGGCCGGGTTCTCCATGGTGGAGATCACGCGGCTGTTGACGCGCGAGCCGGACGACACGTTCTGGTCGGGCGCGGCGGCCGCACGGACGGCTTCGGCCTGCACCAGCACGCGGTCACGCGGGGCGGTCGGCGAGGCCTGCACCAGCGAGGCGGACGACACGTTCTGGTTCGGCGCGCCCGACGCCTTCACCGCCTCGGCCTGCACTTCGGCGCGGCTGCGGGCCGCCACGGGCGCCTGCACGCCCTCGTAGGTTTCCGCGTGGGCGCCGGCGGCGGCAGCGAGCGACAGGGCGACGGCGGCGAAAAGACGTTGAGAGGTCATCATGTTCTCCATTGAATGAATAAAGGGGATATCAGAGCGAGGCGCTGCGCTCGGCGGCGCGGCGCCGGGCCAGGCTGCCGTTGGTGTACTGCTCGGGGATGCGGCTGTTCACGAACGCCTTGGCGTCCAGGTTGGCCGTCGGGCTGTGCGCCGCGGCCACCGCCTCGT
>JASGDG010000040.1:0-5165 GCA_047607325.1 Xenophilus sp. | reverse complement strand
TGGCGACGTCATGAGCCCTCGTCTTCCTTTGAGCGCGAGGAGACCGCCTTGGCGATCAGGGCGTTCATGTCGGCCGCACGCTCGGTGGTGCGGTCGAACACGAAGTGCAGCGTCGGCACGGTGTGGATGTGCAGCCGCTTGAACAGGTGGTTGCGCAGGAAGCCGGCGGCCTGGTTGAGCGCGTCCTGCGTCTCCTGCGGGTCGCCCACCAGCACGCTGAAGAACACCTTGGCGTGGGCGTAGTCGGGCGTCACCTCCACGGCCTGGATGGTGACCATGCCCACCCGCGGGTCCTTCAGCTCGCGCGCGATCAGCTCCGTCAGATCACGCTGGATCTGGTCGGCGACGCGAAAGCCGCGATTGGGAGTGGAAGATTTCTTGGCCGGCATGGAAAGCCTTGGCTCACAGGTGCAGGGGCAGCCACCAGCGGCCGCTGCGCGGCAGGTACAGCCCATGCGGATCGTGCGACATGACCACGCGCGTGGCCTGCCCCGTGATGCGGTTCTCGTCGATGAAGCCGATGAAGCGCGAATCGTTGCTGTTGTCGCGGCTGTCGCCCATCACCATCACGTAGCCCCGGGGCACGTGCACCGGCGCGAAGCCGGTGTAGCGGTTGTAGCCGGGCAGCTGCGCCACTTCGATGTCGCCGCTGGCGCGGTGCTCGCGCCAGACCTGCGCCTGCAACACGCCGATCTCGGTCGGCACCGGACGTGCCGGCGTGACGAGCGTGCGCGTCACGGCACGACCGTTGACGTGGAGCACGTTGTCGTGCATCGAGACGGAGTCGCCCCCGACACCCACCACGCGCTTGATGAGGTTCTTCCCGTCAGCCGGGGAATCGAAGGTGATGACGTCGCCTCGCTGCGGCTCGGCCCAGCGGGCCAGCTGGTGCAGCGTGAACGGCACCCGCAGGCTGTAGGCCAGCTTGTTGACCGCCACGCGGTCGCCGGCCCACAGCGTGGGATTCATCGAAGACGAGGGCACGTAGTTCCAGTCGGCCACGGCCGAACGGAACACCAGCATCAGGCCCATGAGGAGCATGAAGCCGCGCTGCTTGCGCCACAGGGTCTTCAGATGGTTCACGATGTCCAGCCTCCGGGTTCAGCCGATCACAGCGTCCGCGCGATTTCCTTGATCTCGAAGATCTCGAGCTGGTCGCCTTCGCGGATGTCGTTGTAGTTGCGCAGCTTGATACCGCACTCGAAGCCCTCGCGGACTTCCTTGACGTCGTCCTTCATGCGCTTGAGCGACTCGATCTCGCCGGTGTAGATCACCACGTTGTCGCGCAGCAGGCGGAAGTGGCCGTCGCGGCGCACCACGCCGTCCAGCACGTACGAGCCGGCCACGGTGCCGATCTTCGAGGCCACGAACACCGTGCGGATCTCGGCATGGCCGATGATTTCCTCGCGGCGCTCGGGGGCCAGCATGCCGGCCATCGCGGTCTTCAGCTCGTCCACGGCGTCGTAGATGATGCTGTAGTACTTGATGTCGACGTCGTTGCCCTCGGCCAGCTTGCGGGCGCCGGCGTCGGCGCGCACGTTGAAGCCGATCACGATGCCCTTGGAGGCGATCGCCAGGTTCACGTCCGACTCGCTGATGCCGCCCACGCCGGCGTAGACGATCTGCACCCGCACCTCGTCGGTGGAGAGCTTGAGCAGCGACTGCGACAGCGCTTCCTGCGAACCCTGCACGTCGGCCTTGATGATGATGGGCAGGTTCTTCACCTCGCCCGCCGTCATGTCGGAGAACATGTTCTCCAGCTTGGCCGCCTGCTGGCGGGCCAGCTTGGTGTTGCGGAACTTGCCGGCGCGGTAGGTGGCGATCTCGCGCGCGCGGCGCTCGTCGGCCATCACCATGAACTCGTCGCCGGCCTGCGGCACCTCGGTCAGGCCCTGGATCTCCACCGGGATGGAGGGGCCGGCCGCCTTGGTGTTCTTGCCGTCCTCGTCCAGCATGGCGCGCACGCGGCCCGAGGTCGAGCCGGCCAGCACCACGTCGCCCACCTTGAGCGTGCCGGACTGCACCAGCACCGTGGCCACCGGGCCGCGGCCCTTGTCCAGCTGCGCCTCGATGACCAGGCCCTTGGCGGCGGCTTCCACCGGCGCCCTCAGCTCCAGCACCTCAGCCTGCAGCAGCACCTGCTCGAGCAGGCCGTCGACACCCTGGCCCGTCTTGGCCGAGACCTCGACGAAGGGCGAGTCGCCGCCGAACTCCTCGGGCACGACCTCTTCGACCACCAGCTCGCTCTTCACGCGCTCGGGGTTGGCGTCGGGCTTGTCGATCTTGTTGACCGCGACCACGATCGGCACCCCCGCCGCCTTCGCGTGCTTGATGGCCTCCTTGGTCTGCGGCATCACGCCGTCGTCGGCCGCCACCACCAGGATGACGATGTCGGTCGCCTGCGCGCCGCGGGCGCGCATGGCGGTGAAGGCCTCGTGGCCCGGCGTGTCGAGGAAGGTGATGGTGCCGCGCGGCGTGTCGACGTGGTAGGCGCCGATGTGCTGCGTGATGCCGCCCGCCTCGCCCGCCGCCACCTTGGCGCGGCGGATGGAGTCCAGCAGCGAGGTCTTGCCATGGTCGACGTGGCCCATGACAGTGACCACCGGCGCCCGCGGCAGGGCGTCGGCGGTCTGCGCCTGCACTTCCTCGTCGGTGAAGGCCTCGGGGTCGTCCAGCGCGGCGACCACGGCCTTGTGGCCCATCTCCTCGACGAGGATCATGGCGGTGTCCTGGTCCAGCGACTGGTTGATGGTCGCCATCTGGCCCAGCTTCATCAGCTGCTTGATGACCTCGGAGGCCTTGACCGCCATCTTGTGCGCCAGTTCGGACACAGTGATGGTCTCGGGCACATGCACCTCGATGACGCGCTGCTCGGCCGGCTGGGCCTGCTGCTGCGAGTCGTCGCGGTCGCGCTCGCTGCCGCGCCGGCCGCGCGGACCGCCGCGCCAGTTGCCGCGGCCCACGCCGCCGCTGGCGTCGCCGCGGGTCTTGATCTCCTTCTTCTTGCCGGCCTCGCCCGCCCAGCTGGACGACAGCTTGGCCGACTTGACTTCCTTGCCGCCGCCAGGCGCGGCCGGGGCACCAGCCGCCGGGCGGGCGCCACCGCCCGCGGTGGCCGGCTTGTGCAGCGTGCCGCGGGCGGCGGCGGGCTTGGCCTCGGCCGGCTTGGGCTCTTCTTTCTTGGCCACCAGCACGCGCTTGGGCGCATTCATCATCTCGCGGATGGCTTCGGCCTCGGCCAGCGCCTTGCGGCGGCGCTCTTCCAGGTCGCGGGCGCGGGCCGCCTCTTCGTCGGCGCGGGCCTTGGATTCGGCGGCGGCCTTGGCCTTGGCCTCTTCCTTGGCCTTCTCGGCGGCAGCCTTCTCGGCAGCGGCCTTTTCCTCGGCCGCCTTCTGGGCTGCGGCCTCGATGGCCGGCGCGTTGCGCGCCTCGGCCGCCGCGGCGTTGATGGCGGCAGCTTCCGCACGGGCCTTCTCGGCCTGCGTCTCGCGGTCGCGTTCGGCGCGCTCCTCCTTCTCGGCCGCCTCGCGTTCGGCCGCCTCGGCGGCCTCGCGCTCGCGGCGGCGAGCGGCGAGTTCCTCTTCCTGGCGGCGCAGCAGCTCGGCGTTGCGACGCGCCTCTTCCTCGCGGCGGGCGAGTTCGGCCTCGTCGATGTGCGGTGCGGCCGGCGCGGGCGCGGGCGCCGGCGCCTCGGCAGGCGTGTCGTCGCGCTGGATGAAGGTGCGCTTCTTGCGCACCTCCACCTGGATGGTGCGCGCGCGGCCCAAGGCGTCGGCCTGCTTGATCTCGGTGGTCGACTTCTTGGTCAGCGTGATCTTCTTGCGCTCGTGCGCGGCCGTGCCGTGGCTGGCCTTCAGGTGGCCGAGCAGGCGCTGCTTGTCGGCCTCGGTCAGCGCGTCCGACGCGGCCGACTTGGCCACGCCGGCACTGCGCAACTGGTCAAGCAGCGTTTCGGGTGTCTTCTTGAGTTCCTGAGCGAACTCTGCAACGGTGGTGCTGGACATATCTGTTTCGTGCTCCCATGACTCACTCTTGCGCGCCAGCGAACCAGTGTTCGCGCGCCTTGAGGATGAGGGCTTTGGCGTCATCGGCGCCCTGGCCGGTGATCTCGGTGAGTTCGTCGACCGCGAGGTCGGCCAGGTCGTCGCGGGTGTTCACGCCCGCAGCAACCAGCCTGGCGATCAGCTCGGGGGTGAGACCTTCGAGGTCGCGCAGATCCTGCGAAACGCTCTCGACGCTCTCCTCCCGGGCGATCTCCAGGGTCAGCAGCGCATCCTTGGCGCGGGAGCGCAGTTCGTTGACGGTGTCCTCGTCGAAGGCCTCGATTTCGAGCATCTCGGCGATGGGCACGTAGGCCACTTCTTCCAGGCTGGTGAAGCCTTCGGCGATCAGGATGTCGGCGATCTCCTCGTCGACGTCGAGCTTCTCCATGAAGAGCTGGCGGATGGCGCCCGTTTCCTCGGCCTGCTTCTGGGCCGATTCGTTGGCGTCCATGATGTTGATCTTCCAGCCCGTGAGCTCGGAGGCCAGGCGCACGTTTTGGCCACCACGGCCGATGGCGATGGCCAGGTTCTCCTCGTCCACCACCACGTCCATGGCGTGCTTCTCCTCGTCCACCACGATGGAGGAGACGTTGGCCGGGGCCAGCGCGCCGATGACGAACTGCGCCGGGTCCTCGGACCACAGCACGATGTCGACGCGCTCGCCGGCCAGTTCGTTGGTGACGGCGTTCACGCGGGTGCCGCGCACGCCGACGCAGGTGCCGATCGGGTCGACGCGCTTGTCGTGGCTGAGCACGGCGATCTTGGCGCGCGAACCGGGGTCCCGGGCGCAGCTCTTGATCTCCAGCAGGCCCTGCTCGATCTCGGGCACCTCGTTGCGGAACAGCTCGATCATGAACTCCGGCGCGGTGCGCGAGAGGATGATCGGCGCGCCGCGCAGCTCGAGGTTGACCTCCATGATCATGGCCCGCACGCGGTCGCCGTTGCGCAGGTTCTCCTTGGGGATCATCTCGGAGCGGCGCAGGCGGCCTTCCACCCGGCCGGACTCGACGATGATGTCGCCCTTGTCCATGCGCTTGACGGTGCCGGTGAAGATCTTCTCGCCGCGCGACATGAAGTCGTTGAGCAGCATCTCGCGCTCGGCGTCGCGGATCTTCTGCAGGA
>JASGDG010000039.1:0-7337 GCA_047607325.1 Xenophilus sp. | reverse complement strand
CGGCCCGCGCCGCTGTTCCGGCCGGAGGCGGCGCCCACGCCCGCGCCCTGGGTGCAGCCGGCGATCCATTTCGCGGCCGAACGCGGCCCCGGGGACATGGCCGCGATGTGGCCAGCCGCGCCGGTACAGCCCCCTTCGGCCCCGCTCGCGCCGGCCCCGCAGCACACCGGCACGGACGCAGTGCAGGAAGAGGAATGGCCCCTGGGCCGCGCCCTGGCCCAACTGCACGGCATCTACATCCTGGCCGAGAACCGCCAGGGCCTGGTGATCGTCGACATGCACGCGGCGCACGAGCGCATCGTCTACGAGCGGCTGAAGACGCAGCTCGACGGCAGCGCCATCGCCAGCCAGCCGCTGCTGATCCCCGCGCCCTTCGCCGCCACGCCGCAGGAGGTGGCCACCGCCGAGGCCTGCGCCGCCGTGCTGCCGGCCCTGGGGCTGGAGGTTTCGCCCTTCTCGCCGCGCACCCTGGCGGTGCGCGCCGTGCCCGCCGCGCTGGCCGAAGGCGACCCGGTCGAGCTGGCGCGCAGCGTGCTGGCCGAGCTGGCCCAGCACGAGGCCAGCACCGTGGTGCAGCGCGCCCAGCACGAACTGCTGGCCACCATGGCCTGCCACGGTGCCGTGCGCGCCAACCGCCGCCTGACGCTGGAGGAGATGAACGCCCTGCTGCGCCAGATGGAGGCGACCGAGCGCTCCGACCAGTGCAACCACGGACGGCCCACCTGGCGCCAGCTCAGCGTGCGCGAGCTGGACGGGCTGTTCCTGCGCGGGCGCTGAACGCCGCCCCGGCCCGGCGCCCCCGGGTTTTCCTGGGTCGGCCGGCGTCCCGGCATGGGCGTTGCATGGCTATCGTGTCAGCACGTGTTGCGCCATCGCGCACCAGGAGGGAGCAGCCGGACCGCCCATGGCCCGATCCGGCGAGAACGAGTGAACTTTGGCCGTCATATGTTCTCTTCTTCCTCGATGAAACGCTGGACCGGGTTGCTTTCCGCCCTTGCCCTCGCCGCCCTGCTGGCCGCCGGCTGCGCCTCGCTGGACGAGCACCAGCGCGAATGGATCTTCCAGCCCAGCGACGCGAGCTGGGGCAACACCGCCGCCCAGTCCGCCGGCATGCAGGACGTGTGGATCGACTTCGACTCCCGGCTCACCGGCGCGCCGGCGCGCCTGCACGGCCTGTGGCTGGGCGAGGACGACACGCAGGCGCAGAAGCGCCCGGTGCTGCTGTACCTGCACGGCGCGCGCTACAACGTCGCCGGCTCGGCCCCGCGCATCCAGCGCATGCACGCGCTGGGCTTCTCGGTGCTGGCCATCGACTACCGCGGCTTCGGCAAGAGCACCAAGGCGCTGCCCTCCGAGGAATCCGCCCGCGAGGACGCCCGCGCCGCCTGGGCCTGGCTGGCCGCCAGGTACCCGAAGAACCCGCGCTACATCTTCGGCCACTCGCTGGGCGGCGCCATCGGCATCGACCTGGCCGCCTACGCCAGGGACGAGGCCGGCACCATCGTCGAAGGCACCTTCACCTCGATCACCGACGTGGTCAGCAGCTTCAAGTGGGGCTGGCTGCCCTTCTCCGCGCTGGTCACGCAGCGCTTCGAGGCGATCGACAAGGTCAAGACCATCGGCTCGCCGCTGCTGGTGGTGCATGGCTCCAACGACACGCTGATCAACCCCACGCTGGGCCGCAAGCTCTACGACGCCGCCGTCGGGCCCAAGATGTTCGTGCTGGTGGAAGGCGGCTCGCACCACACCACCAACTCCATCGGCGAGCTGCAGTACCGCGCGGCGCTGGCGCAGCTGTTCAAGATGCAGGAGCCGCCCGATCTGTCCGCCGTGGCGGCAGCCGGCAGCGCGGCGGCGGCGCCCGCTGTCTCGCCGGCCAGGTCGGCCGCTTCGCCGCGAGCGGACCACAGGCCGCCGGCTCCGCAGCCCATCTGAGCACCGCGCGGCGCGCGCGATCACCGGCCCGCCGCGGCCATCGTCAGCAGCGCCCGCCATCCGGGCTGCGGCGCATCCGCTTGCGCAGGCATCGCCAGTCCGATGCCGACGGCCAGTTCGTCACCCTCGCGCAGCCTGCGGTAGCTCACCCCCGCCCTGCGCAGGCCGGCGAAGGACTCCGGCAGCAGCGCCAGGGCGCGGCCCTGCGCCACCTCGGCCAGCAGCACGTGGTGATCGGCAGGCTCGCGCACCCGGGGCGGGCTGAAGCCATGGCGGGCGAATACCTGCTGGCAATGATCGTGAAATGCAGGCTGGCGTGCGCGCTCGAACCAGAACAAGGGCTGCGCGGCGAACTGGGCCAGGCCCACGGCGCGGCGCCGCGCCAGGGGATGCGACGAGGGCATGGCCACCATCATCCGCAGCCGGTCGAGCTCGACCACCTCCAGCCCGCGCGCCTCGGTCGGCAGCGCGATGAAGGCGGCGTCCAGCTTGCCGGCCCGCAGTTGCCGCACCAGCCTCGGCGAGGTGTCGGAGCGGACCGTCAACGGCACGCCGCCGCATGCGGTCCGTACCCGGTCCGCCAAACCGCGGAACCAGGCCGGCTCGACGGCATTCGTCATGCCCAGCCGCAGCGCGACCACGGCATCGGCCTGGTCCGCAACCGCCCGCCGGGCCTCGGCCAGCAAGCCGGCCATGCGGCGCGCATAAGGCACCAGCGCCCGCCCGGCGGCGGTCAGGCGCACGGCCTGGGTGTTGCGCTCGAACAGGCGCGCGCCCAGGCGCTCCTCCAGTTCGCGGATCGCGCGGCTGAGCGGCGGCTGCGACAGATGCAGCATCTGCGCCGCCTGCCGAAAACTCAGCGTTTCGGCCACGGCCAGGAAGAGTTCGAGCGATCTGGAATCGAGCCGGCGCGTCATATCGGAAAGGTATCACTAACTCGATCATTCCCGCCGGCGAAGGCCGTTCCTAGAGTGCAGGCGTCATTCACTTCCTGGAGAACATGCATGCGGTTTCTTCGCACGATGGCCTTGGCGGCCGCCCTGGCCGGCAGCGCCGAGGCCTCGGCCGACGGCACCGGGACCTGGACGGGATCGGTCCTGCCCGGCACCTACGCCTCGCCCACCGGGCTGTCCTTCGGCCCTGACGGCAGCCTCTACGTGACCGAGTGGTCCGCCGGCCAGGTGAGCCGGATCGGGCAGGACGGCGCGAAGACGGTCCTGAGCCGGCACGTCCGCTCGCCCTCCGGTATCGCCGTCGGCCCCGACCACACCCTCTACGTCGCCTCCTACGCCGATGGCGTGGTCTATCGGCTGCGCGCCGGCGGCCGCGCCCAAGCCTTCGTGCGCGGGCTGCGCACCCCGGCCGGATTGGCGCTGGGGCGCGGCGGCACGCTGCTCATCGCCGACCGCGGCCTCAACCAGATCCTGCGCGCCGACGCCTCCGGCAAGACGCAGGTGGTGGCGCGGAACCTGCCGACCCCGGTGGGGGTGGTGGAATGGGCCGATGGCACGCTCGTCGTCTCGAATTTCACGGGCAGCGTCATGGCGCTGGCCGCCGACGGCAGCCGCACGGTGCTGACAAGCCGGCTGGGCGCACCCGCCGTCGGCATCGTGGCCGACGGCGGCGATGCCGTGCTGGTGCCCGACTACGCCGGCACGTCGGTCTGGCGCGTCGCCCGCGACGGCGAGGCCGCAGCCGTGATCCGGGACCTGCCCAGCCCCGTTGCCATGGCGCGATCGGCGGACGGCCGGGAACTCGCCGTCGGTTCGTGGGGCGATGGCTCCGTGCGGCGTCTTCGCCGGGAGCCGGCGCGATGACCGCCGACCGGTACCAGCGCGGCCTGCGCATGCTGGCCGAGGTGGACGGGCCGGCCGGCCTGTCGGTGGTCACGGCACTGGCCGAGAGCTTCCCGGACTTCTCCCGCTATCTGGTGGAGTTCCCCTTCGGCGACATCTACGCCCGCGGGGGCCTGGGCCTGCGCGAAAGGGAACTGGCGACCGTGGCCGCGCTGTGCGCGCTGGGGTCGGCCCTGCCGCAGCTGCGCGTGCACGTGCATGCGGCCCTTCATGTCGGGTGCGCGCCGGCGGAAGTGGTCGAAGTCGTCATGCAGATGGCGGTCTACGCCGGGTTCCCCGCGGCGCTCAACGGCCTGTCGGTGGTTCGGGAGGTCTTCGCGGAGGCGGGCGTCCCCCTGCCCCTGCGGGCGGGAACGCAGGCGCCCGCCCCGGGCTGAGCATGCCGCCGTTTGCTACCCTCGCCGGATGCCCGCCCTCCCGCCCGCCACCCCCGCCTGGATCGGCATCGCCGGCCCCACCGCCAGCGGCAAGTCGGCGGCGGCGCTGGCCGTCGCGCAGGCGCTGGCGGCCACGCGGCCGGTGGAGGTCGTCAGCGTCGACTCGGCCCTGGTCTACCGCGGCATGGACATCGGCACGGCCAAGCCCGCCGCCGCCGAGCGCGCCGCCGTGCCGCACCACCTGATCGACATCCTCGACCCCTCGCAAAGCTACAGCGCCGCCGCCTTCGTGGCCGATGCCACGCGGCTGATCGGCGGCATCCGCGCGCGCGGCGCGCTGCCGCTGCTGGCGGGCGGCACGATGCTGTACTTCAAGGCGCTGATCGACGGCCTGGACGCCATGCCCGCCGCCGACCCGGCGGTGCGCGCGCGCATCGACGCCGAGGCGGCCGAGCGCGGCTGGCCCGCGCTGCACGCCGAGCTGGCGCGGGTCGATCCGCAGACCGCCGCGCGGCTGGCGCCCGGCGACAGCCAGCGCATCCAGCGCGCGCTGGAGGTCTGGCACACCAGCGGCCGGCCGCTGTCCGCCTTCCAGCAACGGGCCGGCGGCGGCTGGCCGGCCGGCGGATTCGTGCTGTTCTCCCTGGAAACCGGGGACCGCGCCTGGCTGCACGAGCGCATCGCCCGCCGCTTCGACACCATGCTGGCGGGCGGCTTCCTCGACGAGGTGCGCGCCCTGCGCGCGCGCGGCGACCTGCATCCGGGCCTGCCCGCCCTTCGCTGCGTGGGCTACCGGCAGGCGTGGGAGATGTTCGATGCGCTCGGCGGGGCCGAGCCCGATGCCGGCGCCCTGGCCGCGCTGCGCGAGCGCGGCATCGCCGCCACCCGCCAGCTCGCCAAGCGCCAGATCACCTGGCTGCGCGGCATGCCGGGGCGCCGCATCATCCCCTGCGATGCCCCCGGCGCCGCCCGCCGCCTGGCGGCCGCCGTGGCCGCACTGGCATGAGGCTGGTCGTCGAGGGCCTGGGCAAGCGCTACGGCGAGGCCGACGTGTTCCGCGGCGTCGACCTGGCGGTGGCGCCGGGCGAGTTCGTCGCCATCGTGGGCGAGTCGGGCGTGGGCAAGTCCACCCTGCTCAACTGCCTGGCCGGTCTGGACCGCTGGACCGAGGGCCGCGTGCTGCACGGCGCCACCGACCTCGGCGCGCTGGATGAGACGGCACGCGCCCTGTGGCGGCGCGCGCACGTGGGCTTCGTGTTCCAGGCCTTCCACGTGCTGCCGCACCTGGACGTGGCGCAGAACGTGGCGCTGCCGCTGATGCTGCTGGGCCGCCGCGGCCCCGAGGCCCGCTCGCGCGTGCAGGCCGTGCTGGAGGCGGTGGGCCTGGCCGGGCTGGGCGCGCGGCTGCCGCAGCAGCTCTCCGGCGGGCAGCTGCAGCGCGTGGCCATCGCCCGCGCGCTGGTGCACCGCCCGCCGCTGCTGCTGGCCGACGAGCCCACCGGCAACCTGGACCCGGCCACCGCCGCCCGGGTGATGGACGTGCTGGCGGCGCAAAGCCGCGAGCATGGCGCCAGCCTGGTGCTGGTCACGCACTCCGGCGGCGCCGCGGCGCGCGCCGGCCGCGTGCTGCACCTCACGGCCGGGGGCATCGCCGCCGGCTAAACGCCGCTTCAACGCACGGCGGGCTGCTGCCAGTACACGTAGGTCCAGGCCGGCGCGAAGCCGATGCGCGCGTACAGGGAGCGCGCGAGATAGTTCTCCAGCTCGACCTGCAGGAAGGCCCCGGCGATGCCGCGGCGCAGCGCCTCGGCGCCCATCGCGGCCATCAACTGCCGCGCCAGGCCCAGGCCGCGGAAGCGCGGACGCGTGCGCATGCCATGCACGCCGACCAGCCCCTGGCTGAAGCAGGCGCAGCCCACGGCCGCCACGTCGCCCGCGTCCGCGGGCCGGCCTGGCGCGTCCAGCCGCACGCTGGCGTACACCGCGTCCTGGGCGCGGCGCAGCAGCCGCACGCGATGGCCGCCGTCCACGGGGTCGAAGCCTTCGCCGAGGTACACGCGCGCCCAGTCGTCGCCGGGCTGCGCATCCAGCCGCACGGCCGATGGCGCGGCGCTTCCGCGGCCGCCCGCGGCCATGGCCTGCGCGCTGCCCGTCATCACCATCGTCGGCCGCGACGGCACGTAGTCGCGCTCGCGCAGCGCGGCGCCGAAAGCGTCGAAGGCGGCCACGTCCACCGGCAGGCGGAACACCGGCGGCAGCGATCTTGCACGGTAGCGCGCCTCGATGTCGGGCAGCAGCGCCAAGTCGGGCGCGTCGTGCGTGAGCGGCACCGCGCTGTGCGCCCGGCCCACCGTGCCCTCGTCCAGCGGCAGCAGCCAGCCCGGCAGTTCCTCGACCGCCGCCGGCGGCACGGCGGCGAGGGTGGCGCGTTCGATCGATTCGGCAGTGAAGGGCATGGCGCGATTGTCGGCCGCCGCGCCGTGCCACGGGCTCTCCGGCCGCAGCCGCCACAATGCGGCCATGCCCTGGCGCCTGCTCGCGACCTTCTCCTGGCAGGAACTGCGCCACCACCCCTGGCGCAGCGCCGCGGCGGCGGGCGCGGTGATGCTGGGCGTGGCGCTGGCCTTCGCGGTGCATCTGATCAACGCCTCGGCGCTGGACGCGTTCCAGGGCGCGGTGCGCTCGGTCAATGGCCAGGGCGACCTGCAGATCCGCGCGGCGCAGGGCGACTTCGACGAGGCGCTGTACGGCCAGGTGGCCGCCCTGCCGCAGGTGGCGCTGGCCAGCCCGGTGCTGGAGGCGGGCGTGGTGCTGCGCACACCCGCCGGCGCGCGTCTGGCGCTGCGGCTGGCGGGCGTGGACGCCCTGGTGGCGCCGGACATCGCCCCCGCGCTGGCGCCGGTGGCGGCGGACGGCGATCGCCTCGCCGTCCTGTCGCCGGGGCGCATCTTCCTCAATCCCGCGGCGCGGCGGGCGGCGGACGGGGCGGCGGCCCTCACCGTCCTGCGCCCCGACGGCACGCCGGCAGGTGAACTGCACGTGGCCGGCACGGTGGCCGCCGGCGGCGAAGCCCTGGGCGTGATGGACATCGGCGCCGCCCAGGACCTGCTCGGCCGCGCCGGCCGGCTCAGCCGCATCGACCTGCGCCTGCGGCCGGGCGCCGGCGGGG
>JASGDG010000038.1:0-19470 GCA_047607325.1 Xenophilus sp. | reverse complement strand
CACCGGCGCGCCGCCGCCGGGGTCGGCGGCGCGCAGCGCCTCGATGCGCGCCTGGACCGCCGCCGCCAGCGCGGGGTTCAGCGGCCCCAGGTTCGAGCCCGACGAGGCGGCCGCGTTGTAGGGCAGGGGCGCGGTCGCCGAGGGGCGACCCCAGAAGTGCCGCGGGTCGCCGAAGTGCTGGCCGATGAGCGCGGAGCCGACGGCCCGGCCGTCCCGCATCACCAGGCTGCCGGCCGCCGCCTCGGGGAAGGCGAGGCGCGCCACGCCGGTCACGGCCAGCGGGTAGGCGACGCCGGTGACCAGGCTCAGCAGCACGAACAGGGCGATCGCCGGGCGCAGGAGGGAAAGGATGCTGTTCTTCACGAGGGAGGGCTCCTTCACGCGAGGCCGAGGGCGGCCAGCAGGAGGTCGATGAGCTTGATGCCGACGAAGGGCACGACCAGCCCGCCGAGGCCGTACAGGGCGAGGTTGCGGCGCAGCAGCGCGGCGGCGCCCACCGGCCGGTAGCGCACACCCCTGAGCGCCAGCGGGATCAGGAAGACGATGACCAGCGCGTTGAAGATCACCGCGCTCAGGATGGCCGAGGACGGGTTGGCCAGCCGCATCACGTTGAGCTGCGCGAGCTGCGGGTAGGTGCCCACGAAGATCGCCGGGATGATGGCGAAGTACTTCGCCACGTCGTTGGCGATGGAGAAGGTGGTGAGCGAGCCGCGCGTCATCAGCAGCGCCTTGCCGGTCTCCACCACCTCCAGCAGCTTGGTGGGGTTGGAGTCGAGGTCGACCATGTTGCCGGCCTCCTTGGCGGCCTGCGTGCCGCTGCCCATGGCCACCGCCACGTCGGCCTGGGCCAGCGCCGGTGCGTCGTTGGTGCCGTCGCCGGTCATCGCGACCAGCCGGCCCTCGGCCTGGTGCTGGCGGATCAGCCTGAGCTTGTCCTCCGGCGTGGCCTCGGCGAGGAAGTCGTCCACGCCGGCCTCGGCGGCGATGGCCGCGGCCGTGAGCCGGTTGTCGCCGGTGATCATCACCGTGCGGATGCCCATGCGGCGCAGCGCGGCGAAGCGCTCGCGGATGCCGGTCTTGACGATGTCCTTCAGCTCCACCACGCCGAGCACGTGCGCGCCCTCGGCCACCGCCAGCGGCGTGCTGCCGCGGCGCGCCACCTCGTCGGCCGTGTGCGCCACCTCGGGCGGCAGGCGGCCGCCGAGCGACTCGACGTGGCGGCGCAGCGCTTCCACCGCGCCCTTGCGCAATGGCACTGGTTCGCCCGACAGGTCCAGCGCGGCGGCGGGCAGGTCGGCGCCGCTCATCCGCGTCTGCGCCGTGAAGGGCACGAAGGCCGCGCCCTCCACCGGCTTCGGCTCGATGCCCTCGCGCCGCGCCAGCTCGACGATGCTGCGGCCCTCGGGCGTCTCGTCGGCCAGCGAGGCGAGCTGCGCCGCCTGCGCCAGCCGCGCCTTGCCCACGCCCGGCGCCGGCAGGAAGGCGGCGGCCTGCCGGTTGCCGTGGGTGATGGTGCCGGTCTTGTCCAGCAGCAGCACGTCCACGTCGCCGGCCGCCTCCACCGCGCGGCCGGAGGTGGCGATCACGTTGGCCTGCATCATGCGGCTCATGCCCGCCACGCCCACCGCCGACAGCAGGCCGCCGATGGTGGTGGGGATCAGGCACACCAGCAGCGCCACCAGCGCCGTGAGCGACACCACCGTGCCCGCGCCGGTGGCCTGCACGCTGAAGATCGAGTAGGGCAGCAGCGTCGCCGTGACGACCAGGAACACGATGGTCAGCGCCACCAGCAGGATGGTCAGCGCGATCTCGTTGGGCGTGCGGCTGCGCCGCGCGGCCTCCACCATGCCGATCATGCGGTCGAGGAAGGACTCGCCGGGGTTGACGCCGATGCGCACCACCAGCCAGTCCGACAGCACCCGCGTGCCGCCCGTCACAGCCGAAAAGTCGCCGCCCGATTCGCGCACCACCGGCGCCGATTCGCCGGTGATGGCGCTCTCGTCCACCGAGGCCACGCCCTCGATCACCTCGCCGTCCAGCGGCACCAGGTCGCCGGCCTCCACCAGCACCACGTCGCCCTTGCGCAAGTCCGGCGCCTGTACGGGCAGGAAGCCGTCGCCGCGGTGCTCGCCCTTGAGCTTCTTGGCCCAGGTGTCCCGGCGCAGCCCGCGCAGCGAGGCCGCCTGCGCCTTGCTGCGCCCCTCGGCCAGCGCCTCGGCGAAGTTGGCGAACAGCACGGTGAACCACAGCCACACCGCCACCGCCAGCACGAAGCCGGGCGGCATGCCCGTGCCGCCGGGGAAGCTCAGCGTGTGCACCCACAGCAGCGTGGTGAGGATGCTGCCGATGTAGACGACGAACATCACCGGGTTGCGCCACTGCACGCGCGGGCTGAGCTTGGCGAAGGCGCCGGCCAGCGCCGGCCGCAGCAGCGCGGGGTCGAGGAGGGACAGGGATTGCTTCATCGAGGTCATGGCGGCCTCACTTCCAGAGCATCAGGTGCTCGACCACCGGGCCCAGGGCCAGCGCCGGCACGTAGTTCAGCAGGCCCACCAGCAGCACCGTGCCGACCAGCAGCACGACGAACAGCGGCCCGTGCGTGGGCAGCGTGCCGGCCGTCACCGGCACGCGCTGCTTGCCGGCCAGCGCGCCGGCCATCGCCAGCACCGGCACGATCACGCCGAAGCGGCCCAGCCACATCGCCACCGCCAGCCAGGCGTTGTAGAAGGGCGTGTTGGCCGACAGGCCCGCGAAGGCGCTGCCGTTGTTGTTGGCCGCCGAGCTGAAGGCGTAGAGGATCTCGGAGAAGCCGTGCGCGCCCGGGTTGGCGATGCCCGCCCGGCCGGCGCCGGCGCCCACCGCCACGGCGGTGCCCAGCAGCACCAGCAGCGGCGTGACGAGGATCGCGATCGAGGTCAGCTTCATCTCGTACACCTCGATCTTCTTGCCCAGGTACTCGGGCGTGCGGCCGATCATCAGCCCGGCGATGAACACCGCCAGCACCGCGAACACCAGCATGCCGTACAGCCCCGAGCCGACGCCGCCGAACACCACCTCGCCCAGCTGCATCAGCACCAGCGGCACCAGGCCGCCGATCGGCGTGAGGGAGTCGTGCATGGCGATCACGGCGCCGCAGGAGGCCGCGGTGGTGACGACGGCGAACAGCGCGGAGGCGTCGATGCCGAAGCGCAGTTCCTTGCCTTCCATGTTGCCCATCGATGGGTCGACGCCCAGCGCCGTCAGCAGGGGGTTGCCGGCGGCTTCCGCCCAGGTGGCGACGACCACCGCGGCGGCGAAGAGCAGCGTCATCGCCGCCAGCAGGGCCCAGCCCTGGCGGAGGTCGCCCACGGCCCGGCCGAAGGCGAAGCACAGCGCGGCCGGGATGAGGAAGATCGCCAGCATCTGCACCAGGTTCGTCAGCGCCGTCGGGTTCTCGTAGGGGTGTGCCGAGTTGGCGTTGAAGAAGCCGCCGCCGTTGGTGCCCAGCATCTTGATAGCCTCCTGCGAGGCGACCGGGCCCAGGGCGAGGGTCTGCCGGCCGGCTTCCAGCGTCGCCACCTCGCGCGGGCCGTCGAAGTTCTGGATCACGCCCTGCGAGACGAAGAACACCGCGATCAGGAAGGAGAGCGGCACCAGCACCCACAGCGTGACGCGCGTGAGGTCGGCCCAGGCGTTGCCGACGGCGCCGAAGCGCCCCTCGCCCTGGCGGCCCTCGCCGCGCGCCGCGAAGCCGCGCACCAGCGCGAAGGCCACCGCGATGCCGGTGGCGGCGGACAGGAAGTTCTGCACCGCCAGCCCCAGCATCTGGGTGAGATGGCTCATGACGCTCTCGCCGACGTAGCCCTGCCAGTCGGTGTTCGTGACGAAGCTCACGGCCGTGTTGAAGGCCGAGTCCGGCGAGACGGCGCCCAGGCCGGCGGGATTGAGCGGCAGCACGCCCTGCAGGCGCTGCAGCCCGTAGACCGCCAGCGCGCCGAGCGCATTGAAGACCAGCAGCGCCAGCGCGTAGCCGCGCCAGTCCATCGCGGCGTCCGGTTGCATGCCGGCCAGGCGGTACAGCGGCGCCTCCGCGCGCTGCATCCAGCGCGGCAGGCGGCCGTCGACCAGCGCCGCGAGGCCGCGGCCCAGCGGCCAGGCCAGCAGGCCCAGCAGCACGAGGAACAGGGCCAGCAGGCCCCAGGCGTGTGCGGTCACGGCTGGAACGCCTCGGCGCAGATCAGCGCGAAGACCAGGTAGGCCAGCAGCAGCACGGCGAGCAGCCCGCCGAAGCCGTAGAGGGCTTCCAACGGGATCACGGCCGTTCTCCCTGCGGCCGGCCGAGCCGCCAGAGCCCGAAGGCCAGTTCCGCCATCGCCACCCACAACAGGGCCAGCGCGGCAATCCAGACGAGATCCATGATTCACTCCTGCCAGCGGCAATCGGATGCCGGCCAGTCTCGGAGCGCGGGCCTCAAAACGGGGTAGAGAGTAGGGCGGGCGGTATCAAGAAAGCGTCAAGACGGTGCGCTTTCCAGCGCGGACACCGGCAGCTCGGCCGGCCGCTGCCGCTATGCTTGCCGCTCCCGATCGAATGCAGGCCTGCCCATGAGAAGCGTGTGCTCCTGGTCCTCGGACGAACTGCCCGAATCGATGCGCCT
This sequence comes from Xenophilus sp., assembly GCA_047607325.1. Taxonomy (GTDB): domain Bacteria; phylum Pseudomonadota; class Gammaproteobacteria; order Burkholderiales; family Burkholderiaceae_C; genus Xenophilus. The sequence continues at coordinate 14,834 of JASGDG010000038.1, read as the reverse complement.
GCGCGGCTGGCGCGACGCGCTGCACCAGACGGTGCTGGAGATGGATGCGGTTCCGCTGCGGCGCGACGGCTTCTTCAGCAGCATCGAGCGCTGCTCGCTCGGTCGCATCCTGCCGCACCAGGCCCGGGGCGCGCCGCAGCGGGTGTCGCGCTCGCCGGCCGAGATCGCGCGCGGCCGGCGCAATGCCTACTACCTGCTGTCGCAGCCGCGCATGCCGTGGGGTGCGGCGCAGGCCGGCCATGCGAGCCTGCTGCGGCCCGGCGATGTGGTGCTGATCGATTCGCGCGAGCCCTATGCGTTCGACTTCCGGGACGGGCTGGACGATCTGTCCGTCGAACTGCCCATCGACTGGGTGGAGTCGTGGGTGGCGCAGCCCGCGCGCCTCATCGGCCGCCCGCTGCGCTGCGACGAGGGCTGGGGGCTGGCGCTGCGCGGCGTGAAGGAGGCGCTGGTGCCCCGGTCGCTGCATGGCCTGCCCGCCGACCAGGACGAACTGATCGAAGCCCAGCTGGGCGGGCTGCTGTCCCTGCTCGGCGATGCAGGATGCGTTGCGCGCCCGCCGCCGGCGGCGCACGAGCGGGCGCTCGCCGTGCTGCGCTCGCGCTTCAGGCAGGCCGGACTGTCGGCCGCCGAGGTCGCCGCCGACGCTGGCATGTCGCTGCGCAGCCTGCACCGTGCGATGGCGGCGCACGGCGGCAGTTTCCTGGGCAGCCTGATGGCGATGCGCGTCGACGCCGCCGCGGCCATGCTGGCGCAGCCGCGCTTTCGCCAGCTGAGCGTGGCGGAGGTGGGGCGGCGCTGCGGCTTCGCCGACCCGTCGCACTTCGCTCGCCAGTTCGCTCGGCGACGGGGCGTAGCGCCCCTGGCCTTCCGGGCGCGGGCGCTGCGCTGAGGGCGGGATCGCCCGGTCGCCCGGCTGGCACGCCGGGGCGGTTTTCCTGGCGCGATGCGGCCAGCCGTCCGCCCGGCCGCTTCCTAGACTTTTTCCTGCGGTCCGGCCGGGTCGGCCGGCGCGTTCGACGAACACACCACAGGAGACAGACATGGAGATGAAGAAGACCCTGGACGCGGTCCTGGCGAAAGGCGTGGCCGACGGCCAGGCGCCGGGAGCGGTGGCGCTACTGGCCGACCGCGACGGCGTCCTGTACGAGGGCGCCGCCGGCACCCGCCTGCTGGGCGGCGAGGCCGCCATGACGCCCGACACCGTGCTGTGGATCGCCTCGATGAGCAAGGCGCTCACCTCGGTGGCCGCGGTGCAGTGCGTGGAGCGCGGCCTGCTGGAACTGGACGCACCCGCATCGCGCGTGCTGCCGGCCATCGGCGAGCTGGGCGTGCTGACCGGATTCGACCCGCAGGGGCGGCCCCTGACCCGGGCGCCCCGGCGGCCGGTCACGCTGCGCCACCTGCTCTCGCACACCTCCGGCTGCAGCTACGAGATCTGGAATCCGGACATGCAGAAGGTGCAGGCGGCGCTGGCCATTCCCGGCATCATCGAATGCCGGCTGAAGGCGCTGGAGCTGCCGCTGGTCGCCGACCCCGGCGAGCGCTGGGAGTACGGCGTCGGCATCGATTGGGCCGGGCGCATGGTGGAGGCCACGAGCGGCCGGACGCTGGGCGAATTCATGCGCAGCAACCTGCTGGAGCCGCTGGGCATGAGCGACACCGGTTTTCACATCACGCCCGCCATGCGCCAGCGGCTGGCCGGCGTGCACCTGCGTGGCGAGGGCGGCGGCTTCGAGCCCTTTCCCTTCGAGATCACGCAGGAGCCCGAATTCCACATGGGCGGCGGCGGGCTCTACAGCACCGTGGGCGACTACGCCCGCTTCATGCGGATGGTGCTCAACCTCGGACAGCTCGACGGCGAACGGGTGCTGCGGCCCGAGACGGTCGCCAGCCACCTGATGCTCAACCAGGGCGGCAACTGCCGGGTGCGCCTGCTGAAGGCGGCGATCCCGTTGACCGCCGATGCGGAATTCTTTCCCGGCGTGAACAAGCGCTGGAGCCTGGCCTTCCAGATCAACGAACAGCCGGCCCCCACCGGCCGGCCCGCCGGCAGCCTCTCGTGGGCAGGGCTGGCCAACAGCTTCTACTGGATCGACCCGCAAAACGGCATCGCCGGCGTGTTCGCCACGCAGACCTTCCCATTCGCGGATGCCGGCGTCATGGCGATGTTCCACGCCTTCGAGAAGAGCGTGTACGGCGCGCTGGGCTGAGCCACGCCGGGGCCGCCCCCGGCCTTCTTCCGGGCGCGGTCGCCATCCGCAGATCGGCGCGAAGACCAGGTAGGCCAGCGGCAGCGCCGCCAGTATCCCGGCGAAGCCGTAGAGGGCGGCCGACGCTCATAGTGGCACAAGACAACGAAATTGGACTTCGCCCGCAAAGGCTGTTATCTTGGGCGAACGGCATCCACGGAGGATGCTTTTCTTGGGGGATTCCCAGATGAATGCCAACGCCACGGGCGCCTCGCCGGCGCGCCAGTTCTCCTATGCGGTCGTGATCGGCCGCTTCCAGCCCCTGCACCACGGCCACCAGCGCCTGATCGAGCAGGCCCTGCGCACGGCCAGGCGCGTCATCGTCGTGGTCGGCTCCGACCGACAGCCGCGCAGCGTGAAGAACCCCTTCACCTTCGACGAGCGCGAGCGCATGGTGCGCGCCTGCCTGCAGGGCCAGGCCGAGCAGATGCGCGTGAGCGTGGTCGGCGTGAGTGATTCGCCCTACAACGACCAGCTCTGGATCGCCTCCCTCCAGCAGGCGGTGGACCGCCTCATCGCGCAGGACGGCGCCGACCCGGGCGAGGCCCGCGTGGCGCTGGTGGGGCACCTGAAGGACGCGAGCAGCTACTACCTGCGCCTGTTCCCCCGCTGGGAGTTCGTGCCCAACGAGGCCGTGCGGAGCATCCATGCGACCGAGGTGCGGCAGCTCTACTTCGACCCCGAGCGGCGCGGCCAGATCCCGCCCGACGCGCTGCCCGAAGGCACGGCGAACTTCCTGGCACAGTTCGCCGGCACGGCCGACTACGCCGCGCTGGTGGAAGAGCGCGCCTTCCTCGACGACTACCGCGACAAGTACCGCTACGCCGGCAGCGAGTTCCCGCCCCTCTTCACCACCGTCGACGCGGTGGTGGTCGAGGCCGGCCACATCCTGCTGGTGCAGCGCAAGTTCCAGCCGGGCCGGGGTGCCTGGGCGCTGCCGGGCGGCTTCGTCGGGCAGAGTGAGCGGCTGCTCGACGCCGCCATCCGCGAGCTGAAGGAGGAGACGCGCCTGAAGGTGCCGGTGCCGGTGCTGCACGGCAGCGTCAAGGGCCGCGAGGTCTTCGACGCGCCGCAGCGCTCGCAGCGCGGCCGCACCATCACGCACGCCTTCTTCTTCGAGCTGGCGCACAACCAGTGGACGGGCCTGACGGAGGTGCGCGCCGCCGACGACGCGGCGCAGGCCCGCTGGGTGCCGCTGGCCGAGTTCCTGGACATGCGCGAGCGCATGTACGAGGACCACTACTTCATCGCCAACCACTTCCTGGGAGGACTGGGCAAGAACTGAGGAGCTGCCCAGTCCATGACAACGGGCGCCGGTGGACGGCGCCCATCGTGAAAGGAGCTTTCACATGACCTCGAACCTCGCTTTTTCTTCTCCCCTCGGCCGCAACCTGCTGCTGCGCACCGACTCGTACAAGGCCAGCCACTGGCTGCAGTACCCGCCCGGCACGCAGCGCGTGTTCAGCTATGTCGAGTCGCGCGGCGGTGCCTTCACGCACGCCGTCTTCTTCGGGCTGCAGGCCTGGCTGCGCGAGTACCTGTCGGCGCCCGTCACGCGCGACGACGTGGACGAGGCCGCCGCCGTCTTCGCCCTGCACGGCGAGCCCTTCAACCGCGAAGGCTGGCTGCGCCTGGTCGAGCGGCACGGCGGCCGGCTGCCGCTGCGCATCCGCGCCGTGCCCGAGGGCAGCGTGGTGCCGGTGCACAACGTGCTGGCGACGGTGGAGAACACCGACCCGGACTGCTTCTGGCTCACCAGCTACGTCGAGACCGAACTGCTGCGTGCCATCTGGTACCCGACCACGGTGGCCACGATCTCGGCCGCGGCCAAGGCCGTCCTGCTGCGCTACCTGGAGGCCAACAGCGACGACCCCGAGGGCCAGATCGGCTTCAAGCTGCACGACTTCGGCGCGCGCGGCGTGTCGAGCAACGAGTCGGCTGCGCTGGGCGGGCTGGCGCACCTGGTCAACTTCCAGGGCACCGACACGGTGATGGCGCTGGTGGCCGGTCGCCGCTGGTATGGCTGCGAGATGGCGGGCTTCTCGATCCCCGCCGCCGAGCACAGCACCATCACCGGCTGGGGCCGCGACCACGAGGCCGACGCGTACCGCAACATGGTCGCGCAATTCGGCAGGCCGGGCGCCGTGTTCGCGGTAGTGAGCGACAGCTACGACATCTTCAACGCCTGCGACCGCCTGTGGGGCGGCGAGCTGAAGGAGGTGGTCGAGCGCAGCGGCGCCACGCTGGTGGTGCGCCCCGACTCCGGCGACCCGGCCGAGACGGTGCTGAAGGTGGCGAACATCCTGGCCGCGCGCTTCGGCACCACCACCAACCGCAAGGGCTACCGCGTGCTGAAGACGGTGCGCATCATCCAGGGCGACGGCATCGACCTGCGTTCGCTGCGCACGGTGCTGGCCAACCTGCACCACCACGGCTTCGCGGCCGAGAACGTCGCCTTCGGCATGGGCGGCGGCCTGCTGCAGCAGTGCAACCGCGACACCCTGCAGTGGGCGATGAAGTGCTCCGCCATGCAGGTGGACGGCGCCTGGCGCGAGGTCTTCAAGCAGCCGGTGGGCGATGCGTCCAAGGCCTCGAAGAAGGGCCGCCTCACCCTGGCCGGCAGCCAGGCCGCCGGCTGGCGCACGGTGCGGGTCGATGGGCCCGAGGGCACGCCGGCGGACGATGCGCTGGAGACGGTGTTCGAGGACGGCGAGCTTCGGCGCGTGCAGGGCTTCGAGGACGTGCGCCGGCGGGCGGCGGCCGGTGTGGCCAGGCTGGCGGACCGGCTGCCGTTGTGACCGGGGGCGGCCGGCACCACGCGGGCAAGTACCTACGCGCAAGACAGCCAATTGACAGCTTCCGGATGTAATGTCGTATCAAGTGGTTACATTTGAGCCGCGAACAATCATGGCGGCGCATCGAGCGGCCGGGCCTGCGGCCTGCGCCAGCGAGCAAGCAGCCATCAGGGATGGAGTCGTTTTCCACCGACGGAGGCTGTGCGATGCACGAAAGGGCGGGCTGGGAGCTGCGCAGGAGACAGGTGCTGGGCGGGCTGTGCGCCGCGGGGGTCGGCGCCATGGCGCCGGCCGGCGCGGCGCGGGCGGCGGGTGGCGCGATACCGCGTCTTCGGATCTTCATTCCGGCCAACGAGGGCGGAGGCTGGGACCAGACGGGCCGTGCGCTGGGGGCGGCGATGGTCGCTTCGGGCGCGGCTTCCGAGGTGATGTACGAGAACCTGGGCGGCAAGGGGGGTGTTCCCGGGCTGGCCCGCTATGTGGAGCGGTACGGCAGCGAGCCCGACGCGATGCTGGTGGGTGGCATGGTGATGGTGGGGGCGGTCGCCCTGCACAAGCCGCCGGTCACCCTGGCCCGGGTGGCGCCGGTCGCGCGGCTCACCAGCGACTACGGCGTGCTGGTCGTGCGGGCCGATTCGCCCGTCATGACGCCCAAGGATCTGATGGCGCAGCTGCGCGGCCAGCCGGACAAGACGCCCATCGCGGGCGGCTCCGCCGGTGGGGTGGACCACATGTTCGCGGGCATGCTCGCCCGCGTGGCGGGCCGGACGGCGGACCTGGTGTATCAGCCCTATCCGGGCGGCGCGCAGGTGGTCGAGGCGGTGCTCGGCGGCAAGGCTGTCGCGGGCATCTCCGGCCACAGCGAGTTCAGCGAAGACCTGGCCAAGGGGCGTCTGCGCGCCATCGGCGTGTCGTCCAAGCGCCCGTTCCTCGGCATCCCCTCGTTCAAGGAGCAGGGGGTGGATGTCGACCTGGACAACTGGCGCGGCGTGTTCACCGGCCAGGACGTTTCGGCCGACCACCGGCGCGCGCTGCTGGACGCAGTGCGCAGGGCGGTCGCATCCGAGGTGTGGCAGAAGGCCGTCAAGCGCAACAACTGGGACCCGTTCTGGCAGGACGGCGCCGACTTCCAGAACTTCGTGCAGATCGAAGCCTCCATGGCCGACGTGCTTATCTATCTGCTCAAGCTGAACAAGGGCTGAGGGCTGGGCGCAGCTCACACCGCCAGCGGCGGCTCCGCCATCGCCTCGCACTGGTCCTGCAGCATCTGGATCTGGCCCTTCCAGTAGTCGCTGCTGCCGAACCAGGGGAAGGTGATCGGAAAGATCGGGTCTTCCCAGCGGCGCGCCAGCCAGGCCGAGTAGTGCAGCAGGCGCAGCGTGCGCAGCGGCTCGATCAGCGCCAGCTCGCGCCGGTCGAATTCGCGGAACTGCTCGTAGCCGTCGAGCAGGCCCGACAGCTGCGCGGTGCGGTCGCGCCGCTCGCCGTCCAGCAGCATCCACAGATCCTGCACGGCGAAGCCGGTGCGCGCGTCGTCCAGGTCCACGAAGTGCGGGCCGCCGCCCTCGCGGTCGGTGGGTGTCCACAGGATGTTGCCGGGATGGCAGTCGCCGTGCAGGCGCAGCGCCGCCAGGCCCGAGGCCGGTGGGTCGGCCAGCGGGGTGTCGGCGATCATGGTCAGGGCCTGGTCGCAGGCGCGCGTCCAGGCAGTCTGCACGTCGAGCGGGATCCGCTCGTGCGCCAGCAGCCACTCGCGCGGCTCGGTGCCGAAGCTCGCCAGGTCCAGCGTCGGCCGACTCACGAAGGGCCGCGCGGCGCCCACGGCGTGGATGCGTGCCAGGAAGCGGCCCACCCATTCCAGCACCTCGAAGTCGTGCAGCTCCGGCGCGCGTCCGCCGCGCGAGGGGCTGACGCTGAAGGCGAAGCCGGCGTGGTGGTGCACCGTGCCGCCTGCCAGCACCAGCGGCGCGACCACCGGCACCTCGGCCGCGGCGAGTTCGGCGGCGAAGTCGTGTTCTTCCTGGATCTGCGCGTCGCTCCAGCGGCCGGGGCGGTAGAACTTGACGACCACGTTGCGGCGGTCTTCCAGGCCGACCTGGTAGACGCGGTTCTCGTAGGAACTCAGGGCCACCAGCCGGCCGTCGCCGTGCAGGCCGAGTGCGGCCAGCGCGTCCAGCACCGTGTCGGGCGTGAGCGAGGCGTAGGGGTGGGGCGATGCGGGGGCGTCGGGCATCGGCGCATTGTCGGTGCGCCGGAGCCCGTCACGAGGCGTCGGCCTTCAGCGAGACGATGTGGCCGGTGCGCCACGCGCAGCCAGGGCGCGGCCTCGCCGGTCGCCCGCGTGTGTAGCCGCCCAGGCTTTCACAGAAGGCGCGGTGGGCCTTGCCCACCGCCACGCCAGGGGCGTGGACTGCAGCCCCGGCCGAAGCCCCACACCGGCACGCTGCCCCACTCGGGCTCGTCCGCCGGGAAGAACTGCCAGTAGCTCATCGACTCGCCGAAGGCGGCTCCGACAGCCTGCCGTCGGCTCAGGCCGTCCGGCGGCCCAGCAGCACCGCGGCCAGGGCGATGAGGCCCGGCAGCGCCTGCACGAAGAAGATCTTCGGCGCGGAGGTGGCGGCGCCGAACACGCCCGCCACGATCACGCAGCCCAGGAAGAAGATCGTCGCCGGCCGATGGCGGCCGAACACGCCCCAGAGCAGCCCGGCGGCCAGGAAGCCGTTGTACAGCCCCTGGTTGGCCGCCAGCACCGTGGTGGAGTCCGCGAAGGCCTGGGTCAGGTTGAAGGCCTTCAGCCCGGCGGGCTTGTTCCAGAAGAACATCTCCAGCACCAGGATGTAGACGTGCTCCGCCGCGATCAGCAGGGGGAGCACGCGGGCAAGCAGCAGGCGCATCAGGCGATCGTCAGCTCGACCGGGATGTTGCCGCGCGTCGCGTTCGAGTAGGGGCAGACCTGGTGCGCGGCGTCCACCAGCTTCTGCTTCGCCTCGGCGTCCAGGCCCGGCAGGTTGATCGCCAGCTTGACGGCGACGCCGTAGGCGGCGCCGCCGTGGGTCGGGCCGAGCGAGACGCTGGAGTCGATGGAGACGTCTTCCGGCACCTTCACGCCGATCTTGGGGGCCACGGCCTTCATCGCGCCGATGAAGCAGGCGGCGTAGCCCACGGCGAACAACTGCTCGGGGTTGGTGCCGGGCTTGCCGGAGCCAGGGGAGCTGAGCTGCACGTCGATGGCGCCGTCGCTGCTCTTGCCGGCGCCGTCGCGGCCGCCGGTGGTGTGGGCCTGGGCGGTGTAGAGAACCTTGTCGAGCTGGGTGGTCATGGTCGTTCCTTGGGGGGTGGTGGAAAGTGCTTCGGTCCGAAGCGGCGGGGGAGAAGCGGGTGCGGCCTCAGGCGGCCTGTTTCACGCGGTCGCGCAGCGCGCGCAGCTGCCGGGTAAGCGAGGCGATGTCTTCCAGGGAGCACTGGCTGGCGGCCAGCAGGCAGCCCGGCACGTCGAGCGCCCGGGTCTTGAGCCTGCGGCCTTTCGGTGTCAGCATGATGTGCACGCGCCGCTCGTCGGCCACGTCGCGCACGCGGCTCACGAAGCCCGCGGCCTCCAGCCGCTTGAGCAGCGGGGTCAGTGTGCCGGAATCGAGCGAGAGGCGCTCGCCGAGGGCGGAGACCATCAGGCCATCTTCCTCCCACAGGGCGAGCATGACAAGGTACTGCGGATAGGTCAGCCCCAGCTTGTCGAGCAGCGGCTTGTAGAGCCGGGTCATCGCCAGCGACGCCGAGTAGACGGCGAAGCACAGCTGGCTGTCCAGCTTCAGCAGTTCGTCGGAGGAGGGCGTCGCAGTAGGCACGGGCATTAATGTAGCTGGCAATTGAATTGTGTGCAATTAAATTGGCGGAAACAACCCCGCTCGCGGCGGGGGCGTCGGGTTCAGCGCCCCGTGAAACGGGCAGGGCGCTTCTCGACGAAGGCCAGGATGCCCTCGGCCGCGTCCTCGCTGGCGGCCAGGCGCTGCTGCACCGGGATGAAATCGGCCACGGCGGCGGATTGGCCCAGCTCGATGGCCTTGAGCACGTTCAGCCGGGTGGCGACCACGGCCTGCGGCGCCTGCGCGGCGATGCGGCGGGCCAGGCCGAGGGCGGTGTCGAGCAGCTCGGCCGCCGGCACCACCTTCTGCACGAAGTTGCAGCGGTAGGCCTCGGCGGCGTCGAACTCGTCGGCGGTCAGCAGGTGCAGCATGGCGTTGCCCACGCCGGCGCGCTCGGGCATGCGCAGCGTGGCGCCGCCGGAGGGCAGGATGCAGCGCTGCACCTCCATCTGCGAGAAGCGGCAGTCGTCGGCCGCCACCACGATGTCGGCGCCCAGCATCAGCTCGATGCCGACCGTGAAGCAGATGCCCTTGACGGCCGCCACCATCGGCTTGGTGCGGCGGCGGTAGCCGGGCAGGCCGAAGTCGTGCGGCTCCACCAGGCCGGGCGGGGTGAGCTTCTCGCCGCGCTGGAGGTAGTCGGCCACGGCCGGCAGGTCCAGGCCGGCGGTGAAGTGGTCGCCGTAGGCGTGCAGCACGCCGACGCGAAGCTGCGGGTCGTCGTCCAGCCGGGTGTAGGCCTCGGCCAGCTCGCGGAACATGCGCGGCGTCCAGCCGTTGCGCTTGGCGGGGCGGTTGATGCCGATGAGCAGGATGTGCTCGTCGACGACGTCGCAGCTGATGCAGCCCTCGGGCGGCGGGGTGACGGGGGTCGGTGTCATGGGGTCTCCTTCGGGACGAACCATAGTGCAGCCGGGCCGCAAGCCCCGTCGCCTGGATGACGGCCGGTCAGTAGGCGTAGACGCCCCGGCCGGTCTTGCGGCCGAGCTGGCCGGCGGCGACCATTTCCTTGAGCAGCGGGCAGGCGCGGTACTTGGAGTCGCCGAACTCCTCCAGGTACACCTCCATCACCGCCAGGCACACGTCCAGCCCGATCATGTCGGCCAGCGCCAGCGGGCCGATCGGGTGGTTGCAGCCGAGCTTCATGCCGGCGTCGATGTCCTCCGGCGTGGCCAGGCCCTCGGCCAGCACGAAGAAGGCCTCGTTGATCATCGGCACCAGGATGCGGTTGACCACGAAGCCCGGCGCGTTCTTCACCGTGATGGGCTGCTTGCCGAGCTTGACGGCCAGCGCCTTCACCGCGTCGTGCGTGGCGTCGCTGGTCAGGTAGCCGCGGATCAGCTCCACCAGCGCCATCATCGGCACCGGGTTGAAGAAGTGCATGCCGATGAAGCGGTCGGGCCGCTGGGTGTCGGCGGCCAGCTGCGTGATGGAGATCGACGAGGTGTTGGAGGCGAGGATCACCTCCGGCGCCAGCAGGGCGTCCACCTGCTGCAGGATCTTGCGCTTGAGCTCGCGGCTCTCGGTGGCGGCCTCGATGACGAGTTGCGCGGCCTTCAGGTCGCCGTAGTCCGTGGAGCCCCGGATCAGCGCCAGCGCGTCCTTCTTCTGCGCCTCGGTCAGCTTCTCCTTCTTGATCAGCCGGTCCAGGCTGCCGGCGACGGTGGCCAGGCCCTTGTCGACCGCCGTTGGGTGGATGTCCACCATCACCACCTGAATGCCCGAGACGGCGCAGGCCTGCGCGATGCCGTTGCCCATGGTGCCGGCGCCGATGATGCCGACGGTCTGGATGTCCATTGGAAATGCTCCTCGAAGGAAAGAAGAAAAAGACCGGTGGCCGATGCTAGCCGCAGCGCGTGGCCGGCTGCCGGTGCCGCAGCGTCGTGGGACCGGCGCGGATTCCGGCGCTTGCCCTCGTGATAGGATGACCACGTCATGAAGTTGCGGCGGGACGTCCGTTTTTGCGCGCAGCTTTCGGATGACTGAGTAACCGTCTTGGAAGTCAAGCGCTATGAAGCGATTTGTCCCAGGGTTTGCCGGTTCTGACCATGGCGTTGAGCGTGGTCAGCAGCTTGCGCATGCACGCGACCAGGGCGACCTTGGGCAGCTTGCCCGCGGCCTTCAATCGCTCGTAGAAGGCCTTGATGGCTGGGTTGTAGCGCGTGGCCGTCAGCGTGGCCATGTACAGCACGCGCCGTATCTCGAAGCGCCCACCCTGCACCCGTCGTCTGCCCTTGCTGCTGCCCGAGTCGTTGGCCATGGGCGCTACGCCCACCAGCGCGGCGATCTCCCGGCGGTTCAGCCGCCCCAACTCCGGCAGTTCGGCAATCATCGTGGCGCTGGCCACAGGGCCGATCCCCGCGGCCGACTGCAGCAACTTGTCCAGGTCGCCGAAGTGCTCACGCACGTGCGTGACCATCTGCGCCTCGATCTCATCGAGCTGCGCCTTGATCGCCTTGACGATGGCCTCGATGCTCGCGTGCAGCTTGCTGGGCGTGATCTGCAGCCGCTGGCGCTCCGAGTGCAGCATGGTCAGCAACTGGCGCCTGCGCGTGACCAGCGCGGCCAGCCACTGCTGGCGCTCATCAGCCAGCGGGCGCACGAAGCGACCCAGGTCATCTCGGCGCACCAGCACTGCCGCCAACTCGGCCAGCATGCGTGCATCCACCGCGTCGGTCTTGGCAAGCCGGCCCATGGACTTGGCGAAGTCGCGCGCCTGACGCGGGTTGACCACCGCCACGGGCAAGCCCGCGGCCTGCAACGCGCAGGCCAGTGCCGCCTCGTAGCCGCCGGTGGCCTCCATCACCACCAGACCCACCTGCAGAGGTTGCAAGGCCACCACCAGCGCCGAGTGGCCTTCAGCGTCGTTGTTCAACCGCTGGGCATCGCTCTTGGCGCCCAGCACACAGACATCCACGTGCGCCTTGGCCACGTCGATGCCCACCGTCACTGAGGAAGCAGACATGATCTCCAGATCCCTTGCTTGTGCATGCGCACTCATCGAAGGCGCGCGTAACCGTTCGGGCTTCACGAAGACCAGCGCGGCGGCCGTGCGTTTTGTACTCAGTCACGGGCTCGAGCACCCCAGCGCCTACCAAACTGCACGGGCCGGTCTGGCCGCCTCAACGGCCGCCAGACTCTACCGCAATGGTCGGTTCTGAAGATACAAGCCGGATCAGCCGGGCGTGGTGCCAGTGTCGGGCGTGGGCGACTGCACCTGGAAGGGATGGCCGGGCAGCGGGATAAACTCGGTCTCGCCGGGCACCCGGCCCATGCGCTGGGCCGCCCAGTCCTCGCCGGCCTTCAGGATGCGCTCGCGGCTACTGGAGACGAAGTTCCAGGTGATGTAGCGCGGCCCGTCCAGCGGCGCGCCGCCGATCACCGCCAGGCGCACCGGCGCCTCGGCCTCCAGCACCACGCCGCGCCCTTCGGGCAGCACCGCCATGACGTGCTGCGCCAGCGCCTCGCCGTCGATGCGCAGGCTGCCGTCGACGGCATAGAGCGCGCGCTCCGGCGCCAGCGCCGGCAGTTCGAAGCGCGCGCCCGCCGGCAGGTGGATGTCGAGGTACAGCGTCTCGCTCAGCGTGGCCACCGGCGAGCGCGCGCCGAAGGCCTCGCCCACCAGCACGCGCACCGCCGCGCCCTGCTCGGTCAGCGCGGGGATCGCGTCGGCCGGGGTGTGGACGAAGCTGGGCTCGATCTCCTCGTGCGCCTTCGGCAGCGCCACCCACAGCTGCAGGCCGTGGTTGACGTAGGTCTCGCCCTTCAGGCGCCCGGGCTTGCGCTCCGAGTGCACGATACCGCGGCCGGCGGTCATCCAGTTGACGGCGCCGGGGCGGATCTCCTGCACGGAGCCCAGGCTGTCGCGGTGCATCATCGCGCCCTCGAACAGGTAGGTCACCGTGGCCAGGCCGATGTGCGGGTGCGGGCGCACGTCGTGCCGGTCCTCCGGGCGCTCGGTGACCGGGCCCATGTGGTCGAAGAACACGAAGGGCCCGACCGCACGCCGCTGCGCGGCGGGCAGCAGCCGGCGGACGACGAGGCCGCCGCCCAGGTCCTTGTCGTGCGGCCGGAGCAGTGGCAGGGAGGCGGTCATGGCGCGCTCCTCATGCATCGCGGGGAGAGAAACGCCGTCAACCGCGGGCGGCAACGACCTGCGCGATGCGCTCGCCGAAGGCGCGCGCCGTGTCCAGGTCGCCCTGCGGCACCTCGGCCGCGCTGGCGTCCGAGGGCGAGGTGGTCAGCAGGCCGCCGAAGCCGCCCACGTAGTTGGGCGAGTGGCGCGTGGCCGCCTTGTCGTTGGCCGGCTTGATGCCCAGGCTCACCCACAGGCCGCTGTGCTGCATGGCCAGCTGCCACAGGTAGGCCAGGGTGGCGAACTTGTCGCCGTTCATGGTCGCACTGTTGGTGAAGCCGGCGAAGAGCTTGTCCTTCCAGCCCTGGGCGAACCAGACCTTGGAAGAGGCGTCGGCGAACTTCTTGAACTGCCAGCTCGGCCCGCCCATGTAGGTCGGCGAACCGAGGACGATGGCCCTGGCCGCGGCCAGCAGCTCCCAGCCGCCGGCCGGCAGGTTGCCGTCGGCGTCGATGGCGATCAGCTGGCCTTGCGCGCCCTCGGCCACGGCCTGTGCCACGCGCTGGGTGTGGCCGTAGCCGGAGTGGTAGACGATGACGATGTCGCTCATGCGTGTGGCTCCCGAGGGGTCACCGCTTGTCGATGCTGAAGCGGCCGGGGCCGAAGGCGGTGAAGGCCAGCAGGCCGCCGGCGATGGCGACGTTCTTCCAGAACATGATCTGCATCATCATGACCTTGTCGGCCGGCATGGCCCAGTAGTTGTGGAAGAAGAAGGCGGCGGCCAGCGTGAAGAGGGCGATCAGCAGCGCGGCCAGCCGGGTCTTGAAGCCCACCAGCAGCAGGATGCCCAGGCCCAGCTCGACCAGGATGGCGATCACCGCGCCGACCTGCGGCAGCGGCAGGCCCACCGAGCCGATGTAGCCCACCGTGCCGGCGAAGCCGCCGATCTTGCCGAAGCCGGCCGGGATGAACAGCGCGGCCAGGAAGATGCGCCCCAGCAGCGCGAGGCCGTCCTGCGTGGGCGTGGTGGAAGAGGTCTGGGTGATGGCCATGAAAAGGCTCCTTGCGTTGAAAAAGACAAACGTGTGAAACGAGGGAAAAAGCCGCGGCCCTTCTGCGGGGCCGCGGCACCGGGCGCCTCACGGCGCCAGATCGAAGACGAGGACTTCGGCGTCCTTGCCGTGCGACAGCGCGAGGCGCGACTCGCCCGCGATCATCGCCGCATCGCCGCCGCCGAGCGGCCGGCCGTTGACCTCGACCTCGCCGCGCACCACGTGCACGTAGGCCTTGCGCCGCGGATCGAGCGCCAGCTCGGCCGCCTCGCCGCCGTCGAACAGCCCCGCGTACAGCCGCGCATCCGCATGGATGCCGACCGCACCGCCCTCGCCTTCCGGCGCGGCCACCAGCGCCAGCCGGCCGCGCTTGTCGGCCGCGTCGACCTTCTTCTGCTCGTAGCCGGGCGCGATGCCGCGCACGTTGGGCTCGATCCAGATCTGCAGGAAGTGCGTGGCCTGGTCGGTCCTGTGGTTGAACTCGCTGTGCATCACGCCGCGGCCGGCGCTCATGCGCTGCACCTCGCCGGGCGGGATGGCCTCCACGTTGCCCATGCTGTCCTTGTGCGCCAGCTCGCCGTCGAGCACGTAGCTGATGATCTCCATGTCGCGGTGGCCGTGGGTGCCGAAGCCGGCGCCGGCGGCGACGCGGTCCTCGTTGATCACGCGCAGGTTGCCCCAGCCCATGAAGGCCGGGTCGTGGTACCCCGCGAACGAGAAGCTGTGGAAGGACTTGAGCCAGCCGTGGTCGGCGTAGCCGCGCTCCCGGGACTTGCGCACTTGCAGCATCGTTGAACCCT
>JASGDG010000037.1:0-2845 GCA_047607325.1 Xenophilus sp. | reverse complement strand
CGTGGGTCGTCTGGGCGGCGATGGCGGCCAGCACCACCGTCGGCTCCAGCGCCGTCACGGGCGCGACGGCCAGGCCGTCGGTGCTCACGCTGTCGGCGAGGAAGAAGGCGTCGAACTTGCCGGCCTCGGCGATGCGCGCGATCTTCACGTAGTGCGGCACGCTGGCGAAGGCCAGCGGGTCGCTGCCGGGCAGGCGCCAGGCCGAGATGGCGAAGCCCTGCAGCCAGGCGTTGACGTTCAGGTGCAGGCGGCGGGGCGGGAGACTGGTGCTCATGGGGCGATGGTCGGAAGGGGGATCAGGCGGCGCGCGCCTGCGGCGGCCCGGCCGGCCGCAGCGGCAGCACCGAGTCGATCAGCCTGCGCGTGACCGGGTGGCGGGCATTGGCCCGCAGGTCGGCGGCGTCGAAGGTCTCGACGATGCGGCCCTGGTCCATGACGGCCACGCGGTCGCACAGGAACTCGATCACCGGCAGGTTGTGGCCGATGAACAGGTAGCTCAGCCGCAGCTGCTCGCGCAGGTCCAGCAGC
Source organism: Xenophilus sp. (assembly GCA_047607325.1). Taxonomy (GTDB): domain Bacteria; phylum Pseudomonadota; class Gammaproteobacteria; order Burkholderiales; family Burkholderiaceae_C; genus Xenophilus. The sequence continues at coordinate 2,317 of JASGDG010000037.1, read as the reverse complement.
AGGTTGAGGATCTGCGCCTGGATCGACACGTCCAGCGCCGAGGTCGGCTCGTCCAGGATCAGCAGCTCGGGCCGCACGATGAGCGCGCGCGCGATGCCGATGCGCTGGCGCTGCCCGCCCGAGAACTCGTGCGGCAGGCGCGACAGGTGGCGCGGCAGCAGCCCCACGCGCTCCAGCGCCTCGGCCGCGAGCCGGCGCGCCTGGGTGCCGTCCTCGGCCACGCCCAGGCGCAGCGCCGGGTCGATCAGCTGGGCGGCGATGCTGCGCCGGGGATTCAGGGACGAGGTGCTGTCCTGGAACACGAACTGCACCCGGCGGCGGAAGTCGCGCAGCGCCGCTCCGTCCAGGGCCGTGGCGTCTTGCCCGCCGAACAGCACGCGGCCCGCGCTTGCCGGCAGGAGCCGGCCCAGAAGGCGCGCGAGAGTGGACTTGCCCGAGCCCGACTCGCCGATCAGGCCGACGATCTCGCCGCGCCGCACCTGCAGGCTGGCTTCGGCCACTGCGTCGATGCGCCGGCCCTGCCGGTGGAAGAGGCCGCGGTCGATGACAAAGGTCTTCGACAGGGCCTCGCCTTCCAGCAGGACCGGCGCTGCCGCTGCCGACACGGTGCCGTGCGTGTCAGCCGCGGGTGCCGCACCGAGGCGGCGGGTGTGCGCCGGATCGGCGGCGCGCGCGCCGATCTCCGGCACGGCGTCGATCAGCCGGCGCGTGTAGGCGTGGGAGGGAGTGGCCAGTACGGTTGGCACCGGCCCCTGCTCGACGAGGCGGCCTTCGCGCATCACAGCCACGCGGTCGGCCAGGTACGAGACCACCCCGAAGTCGTGCGTGATGAGCAGCATGGCGGTGCCGTGGCGCCGGTGGAGGTCGGCGAGCAGCGCCAGCACCTGCTTCTGGATCGTGGCGTCCAGCGCGGTGGTCGGTTCGTCGGCGATCAGCAGGCGCGGGCCGGCCATGGCGGCGATGGCGATCATCACGCGCTGGCGCATGCCGCCGGAGAGCTCGTGCGGATAGGCGCGCATCACGCGCGCCGCGTCGCGGATGCCCACGCGGTCCAGCCATTCCAGGGCGAGCGCGCGCGCGCCGTCCGGCGCCAGGCGCCGGCGATGGGCGGCGCAGGCCGCCAGCTGCGTGCCCACGCGCAGGGAAGGGTCCAGCGAGGTCAGCGAGTTCTGGAAGACGATGCCGATGCCCTGGCCGCGCACCGTGTTCAGCTGCGCTTCCGGCAGGCCCGCCAGCTCGCGCCCGTCGAAGCGGATGCTGCCGCGCACGCGCGTGATGCGCTCGGGCAGCAGCCCGAGCACGGCGGCGGCGGTGACGCTCTTGCCCGAGCCCGATTCGCCCACCAGGGCGAGCACCTCGCCGGCGCGCAGTTCCAGGCTCACGCCGCGCACGGCCGGCTCGGTGCCGGCCGGGCCGGTGAAATCGACTTCCAGGCCGTCGATGGCCAGCAGCGGGACGGTGCTCATCTCGGGTCCAGCAGGTCGCGCAGGCCGTTGCCGAGCCAGTTGAAGGCCAGCGCCACCGAGACGATGGCCAGCGCCGGGGCGGTGGCCACGTGCGCCGCATCCAGCACCAGCACCTGCGCGCCTTCGCTCACCATGCGGCCCCAGTCGGCGGTGGGCGGCTGCGTGCCCAGACCCAGGAAGCTCAGGCCCGAGAGGAACACGATCATGCTGCCCACCAGCGTGGTGCCGTAGACGAGGGCCGGCGTGGCGACGTTGGGCAGGATCTCGCGCAGCAGCACGGTGCCGGTGGAGGCGCCGAGGGCGCGCGCGGCCTCCACGTACTCCTTGTCCCGCTCGGCGCGCACGCCGGCGTAGACGACGCGCGTGAGGTACGGCGTGGCCGTGAAGACGATGGTCAGCGCGATGGTCCAGCGGCCCGGGCCCAGCGCCGTGGCCAGGCCGATGGCCAGCAGCACCATCGGGAAGGCGAACAGGAGGTCGATCACCCGCATGACCAGGGCCGAGGCGCGTCCGCGCGTGTAGCCGGCGAACAGGCCCAGCGCCAGGCTCGCCAGCACGGCCGCGGCCACGGGCACGATGGTGGACAGCAGCGATTCGCGCGCGCCCCAGATCACGCGGCTGAGGAGGTCGCGGCCCTGGCCGTCCAGCCCGAGCGGGTGGCCCGGCGTGAGCGGCGGCGCCAGGCGCAGCGCCGGGTCGGCCGCGTTGGGGTCGTGCGGCGCCACCCAGGGCGCCAGCACCGCCAGCAGCAGGGCGAGCGCGATCCAGCCCAGGCTGGCCAGCGCCAGCTTGTGCGCGCGCAGGCGCCGCCACGGCGTGGGCGGCGCGCTGGCGTGGCCTGCGTCGGCGCG
>JASGDG010000036.1:0-6357 GCA_047607325.1 Xenophilus sp. | reverse complement strand
GCCTGGCCTGGATGGCGCGCGCCACCGCGCGGCGCGTACGGCAGGGGCCGCGGGACAGCGTGTGGTCGCTGGCGGCCGCCGGCGCCGCGAAGTCCCCCGCGCCGGCCCTCAGCGGCGAACCCACGGCGGACGCGGCGCGCTGAACACGCCGGCGCCTGCCTTGTGCGTACGACACAGCCGCCCGAGGGCGGCCTTGTCACGAATGGCGCCGTGATGACGTCGACGCCGGGCACGAAACCGGGTTGAGCTTGGCGCTTGCCCTCCCCCGCAGGTCCAGGTTCCGTCCGCCGGCAGGTCCAGGCGCTGACGGCCGGCCCCCGGCAGTGAGGCGCCCCGGCTACGTCTGCATCAGCCGCTTCGACCGCGCGATGGACATCAGGATGCCCAGCGCCAGCCCCAGCGTGACCATGGCCGTGCCGCCATAGCTGATGAAGGGCAGCGGCACGCCCACCACCGGCAGGATGCCGCTGACCATGCCCATGTTCACGAAGGCGTAGGTGAAGAAGATCATCGTCAGCGCCCCCGCCAGCAGGCGCGAGAACAGCGTGGGCGCCTCCAGCGCGATCATCAGCCCGCGCGCCACGAGGAACAGGAAGGAGAAGATCAGGAACAGGTTCCCCGCCAGACCGAACTCCTCCGAGTAGGCGGCGAAGATGAAGTCGGTGGTGCGCTCGGGAATGAACTCCAGGTGCGTCTGCGTGCCCTGCATGAAGCCCTTGCCGTGGATGCCGCCGGAGCCGATGGCGATCATGCCCTGGATGATGTGGAAGCCCTTGCCCAGCGGGTCCTTGGTCGGGTCCAGCAGGGTGCACACGCGCTGCTTCTGGTAGTCGTGCAGCACCTTCCAGTCCACGCCGTCGGCGCACAGCTGCGACTCGAAGCCCACGATCAGCGACACCGCCACGATGCCGATGGCCACCGGCGGCACGATCAGCTTCCACGGCAGCCCGGCGAAGAAGATCACCGCCAGACCCGCCGCCAGCACCAGCAGCGCGGTGCCCAGGTCGGGCTGCTTCATGATCAGCCCCACCGGCGCCGCCAGCAGGACGAAGGAGACGAGGAAGTCCAGCGGCCGCAGCGCCCCCTCGCGCCGCTGGAACCACCAGGCCAGCATCAGCGGCATGGCGATCTTCAGGATCTCGCTGGGCTGGATGACCACGCCCACGCTGATCCAGCGCGTGGCGCCCTTCTTGGTGATGCCGAACAGCAGCACCGCCACCAGCAGCCCGACGCCCGCCAGGTACAGCGGCAGGGCCAGGCTCATCAGCCGCTGCGGCGGGATCTGCGCCACCACGAACATGATGCCCGCGGCCAGCAGCATGTTGCGGCCATGGTCCGTGAAGCGGCCGCCGTGGTCATAGCCGGACGAATACATCGTCACCAGGCCGGCGCCGCACAGCATCAGCACGGCCAGGATCAGCGGCCCGTCGAAGCCCTGGAACACCGGCAGGACACGCCTGAGAAGAGGGGGCTGCTGGAAGACGGCGGACATGGCGAGGGGAAACGGTGGGCGCGGATTATCGGCGGCGCCGGCGCTGCGGCATCATCCCGTCATGAATCCCGATCCGCCGGCCACCCACTTGCTGTACCTGCACGGATTCCGCTCCTCGCCCCGCTCGGCGAAGGCGCAGGCGATGGCGCGGCGCGTGGCGGCGGACCATCCCGCGGTGCGCTGGTGGTGCCCGCAGCTGCCGCCCTCGCCGCGCGAGGCGGCGGCGCTGGTGGAGGCCGGCATCGCCGGCTGGCCCCGCGAGCGGATGGCGGTGGTCGGCTCCTCGCTGGGCGGCTTCTACGCGACCTGGGTGGCCGCGCGCTGCGGCTGCCGCGCCGTGCTGCTCAACCCTGCGGTGCACCCCGAGCGCGACCTGGCCCAGCACATCGGCGAGCAGGCCGCCTGGCACGACCCCGGGGAGCGCTTCTTCTTCCGCGCCGAGTTCGTGGACGAGCTGCGCGCCCTGCAGGCAGGCCCGCTGCCGCAGCCGGAGCGGGTGATGGCGGTCATCGCCAAGGGCGACGAGGTGCTGGACTGGCGCGAGATGGCGGCCCGCTACCCCGGCAGCCGGGTGCGGCTGATCGAGGGCGGCGACCACGCCATCTCCGATTTCGAGACGGCGCATCTTGAAGCGGTGCTGACATTCCTGGACCTGGCCTGAGCCCGGCCGCATGGGACAATCGCGCGATGTTCGTGTTGTTCGAAGAAGCCGGCAAGTACCTGGGCGGCCGCGTGCTCTCCGAGGCGCAGGCCTCGGCCCAGGTGGAACTGGAGACCGGCAAGCGGGTGAAAGTCAAGGCGGCCAGCGTGGTGCTGCGCTTCGACCAGCCCAGCCCGCCTGAGTTGATCGCCGAGGCGCGCGCGCTGGCCGCCGGGGTGGACCTCCAGCTCGCCTGGGATTTCGCGCCCGAGGAGGAATTCGGCTTCGCCGACCTGGCGGCCGACTACTTCGGCAGCCAGCCCACGCTGGCGCAGCAGGCGGCGGCGCTGTTCGCGCTGTTCGACGCGCCGCACTACTTCCGCCGCGCCGGCAAGGGGCGCTTCCGCAAGGCGCCGGCCGAGATCGTGCAGCAGGCGCTGGCCGCCATCGAGAAGAAGAAAGCGGTACAGGCGCAGATCACCGCCTGGGCGGCGGAACTGGGCGCGGGCCGCTGCCCGGCGCCGATCCGCGATCAGCTCTACCGCATCCTCTTCAAGCCCGACAAGAACGGGCCGGAGTACAAGGCCGTGGTCGAGGCCGCCCGCGCCACGCAGACCGCGCCGCTGGCGCTGCTGGAGCGCGCCGGCGCGATCGACTCGGCCTACCAGTTCCACTGGCAGCGCTTCCTGTTCGAGAACTTCCCCAAGGGCGCGGGCTTTCCGGCCGGGCTGGCGGCGCCGGCCATCGACGACGCGCTGCCGCTGGCCGAGGGCGTGCGGGCCTTCTCCATCGACGATTCGCAGACCACCGAGATCGACGACGCGCTGTCGGTGCAGGGCCTGGGCACGGGCAGCGTCACGGTCGGCATCCACATCGCCGCGCCGGGGCTCGCGCTGGCGCCGGGCGACGCGCTGGACCAGGTGGCGCGCAGCCGCCTGTCCACCGTCTACATGCCGGGCCACAAGATCACCATGCTGCCCGACGCGGTGGTGCAGGCCTACACGCTGCTCGACGGCGGCGACCGGCCGGCGGTGTCGCTCTATGCCCGCTTCGACGAGGCCACGCTCGAACTGCAAGGCGCCGAGACGCGGCTGGAACGGGTGCCGATCGTCGCCAACCTGCGGCACGACCAGCTCGACGGCGTGATCGACGAACGCTGGCTGGACCTGGCTGCGGCCCCGGCCGAGCCGGGCCCGACGGCCGCGTGGGCGCTGCGCGCGCCGCTGGCCTTCCTCTGGCGCCTGGCGCGGCACCTCAAGTCGGGGCGCGAGGCGGTGCGCGGCAAGCCGGAGAACTTCTCGCGGCCCGACTACACCTTCCGGCTCGTCGGCAGCGAGGGCGAGCCCGACGGCAGCGAGCAGGTGCAGATCGGCACCCGCCGCCGCGGCGCCCCGCTGGACCTGATCGTCTCCGAAGCCATGATCCTGGCCAACAGCCACTGGGGCGGCTGGCTGGCCGAGCTGGGCGTGCCGGCGCTGTACCGCAGCCAGGCCAGCCTGGCGCCGGGCATCAAGGTGCGCATGGGCACCAAGGCCCTGCCGCACGCCGGCCTGGGCGTGAAGAGCTACGCCTGGAGCACCTCGCCGCTGCGCCGCTACACCGACCTGGTGAACCAGTGGCAGATCATCGCCGCCGCGCGCCACGGCCGCACGGCCGCGCTGGCCGCCCCCTTCAAGCCGAAGGACGCGCAGCTGATGGCCATCCTCTCCGCCTTCGACGCGGCGTATTCGGCCTACAGCGGCTACCAGGCCGGCATGGAGCGCTTCTGGACGCTCAAGTACCTGCAGCAGCAGGGCCTGCGCGAGCTGGAGGCCACGCTGTTGCGCGACGCGAACGGCGGCGAGGCGCTGGCGCGCGCCGACGCGCTGCCGCTGGTGCTGCCGGTGCTGGGCGCCCAGGGCCTGCCGCGCGGCAGCCGGCTGCGCGTGCGCCTGGGCGACATCGACGAGATCGCGCTGGCCGTCAACGGCACGGTGGTCGAACGCCTCGATGCCGCCGCGTCCGGGGCCCCGGACGCGGCGCCGGCCGACGAGGAGGACGAGCCTGCCGCCGGCCCGCTGACCATCGCGGTGGACGTGAGCGACGCCGAAGCCGGCGAAGCCAGCCCGGCCTGACACGCACGCCCCGGACGCATGAACCTGCGCGACATCAGCACGATGCAGATCGCGCTCGGCCTCTCGGTGGCCGTGCACCTGGGGCTGCTGGCCGTGCGCTTCGCCGACCCGCAGCGCTTCGACCGGCTGCTGCAGGAGTCCGCGCTGGAGATCATCCTGGTCAACACCCGCGGCAGCGGCGAGGCGCCCGACAAGCCCGCCGCGCTGGCCCAGGCCTCGCTGGCCGGCGGCGGCGACCTGGACCAGGGCCGCGCCACCAGCCCGCTGCCACCTTCCGCCTTCACCGCGGTGGGCGATTCGGCGGAGGAAGCGCAGCGCCGGATCGAGGCCATGCAGGAGCAGCAGTCCCTGCTGCTGACGCAGATCAAGCGCCAGATCGCCGCCATGCCGCAGCCCGACCCGCGCCAGGCCGGCCAGACCGCCGAGCAGGCGGCGCAGGAAGAGAAGCGCCGCCAGTTGCTGGAGCTGCTGGCCCAGATCGAGCGCCGCGTCAACGAGGAGAACGCCCGCCCGAAGCGCCGCTTCGTCAGCCCCGCCACCCGGGAGGCCGCCTACGCGGTCTACGTGGATGCGCTGCGCCGGCGCATCGAGGCGCGCGGCACCGAGCGCTTTCCCGAGGCGGGCGGCCGCAAGCTGTACGGCGAGCTGACCATGATCGTCGCCGTCAACCACGACGGCACGCTGCTGGGCACCGAGATCGTCGAGAGTTCCGGCAACAGGGAGCTGGACCGCCGGGCCCAGGCCATCGTCGCCAGCATCGGCAACTTCGGCCGCTTCACCGACGCCATGCGCCGCCAGACCGATCAGCTGCTGATGCCCTCGCGCTTCAAGTTCACCCGCGAACAGACGCTGGAGACGGCCGTCTCCGCACCACAGAATTGAAGACCCCATGGACCGCTACTGCGTGATGGGCAACCCGGTCGGACATTCGCGCTCGCCGTGGATCCACGCCCGATTCGCCGAACTGACCGGCCAGCCCCTGGACTACGGCCGGCGCCTGGTGCCGCCGGGCGGCTTCGCGCAGGCCGTGGCCGCCTTCCGCGAGGAGGCCGCGGCGCAGGGCGACCGTGCCGGCGGCTGCAACGTCACCGTGCCCTTCAAGTTCGACGCCGCGGCGCTGGCCACCCGCCGCAGCGGGCGCGCCGAGCTGGCCCGGGCCGTCAACACGCTGCGCTTCGAGGCCGACGGCAGTGTGCTCGGTGACAACACCGACGGCGCCGGCCTGGTCAACGACATCCAGCGCAACGCCGGCCGGCCCCTGAAGGGTGCCGAACTGCTGCTGGTCGGCGCCGGCGGCGCCGCGGCCGGCGTGCTCGGGCCGCTGCTGCAGGCCGGCGTGCGCCGGCTGGTGGTGGCCAACCGCACGCTGGATAAGGCGGCGGCGCTGGTGCAGCGCCACGCCGCGCTGGCCGGCGCACAGGGCGCCGTGCTGGAAGCGCAGCCGCTCGACGCCATCGGCGGACGCTTCGACCTGCTGGTCAACGGCACCGCCGCCAGCCTGGCCGGCGACGTGCTGCCCGTGCCGCCGGGCGTGCTGCGCGAGGGCGCCCTCGCGGTGGACATGATGTACGGCCCCGCCGCCGCCGGCTTCCTGGCCTGGGCGCGCGCGCAGGGCGCGCAGCCGCGCGACGGGCTGGGCATGCTGGTGGAGCAGGCGGCCGAGTCCTTCGCGCTGTGGTGCGGCGCCCCCCCTCCGGCCGCCGAGGTGCTGACGGAACTGCGCCGCATCGTCGACCACGAGGCATGAAGGCGCTGGTGCGCTGGATCGGCTGCCTGGTCTTGGCCGGCATCGCGCTGGAGCTGTTCTTCCTGCTGCGCATCGCCGCCATGGCGGCCGTCGATCCGCAGTCCACCACCTTCCAGCGCTCCGAGATGTGGCGCCTGGCGCTGCGCGATGGCGGAGAAGCGGCCTGGCATCAGCAGTGGGTGCCCTACGAGCGCATCGGCGACCACCTCAAGCGCGCCGTCATCGCCAGCGAGGATGCCGCCTTCACCGACCACGAGGGCGTGGAGTGGGAGGCCATCGAGCGCGCCCGCCAGCGCAACGCCAAGGCCGAGGCACTGGCCGCCCAGCGCGCCGTCCGCGCCGCGGCGCGCGGCAGGCCGGTGCG
>JASGDG010000035.1:0-3168 GCA_047607325.1 Xenophilus sp. | reverse complement strand
TCCGCCGGCGCGGCAGGAGCCGGGGCGGCGGCCGTCCTGGCGCCGGCGGCATCGAGGCGGATGCGCTCGCGCTGCTTGCGGGCCTCGTCGAGCAGGTAGCGCTGGTAGTCGTCCAGGTCGCCGTCGAAATCCGTCACCGCGCCACCGCCGACCAGCCAGAACTCATCGCACACCGAGCGCAGCAGCGCCCGGTCGTGGCTCACCAGCATCAGCGTGCCCTCGAACTCGTTGAGCGCCACGGCCAGCGCCTCGCGGGTGGCCAGGTCCAGGTGGTTGGTCGGCTCGTCCAGCAGCAGCAGGTTGGGGCGCTGCCAGACCATCATCGCCAGCACCAGGCGCGCCTTCTCGCCGCCGCTCATGGTGCCGACGGGCTGCTTGACCATGTCGCCGCTGAAGTTGAAGCTGCCCAGGAAGCCGCGCAGGTCCTGCTCGCTGCTGCGCCCGGGCGCGGCGGCGCCCAACTCGCGCGCCAGGCGCACCATGTGCTCCAGCGGGTTGCTGCCCTCGTGCAGCACGTCCAGCTCCTGCTGGGCGAAGTAGCCGATGGCCAGGCCCTTGCCCTCGGTCACCGTGCCGGCGGCCAGCGGCAGATCGTGCGCGATGGTCTTGACGAAGGTGGACTTGCCCTGGCCGTTGGCGCCGAGGATGCCGATGCGCTGGCCGGCCAGCACCGAGCGGCTGACGCCGCGCAGGATAAGCCTGGGTGGTGCGTCCTCCCGGGCATAGCCGAAGCTCGCGTCCTGGACGGAAAGCATCGGGTTCGGCAGGCTGGCCGGGTCCTTGAACTCGAAGCTGAAGTCGGCCTCGGCCAGCAGCGGCGCCACTTTCTCCATGCGCTCCAGCGCCTTGACGCGGCTTTGCGCCTGCTTGGCCTTGCTGGCCTTGGCCTTGAAGCGGTCGATGAACTTCTGCAGGTGGGCGATCTTGTCCTGCTGGCGCTCGAAGGCGGCCTGCTGCTGCGCCAGCTTCAGCGCGCGCATGTCCTCGAATTGGCTGTAGTTGCCGCCGTAGCGGGTGAGCCTGGCGTGCTCGATGTGCAGCGTCACGCCGGTCACGGCGTCGAGGAACTCGCGGTCGTGGCTGATGACGATCAGGGTGCCGGCGTACTTCTGCAGCCAGCTTTCGAGCCAGACGAGCGCGTCCAGGTCCAGGTGGTTGGTGGGCTCGTCCAGCAGCAGCAGGTCGCTCGGGCACATCAGGGCGCGCGCCAGCTGCAGGCGCATGCGCCAGCCGCCGGAGAAGCTGTCGACCGGCTGCGCCAGCTCGTGCACCTGAAAGCCCAGGCCGAGGATCAGCGCCTGCGCGCGCGGCACGGCGTCGTGCTCGCCGGCGTCAGCCAGGTCGGTGTAGGCCTGGGCCAGGGCCATGCCGGCCTCGGCATCGTCCGGGTCGCGGGCATGCGCCTCCTCGGCCTGGGCGAGGGCGGCGCGTGCTTCCATCAGGCGGGTGTCGCCGGCGATGACGAAGTCGGTGGCCGGCTCATCCGTCTCCGGCATGTGCTGCGCCACCTGGGCCAGGCGCCACTGGCGCGGCAGGGAGAAGCCGCCGCCGTCCTCGTGCAGCGTGCCGTTGAGCAAGGCGAAGAGCGTGGACTTGCCGGCGCCGTTGCGGCCGACCAGGCCGACCTTCTCGCCGGGGTTGAGGGTGGCGCTCGCGCCGTCGAGCAGCACCTTGGTGCCGCGGCGCAGGATGACGTTGTCGAGAATGATCATGGCTTGAACAGGGATGGGCGCGGCGCCGCACGTCCGCGCCGGAAAAGCCCGGCGGCGGCAGGGCAGGGCGGCGCTCAGGGCCGGCTTCGCACCGGCGGCAGCAGGTCGTCGAACGCGGCCGGCATCAGGGCGGTCCTGCCGCGAGGGCATCGCGGGTGAGCAGCAGCACCTGGTCGGTGCCGGCGCTGGTCTCCAGCCACACGGCTTCCAGCCGCGGGAAGGCGGCCTCGAAGTGCTCGCGCTCGTTGCCGATCTCCAGCACCAGCACGGCCTCGGCGCTCATGCGCGAGGGCGCCTCGGCCAGCAGGCGGCGGACGAAGTCCATGCCGTCGGCGCCGCCGGCCAGGGCCAGTTCGGGCTCGGCGCGGTACTCGGCCGGCAGCGCGGCCATGCTCCGCGCGTTGACGTAGGGCGGGTTGCACAGGATCAGGTCGTAGGGGCCGGGCAGGGCCGCGAGGCCGTCGGATGCGAGCAGGCGGATGCGGCCGTCCAGCCCGTGCCGCGTGACGTTGATGGCCGCCACCTCCAGCGCCTCGCGCGAGAGGTCGGCCGCATCGACGGCGATCTCGGGCCAGGCCATCGCGGCCAGCACCGCCAGGCTGCCGTTGCCGGTGCACAGGTCGAGCACGCGCGCCGTGCGCTCGCTCAGCCACGGGTCGACGCCGCCGTCGGCGATCAGCTCGGCGATGAAGCTGCGCGGCACGATGGCACGCTCGTCCATGTAGAAGGGCACGCCCTGCAGCCAGGCCTCCTTCGTCAGGTAGGCGGCCGGCTTGCGGCTGGCGATGCGTTCGTCCACCAGGGCCTGCACCTGCGCGGCGCTGCCGGGCGACACCTCGCGCGCGGCCACGCCGTCCAGGTCGTCGAGCGGCAGGCGCAGGCGCCACAGCACCAGCCAGGCGGCCTCGTCGAAGGCGTTGGCGGTGCCGTGGCCGAAGGCGACGCCGGCCTCGGCCAGCCGCCGCTCGGCCGAGTGCACCAGGTCCAGCACGGTCGCCATCACGCGGCGGACGCGTTCAGCGTCTCGATGGCGCGGCGGTAGATGTTCTTCAGCGTCTCGACGTCGCCGGGCGCGACGTGCTCGTCGATCTGGTGGATGCTGGCGTTGACGGGCCCGAGTTCGATCACCTGCGGGCAGACCTTGGCGATGAAGCGCGCGTCGCTGGTGCCGCCGCTGGTGGACAGCTCGGTCGCGAGGCCGGTCTCGTCGCGGATCGCGCCCTGCACCGCGGCCACCAGCGCGCCGGGCTGCGTGAGGAAAGGCAGGCCGCCGACGGTCCAGGCCAGCTCGTGGTCCAGGCCGTGCTTGTCCAGCACGGCCTGCACGCACGCCTGCAGCGACTCGGGCGTCGACTCGGTGGAGAAGCGGAAGTTGAAGTCCACCACCGCCGTGCCGGGGATGACGTTGCCCGCCCCGGTGCCGGCGTGGATGTTGCTCACCTGCCAGCTCGTCGGC
>JASGDG010000034.1:0-4012 GCA_047607325.1 Xenophilus sp. | reverse complement strand
CGTTGTTGTCGGTCAGCGTGCCGTGGTCCATCACCTGCAGCAGCACGTTGAAGATGTCCGGGTGCGCCTTCTCGATCTCGTCGAGCAGCAGCACCGCGTGCGGCTTCTTGGTGACGGCCTCGGTCAGCAGGCCGCCCTGGTCGAAGCCCACGTAGCCCGGGGGCGCGCCGATCAGGCGGCTCACCGCATGGCGCTCCATGTACTCCGACATGTCGAAGCGGATCAGCTCGATGCCCATGATGAACGCGAGCTGCTTGGCCGCCTCGGTCTTGCCGACGCCGGTGGGGCCGCTGAACAGGAAGGAGCCGATCGGCTTGTCGCCCTTGCCCAGGCCCGAGCGCGCCATCTTGACGGCCGAGGCCAGCACCTCCAGCGCCTTGTCCTGGCCGAACACCACGCTCTTGAGGTCGCGCTCCAGCGTCTGCAGCTTGCCGCGGTCGTCGTTGGAGACGTTGGCGGGCGGGATGCGGGCGATCTTGGCCACGATCTCTTCCACCTCGGTCTTGCCGATGGTCTTCTTGCGCTTGCCGGCCGCCAGGATGCGCTGCGCCGCACCGGCCTCGTCGATCACGTCGATGGCCTTGTCGGGCAGGTGCCGGTCGTTGATGTACTTGGCCGACAGCTCGGCTGCCGCCTGCAGCGCCGCGGCGGCGTACTTGACGCTGTGGTGCTCCTCGAAGCGCGACTTCAGGCCCTTGAGGATCTCGATGGTCTCGGCCACGCTGGGCTCGACCACGTCGACCTTCTGGAAGCGCCGCGACAGCGCCGCGTCCTTCTCGAAGATGCCGCGGTACTCGGTGAAGGTGGTCGCGCCGATGCACTTGAGCGCGCCGCTCGACAGCGCCGGCTTGAGCAGGTTGGACGCATCCAGCGTGCCGCCCGAGGCGGCGCCGGCGCCGATCAGCGTGTGGATCTCGTCGATGAACAGGATCGCGTTGGGCTTGTCCTTGAGCGACTTGAGCACGCCCTTGAGCCGCTGCTCGAAATCGCCGCGGTACTTGGTGCCGGCCAGCAGCGCCCCCATGTCGAGCGAGTAGACGCTGGACTCGGCCAGGATCTCCGGCACCTCGCCCTGCGTGATGCGCCAGGCCAGGCCCTCGGCGATCGCCGTCTTGCCCACGCCGGCCTCGCCGACCAGCAGCGGGTTGTTCTTGCGCCGGCGGCACAGGATCTGGATCACGCGCTCGACCTCGTACTCGCGGCCGATCAGCGGATCGATCTTGCCTTCCTTGGCCTGGACGTTGAGGTTGACGGTGAACTGCTCCAGCGGCGAGGCCTTCTCGTTGCGCTCGCCGCCGCCTTCCTCGCCCTCGCCCGAAGGCGCCTCGCCGCCCTTGGCGGGCTCGGGCGGGTCGCTCTTCTTGATGCCGTGGGCGATGAAGTTCACCACGTCCAGGCGCGTCACCCCCTGCTGGTGCAGGTAGTAGACGGCGTGCGAATCCTTCTCGCCGAAGATGGCCACCAGCACGTTGGCGCCGGTGACTTCCTTCTTGCCGTTGCCGGTGGACTGCACGTGCATGATGGCGCGCTGGATGACGCGCTGGAAGCCCAGCGTCGGCTGGGTGTCCACGTCGTCGGTGCCGGCCACCTGGGGCGTGTTGTCCTTGATGAAATTGGTGAGCGATGCGCGCAGATCGTCGATGTTGGCCGAGCATGCGCGCAGAACTTCAGCGGCACTGGGATTGTCCAGCAACGCCAGCAGAAGATGCTCCACGGTGATGAACTCGTGGCGCTGCTGCCTGGCCTCGACGAAGGCCATGTGCAAGCTGACTTCCAGTTCCTGGGCAATCATGTGATTTCCTTTGCCTTGCTGCGAATTGAGACGATGAGTTCAGATGGGTTGGAGCCCGGCTTATTCAACCGGTTCACTCACGCACTGGAGCGGGTGGCCCGCCTGCACGGCCGCCTCCATCACCTGGTTGACCTTGGTGGCGGCGACGTCGCGCGGATAGACCCCGCAAACTCCGCGCCCGTCGAGGTGGATCTTGAGCATGATCTGCGTGGCGGTCTCGCGGTCCTTGCCGAAGAATTCCTGGATCACCACGACCACGAACTCCATCGGGGTGTAATCGTCGTTCAGCATGACGACCTGGTACATCCGCGGCGGCGCGGTGCGCTGCGGCCTGCGCTCCACCACCACCGCATCGCCGTCGTCCCGATGGGGGGCGGCCGGCGCCGCCGGCGGCGTGGACGGAATTTGGGTTGCCATGAAATTCATTCTATAGAGCCATGCATGGATGAGAGGGCTTCGTGGAATTGGCAGCGCATCCCGGGCGCGCAAAAGCCGTAGGGCGCGTGACGGATGCCGCAGCCAGCCGCTCAACATGAGTTCGCTGAATTCTTGCTGACTTCCCGGGCCGGGACGCCTCTTTATTTTTGCGCATCGCCCCCGGCGCGGCGTCAACCGCCGCGCCCGGCCTTCGTTGATCAGAAGCCTGCCGCGAGGGAGGCGACCCACCGTTCAACCATCCCTGGAATCACTGGAATATCCTCATGAAGAAACTCATTGCCGCCCTGGTGACCGCCCTGTTCGCCGCCGGCGCATTCGCCCAGGCCCCTGCGGCAGCGCCAGTGGCACCTGCCTCCGCTGCCCAGCCGGCTGCCAAGAAAGCCAAGCACGTCAAGAAGACCGCGCACAAGAAGGCCAAGAAGGCTGCGGCCAAGGCCGCCTGAGCTTTCCGGGCTTTCGGCACAATGCCCGCTTCGGCGGGCGTTTTCGTTTCACCCGCCAGACGCCATGTCTTCCGCCCGCCTCCCGAACCTCCGCCGCCTCGCCCTGGCCGCCGCGCTGCTGGCGCCCCTGGCCGCCTTCCCGCAGCAGCCGCAGATGGATCTGCCCCGGGTGCGCCTGTCCGCCGGCATGTACCAGATCGACGCCCAGGTGGCCGCCACGCCGCAGCAGCGGCAGACCGGCCTCATGTTCCGCCGGGAGATGCCGGCCTCCGAGGGGATGATCTTCGTGTTCGAGGACGCCTCGCCGCAGTGCTTCTGGATGAAGAACACCCTCATCCCGCTGTCGGCCGCCTTCGTGGCGGACGACGGCCGCATCGTCAACATCGAGGACATGCAGCCGCAGACCACCGACAACCACTGTTCCGAGGCGCCGGTGCGCTACGTGCTGGAGATGAACCAGGGCTGGTTCGCCAAGAAGAACATTGGCAAGGGCTTCAGGCTCGGCGCGCCCTTCTTCGACAAGGCGCGCTGAAGCGCCTCCCCGAAAGCAGAAAAGCCGCCCGGGGCGGCTTTTCCTGTTGGCGAACGCCGGCCGCTCAGCCGAAGTTCTTCTCGGCGAAGTCCCAGTTGGCCAGCTTGGCCAGGAAGGTCTCGACGAACTTCGGGCGCAGGTTGCGGTAGTCGATGTAGTAGGCGTGCTCCCAGACGTCGACCGTCAGCAGCGCCTTGTCGTCGGTGGTCAGGGGCGTGCCGGCCGGGCCGGTGTTGACGATGTCCACCGTGCCGTCGGGCTTCTTGACCAGCCAGGTCCAGCCGGAGCCGAAGTTGCCGACCGCGGACTTGACGAAGGCTTCCTTGAAGGCGTCGAAGCTGCCCCACTTGGCCTCGATGGCCGCGAGCAGCGCGCCGGTGGGGGCGCCGCCGCCCTGGGGCTTGAGGCTGTTCCAGAAGAAGGTGTGGTTCCAGATCTGGGCCGCGTTGTTGTAGATGCCGCCGCTGGACTTCTTGACGATGTCTTCCAGCGGCTTGCCTTCGAACTCGGTGCCCTTTTCCAGATTGTTCAGGTTGGTGACGTAGGCAGCGTGGTGCTTGCCGTAGTGGTATTCGAGCGTTTCCTGCGAGTACTCGGGCGCCAGTGCGTCGATCGGGAACGGCAGGGGGGGAAGAACGTGTGCCATCGTTTTGCTTTCGTGGGTGGTTGAAGGAAGAACGGAAAAAGATTCTAGGAAGGATCGGGCGGCCCGGCGTCGGACGCCGGCGCGATACCCCTTGCGCCGGCTGGGGCCGGCACGCCGCGCACGCTCTCCACGCGCAGGCCCGCCTGGCCGTCGGCCAGCCG
>JASGDG010000033.1:0-2501 GCA_047607325.1 Xenophilus sp. | reverse complement strand
GCCGCCGGCGCGGCGCTCACGCGCGCGCCGGCGGTGGCGGGCATTCCGCTGGCGGCCTACCTTTCCGTGGGACTGCTGCTGACCGGCGGCATCGCCGCCCTGCCCTGGCTCGTGGCGCTGGCGTATGACCGGCTCGCGCCGCGCGTCGCGCAGCGGCTGCTGCCGCTGCTGGCGGTGGAGCGCGCGCGCCGCATGCGCGGCAGCGCCGCCGTCGCGGTGAGCGGCGTGGTGGCCAGCCTGGCGCTGGCCGTGGCGCTGACGGTGATGGTGGCGAGCTTCCGCGGCTCGGTGGCGCGCTGGCTGGACGCCGTGCTGCCCGCCGACCTGTACCTGCGCCCGGCCGGCGGCCCGGACGCGGAGGCCGCGCCCTTCGATGCGGCCTTCGTGCAGCAGGCCGCGCGGCTGCCCGGCGTGGCGCGCGTGTCCACGCTGCGCACGCGCAGCCTGATGCTCGACCCGGCGCGCCCGCCCGTCGCACTGATCGCGCGCGTCATCGACACGCAGGACGCGGCCCGCTCACTGCCCCTGCTGGGCCCGGCGCTGCCGGTGCCGGCCGGGCGCACCGGCGTCTACGTGAGCGAGGCGGTGCAGGCGCTGTACGGTGCGCAGCCGGGGCAGGGTCTGCCGGTGCTGGAAGCCGCCTTCGCCGGACAGGGGGCGGCCGAGCCGCCGCCGGGCCGCCCCAAGGCGGGGAGCGCGGGGGCTATTTTTTTCGTGGCCGGCGTCTGGCGCGACTACGCGCGCCAGTCCGGCGCGCTGGCCATCCCGGAGGAGGACTACGTCCGCCTCACCGGCGACCGCAGTGTGAGCGACATCGCGCTGTGGCTGGCGCCCGGCGCACCCGAGGCCGCCGTGCAGCAGGCCGCGCGCGCCCTCGCCGCGCAGCGGCTGGGCAGCGCCGACGCGATCGAGTCCGCCTCCACCGCCCGGATCCGCGCCAGCTCGCTGCGCATCTTCGACCGCAGCTTCGCCGTCACCTACTGGCTGCAGGCGGTGGCCATCGGCATCGGGCTGTTCGGCATCGCCGCCAGCTTCAGCGCGCAGGTGCTGGCGCGGCGCAAGGAGTTCGGCCTGCTGGCGCACCTGGGCCTGACGCGCGCGCAAGTGCTGGCGGTGGTGGCCGGCGAAGGCGCGGCCTGGACGGCCGCCGGCGCGCTGGCCGGGCTGCTGCTGGGGCTGGCCGTGTCACTGGTGCTGGTGAAGGTGGTCAACCCGCAGAGCTTCCACTGGAGCATGGACCTGCGGGTGCCCTGGCTGCGTCTGGGGCTGCTGTGCGGCGCGGTGGCGGCGGCCGGCACGCTCACCGCCTGGCTGGCCGGCCGCGCCGCCGCCTCGCGCGACGCGGTGCTGGCGGTCAAGGAAGACTGGTAGGTGCCGGCGCACGCTGCGCCTGCGCTCAGGTACCGACGAAATCCCCCTTGGCATTCAGCAGCACCTGGTCCACGAAGCTGCTGCCGCGCCCGCCCGAGGCGAAGTTCAGCGGCCATTCGTCGATGCTCGTGGCACGGCGCTGCCCCGTTTCGGCCAGCACCTGCGCCCGCGTCGGCGCGCCGCCCAGACGCGCGAAAACCTGCGCGGCATAGCGCCCCGCCACGTAGCCGGCCAGGCTCACGGGCGAAGGCTGTTCGTCGAAGAGACGCGACAGCGCCTGCCGGTAGGCGCGCACCATCGGCACGCGCCCCGTGTGCACGTTGGGAACCACCTGGGTGAACACGACGGGGACGCGGGGGCCGGACACGAGCTGGGTGTAGGTGGCCGGGTCCACGCCCGACAGACACACGAGCTGGTGCCGCGCGCCCCGCATGCCCAGGCCGCTGGTGAACTGGGCCAGCTCGACGCTGGCGCCCACGAAGACGAGGAAGAAGGGCGCCTCGGCGGGCAGGCGCGCCGCGAAAGCCGCCAGGGCCTGCCCCGGCGCCGGCGCGAGGACCCGCACCTTCACGCGCAGGCTGGACGCCAGCGCCTCGGCGTCGCCGGCCATGCGCCGGGCCGCGTCGGCCTCCGGGTAGACCAGCGCCAGTTCGCCCACCCCCATCGAGGCGATGTTGTGCAGCGCGTAGTGCAGCTGCTGCTCGCGCGAGGCGAACAGCGGCAGCAGGCGCGGGTCGCGGTCGTGGCGCGTGTCGGACAGCCAGGGAGCAATGTGCGCCATCTCGACGCGCCCGCCCTGCATCGCCGCCATGGCGCGCAGCGCCAGCGATTCGCCCACGGTGCCCAGCAGCGCCAGCTGCGACGCGTCTTCGCTCACCGCGCGCACGGCCTCCTGCACGCCGGCGTCGGAGCCGTCGGTGGCCAGCGTCACGAGCTGCGGCAGCTGCGGCTGCGAGGGCCGCAGCTGCGCGAAAGCCAGGCGCACCCCCGTCGAATAGTCGCGCGAGAGCTCCTGCTGGCTCGCGCTCATGTCGAGCAGCTGGGTGACACGCAGCGCCGCCCGCGGCTGCGGCTGCGGCTGCGCGGCCGGGCCATGCACCAGCCCGGCCGCGGCGCAAGCCGCCGCGCCG
>JASGDG010000032.1:0-6623 GCA_047607325.1 Xenophilus sp. | reverse complement strand
CGAACTGGCGGCCCGCGCCCGCGCCGCGGCCGAGGCGCTGGGCTATGTGCCCGACCCGGCCGCCCGCGCCCTCGCCTCGCACCGCAGCAGCCACGTGGCGGTGCTGATCCCGCTGCTTGGCAACACCCTGTTCGTCGACCTGCTGGAGGCTGTGCAGCGCACCCTGCGCACCCAGGGCTACCAGGTGCTGATCGGCATCACCCACTACGACCTGCGCGAGGAAGAGCAGTTGCTGCGCGAGCAGTTGCTGCACCGGCCGGCCGGGCTGATCGTCACCGGCTTCGAGCGCAGCGAGGAGACGCGCGCGCTGATCCGGACCAGCCGCGTGCCCTGCGTGCACGTGATGGAGACCAGCCGGGCACCGGGCGTGCACTGCGTCGGCTTCTCGCAGCAGGACGCGGGGTACGCGCTGACGCGGCACCTGCTGGCGGCCCGGGGCGGCGGCGCGCGGCGCATCGCCTTCGCCGCCGCCCAGCTCGACGCGCGGGTGATGCAGCGCGCCGAAGGCTACCGCCGCGCCTTGCGCGAGGCAGGCTGCTACGACCCGGCGCTGGAACTGCTGTGGCCCGAGGCCTCCACCATCGCACTGGGCGCGCAGATGTTCGCGCGGCTGCTGGACGCAGCCGCGCCGGAGGCGATCTTCTTCTGCAACGACGACCTGGCCCAGGGCGCGCTGATGGCGGCGCACCGCCTGGGCATCGACGTGCCCGGGCGGGTGGCGGTGGCAGGCTTCAACGACCTGCCGGGCAGCGACCAGATGATGCCCAGCCTGACCAGCGTGCGCACCCCGCGCGCGCAGGTCGGCGAGCAGGCGGCGCAGATGCTGCTGCACCTGATGCGCGGCGAGCCGGCGCCGCAGCACAGCGTGGAGCTGCCGTGGGAGCTGATGGTGCGTGAGAGCAGCGGCTGATCGCAGCGGCAGTCCGCATCCAGGGCGCGTCGATCGACGCGGACCCGATTGTTTCGATCCCGGGAACGCCGCGTTCGAAATCCATAGGGTTTCTACCGAGTCTTCCGTCCCACAATTCTTCTCACGGGCCGGCGCTGAACGCAGACCCGAAGCGGACCCGGCCGGGCGCCCCGTTCGCTCTCTTGTTCAAACGCTACCCGAGCACAAGGAGTTAAGAAATGAAGACCTCGAAGATCATCGCCGCTGCCGCCCTGTCCCTGCTGGCCGCCGCCGGCGCCGCCCAGGCCGAAGAGTACGAAGGCGTGCTGACCGTCCAATCGACCCTCAGCCGCGCCGAACTGCAGCAGCAGGCCATCGCCGCCGCCCGCCAGAGCAACGCCTATGGCGACGCCTCCGGCGACGCGGCGCGCGCGCTGATGGCCGGCCAGCTCGACCGCGCCACGGTGCGTGCCGAAGCGGTGGCCGCCGCGCACAGCCCGACGGCGAACCTGGACGCCAAGTCCTTCGTGAACAGCCAGATCCCGGCGCAGTACACCCACGGCAGCCTGGCCCAGCGCCGCGGCGCCGAGCGCAACGCTTCGCTCTGATCCCCCAGAACACCGTGCCCCGGAATGGGGCACGGACCCGGCACTCAGGCGGGCGCCGCCTGTGAGAGGTCCGGGAACGGGCCTGGGAGGCGCCTGATTGCGGCCCGGCACGCGAAAGCGGCCGGGCTTTTTGCCGCGCTTCGAAGCCGCCGGTGGCAACATCGGGCCTCTTGCGACACCCCGATCCCGGCAACGATCCCCCCTGCCCGCCCCATGTCCACCTGCCAGTCCTGCGGCGCCTGCTGCGCCACCTACCGTGTCGATTTCAGTCTCTACGAACTGGACGAGCACGGCGGCCGGGTGCCGGCGGGCCTGGCGCTGCCGCTGAACGCATCGCTGGCGCGGCTGCGCGGCACCGACCATGCGCGCCCGCGCTGCGCGGCGCTGACCGGCCGCATCGGCGAAACCGTGGGCTGCGGCATCTACGAATGGCGCCCCGGCCCCTGCCATGAGCTGGAGGAAGGCAGCGATGCCTGCATCCGGGCCCGCGCCCGGCATGGGCTCGCGCCGCTGCCCCTCTGAACGAGCGCCGCCTTCTTCTCCAGGACCATCCATGCCCACTGCCTCAGCTTCCCGAGCCACCCCCCCTCAGGCTGCGCGCCGGCGGCTGTGGGACATCTCGCCGCCCGTGCATGCCGCCTCGCCGGTCTTCCCCGGCGACACGCCCTACAGCCAGGTGTGGGCCGCGACGCTCGGTCCCGGCTGCCCCGTCAACGTCAGCCAGATCACGATGTCGCCCCACGTGGGAGCCCATGCGGACGCCCCCCTGCACTACGCGCCGGAGGGCACGCCGATCGGCGAGGTCGGCCTGGACGCCTTCCTCGGCCCTTGCCGGGTGATCCACGCCATCGGCCGCGGGCCGCTGATCGAATGGGCGCACATCGCGCACGCGGTGGACGACGCCCTGCCGCCCCGCGTGCTGGTGCGCACCTACGAGCGCATGCCGGTCGAGCGCTGGGATGCGCGACTGGCCGCCTACGCCGCCGAAACCGTCGAGCGCCTCGCCGCACTCGGCGTGAAGCTCATCGGCATCGACACCGCCAGCATCGACCCCGCCGACAGCAAGGAACTGCCCAGCCACCAGACCATCCGCCGCCACGACATGCGCGTGCTGGAGAACCTGGTGCTCGACGAGGTGGCCGAGGGCGACTATGAACTGATCGCCCTTCCGTTGAAGCTGGTGACCGCGGATGCGTCGCCGGTGCGGGCGGTGCTGCGGGCGCTGGATTGAGCACTGACGCGCCGTTCTGACACACCCGCTCCGTTGGCGCATGCCGCGCATGCCGGCGGCGGCGTCGTGCCGGCCCAGGCCCCCGGCCACGGCGCGCGCCCTCGACCTCGACGGTCAAGCCGCCACCATCGCATACGCCACGATCTCGATCTTCATCCCCGGCACCACCAGCCCCGCCACCGCCGCGCTGGACCGGTTGGGATAAGGCGCCTCGAAGAACTCGCGGTACACCGCGTCGATGGCCGGCATGTCGGCCACGTCGGTCATGTAGATCAGCACCTGCGTGACGTCGCCCATCGTGCCGCCGGCGGCCTGCACCGCGTTGCGCAGGTTGGTGAAGGTGATGCGCGCCTGCCGCTCGACCGGGCCGGTGTCGATGCTGCCGTCCGGCCGCACCGGGCCGTGGGCGGTGAAGAGCATCGCGCCGGTGGCCTTCACGGCCCAGGAAAAGGGCTGGCTGAGCGGCGGCAGGCCGACGTCGACGACTTGTTTCATGGGGCTCTCGTTCCTCGGTCTGTTCCAGTGGCAAAACGGGCGCAGAATTTGATGCGGGCGCGTTGGAAATTACCGACACCACGCCATTTTTCGCGGTGTTAAGTTCCGCGCCACGCCTTTTTCACAAGCACGACGCACGCCATGTTCTCTCACGTTCCCGCCTATCCCGGCGACCCGATTCTCTCGCTCATGGAAGACTTCCAGGCCGACCCGCGGTCGAACAAGGTCTCGCTGTCCATCGGCATCTACTTCGGCGACGGCGGCAAGCTGCCGGTGATGGACGCGGTGCGCCAGGCCGAATCGTCGCTGCTGCAGTCCATCGGCCCGCGCTCGTACTTGCCGATGGAAGGCTTCGCGCCCTACCGGCAGGCGGTGCAGAAGCTGGTGTTCGGCCCCGCGCACGAGGCCGTCGCCAGCGGCCGCATCGCCACGCTGCAGACGCTGGGCGGCTCCGGCGGCCTCAAGGTGGGCGGCGACTTCCTCAAGCGCTACTTCCCCGAGTCGCAGGTGTGGGTGAGCGACCCGACCTGGGAGAACCACCGCGCCATGTTCGAGGGCGCGGGCTTCAAGGTGAACACCTACCCGTACTACGACCCGGCCACCGGCGGCCTGCGCTTCGAGGCGATGCTGGAGACCCTCCGCGGCCTGCCGAGGCACAGCATCGTGCTGATGCACGCCAGCTGCCACAACCCGACCGGCGTCGATCTCTCGCAGGCGCAGTGGAAGCAGATCGTCCCGGTGATCGCCGAGCGCGAGCTGATCCCCTACGTCGACATGGCCTACCAGGGCTTCGGCGACGGCGTCGATGAAGACGCCTTCGCCGTGCGCGCCCTGGCCGACGCCGGGGTGCGCTTCTTCTGTTCCAACTCCTTCTCCAAGAGCTTCTCGCTGTACGGCGAGCGCTGCGGCGGCCTGTCCGTGGTGTGCAAGGACAAGGAAGAGACCGACCGCGTGCTGGGCCAGCTCAAGTCCGCCGTGCGCGCCAACTACTCCAGCCCGCCGACGCACGGCGCGCGCATCGTCGCCCAGGTGCTCGAAACGCCCGAGCTGCGCGCCAGGTGGGAGGCCGAACTCGCCGGCATGCGCGGCCGCATCAAGGACATGCGCCAGCGCCTGCACGCCGCCCTGACGGCCAGGCTGCCCGGCCGCGACTTCGGCTACTTCCTCACCCAGCGCGGCATGTTCAGCTACACGGGCCTCTCGCCCGAGCAGGTGGACCGGCTGCTCAAGGAGCACGCCGTCTACCTGGTGCGCTCCGGCCGCATGTGCATCGCCGGCCTGTCGACGAAGAACGTCGAGTACGTGGCCGAAGCCATGGCCGCCGTGCTGGACTGAAGCGCCCGCCCCAAGGAGGCTCCACGATGACCCCGCAACCACCCGCCGGCGCCGCGGAGGGCGCAGCCGTGCCCGAGCAGATCGTGCACGAGGAGAAGGCGCAGCTCGACTTCAGCCGGTCGATGAGCTACGGCGACTACCTGCACCTGGACGAGGTGCTGAACGCGCAGCACCCGCTCTCGCCCGCGCACGACGAGATGCTGTTCATCGTGCAGCACCAGACCAGCGAGCTGTGGATGAAGCTGATGCTGCACGAGTTGGCCGCCGCCCGGCGCTGCATCGCCGCCGACGAGATGCCCGACGCCTTCAAGATGCTGGCGCGGGTGACGCGCATCATGGAACAGCTGGTGGGCGCCTGGACGGTGCTCTCGACCATGACGCCGCCCGAGTACAGCGCCATGCGGCCCTACCTGGCGTCGAGCAGCGGCTTCCAGAGCGCGCAGTACCGCTGCATCGAGTTCATGCTGGGCAACAAGAACGCCGCCATGCTCCAGCCCCACGCGCACCGGCCCGACCTGCTGGCCCGGGTGGAGGCGGCCTACCACGACCCGTCGCTGTACGACGAGGCCCTGCGCCTGATGGCCCGCCGCGGCCTGCCCGTGCCCGCCGACCACCTGGCGCGCGACTGGACCCGGCCCTACCCCGCCAGCGACACCGTGGAGCAGGCCTGGCTCGCCGCCTACCGCGACCCACACGCCTGGTGGGACGTCTACCAGCTCGGCGAGAAGCTCACCGACATCGAGGACGCCTTCCGCCTCTGGCGCTTCCGCCACGTCACCACGGTGGAGCGCGTGATCGGCTTCAAGCGCGGCACCGGCGGCACCGGCGGCGTGAGCTACCTGCGCAAGATGCTGGACGTGGTGCTGTTCCCCGAACTCTGGAAGCTGCGCACCGACCTGTGAGACACCTGCCGGCCTGAGGATGACCTGGTCGCCGCCGGCCCCGGCTCTCGCCAGCATGGCCCGACGCACGACCGAGGAGACGACCATGGCCGCCTGGCAGGATTTCTTCACCGATGGCGAACGCGCCACGCTGCGCGCGCACGGCATCGCGCTCTTCGCGGGGCGCGTCATCTTCGACACGCAGCCGCCGATGCCCGAGGCGCAGATCGAGGCGGTGCAGGCCGTCTGCGCCGGGCCGCTGCCGCCCGGCCTGCTGGCGCTGTGGCGCGAGACGGCCGGCGGCCAGCTCGACTACGACCTGCGGCTGCGCATGGGCGGCAACGACGAGGCGATCCGCTGGACCGAGCTGTTCTGGAACGGCAGCGACGGCTACCGCGACCTGCAGGGCTGGATCGACCACGAGCTGGAACTGGCGCAGGAAGCGGCGGCCGGGAACGGCGCCGCCTGGAGCGGCCGCCTCGACTACCTGCCCTTGGCGGCTTCGAGTACCTGGACCGCATCTACGCGGTCGTGGACCCGCAGCACCCCGACCACGGCGCCGTGCTGGCCTGGAAGAAGGGCCTGCCGCCGGCCTGGCGGCACCGGCTGCACGAAGACAGCCTGGCCGCCGTGGCCGGCAGCGTCGAGGGCGCCTTCGCCGCCCTGCACCTGGAGGAAGACCCGCTGGCGCCCGCCGGCGACTACTTCCCGGGCCAGGCCCTGCTCGAATACCTCGACGAGCGCCACACCTCGCACGGCCTGCCGCTGGAGCTGTCGGACAAGCTGGTGGCCTACTACCGCCAGGCCCTGCGCGACTGGCGTGGCGCGCTGCGCGACGGCACGCTGGCGCAGGACACCGCCCTGGCCCACACCGCCCTACGCCATGCCGCCGTCACCGACGACGCCGCGCTGGTGCAGGCTCTGGCCGCCGCCGACGTGGACCTGGGCGCGTCGCTGCAGGGCAGCGCCAACGCGGTCGACCTGGCGGTCAGCCACGGCGCCTGGGCGGTCACGCATGCGCTGCTCGATGCCGGCGCTCCGGTGCCGGCCGACGTGCTGACCGAGATCGACCTGGCCCTGGCGCCCGAACTCACGGCCCGCCTGCTGGCCGCCGGCGCCACGCCCAGCGCCGAGGCCATGGCACGCTGCGTGGCCTGCGGCGCGCCGGCCAGCGCGCGCGCGAT
>JASGDG010000031.1:0-6145 GCA_047607325.1 Xenophilus sp. | reverse complement strand
TGACCACGCAGTTCATCCCGGTGCTCACGCCGGTGGGCATGCGCATTCCCATGTACTGCACGAGCAGCGGCCGCGCCTGGCTCAGCTGCCTGCCGGACGACCAGGTGCGCGAGGTGCTGCAGGCTTCGCAGCGCGTGGCGCGCACGCCGGCCACGCTGACGGGCGTGTCCGCGATCCAGGCCCGCGTCGCCGCCTGCCGCAAGCTCGGCTATGCCTGGAATGCCGAGGAACTGTTCCTGGGCGACATGGGCATCGCCGCCCCGGTCGTGGACCGGCGCGGGCGCCCGCACGGCGCCGTGCACGTGTCGCCCCCCACCAGCCGCTGGACGATGGAGGAGGCCCAGCGGCGGCTGGCGCCGATGGTGATCGAGTGCGCGCGGGCGATCGCCAGTGCACTTTCGCATTGAGCGCCGGACAACCGCCGCGGCGCACCGCGCCGGTGAGCG
This sequence comes from Xenophilus sp., assembly GCA_047607325.1. GTDB lineage: Bacteria > Pseudomonadota > Gammaproteobacteria > Burkholderiales > Burkholderiaceae_C > Xenophilus. The sequence continues at coordinate 5,699 of JASGDG010000031.1, read as the reverse complement.
CCGCGCCGCACTGGTGCGGCCCGCATCCGCCGATACCGAATATATCGATTATCGATTCATGAATAGCTATTAACGATCCTTGCGCCGTGGGCACGGCACTTGCAACCAGGGCATGCATCCCCACCCCAGAGGTCCGCCCCATGCCATCGACAGCCGCCCTGCCTCTTCCCCTGCGCGCGCTGCGCGCCTGCGCCCTGGCCGCCGCGCTGGCGGCCGCCTTCGGCGCCCATGCCCAGGAGAAAACCCTGCGCATCGCCATGACGGCGGCCGACATCCCGCGCACCTCCGGCCAGCCCGACCAGGGCTACGAGGGGAACCGCTTCACGGGCATCCCGATGTACGACGGCCTCACGCAATGGGACCTGAGCTCGGACACCAAGGCCAGCGTCGTGATTCCCGGCCTGGCCCTGTCCTGGGCGGTGGACGCCAAGGACAAGACCAAGTGGGTCTTCAAGCTGCGCCCCGGCGTCAGGTTCCACGACGGCTCGCCCTTCAACGCCGACGCCGTGGTGTGGAACGTGGGCAAGGTGCTGGACAAGAGCGCGCCGCAGTACGACCCGGCCCAGATCGGCGTGACCGCCTCGCGCATGCCCACGCTGCGCAGCGCCCGCAAGATCGACGACCTGACGGTGGAGCTGACGACCAGCGAGCCGGATTCCTTCCTGCCCATCAACCTGACCAACCTGTACATGGCCTCGCCGGCCCACTGGCAGAAGAAGTACGACGCCGTGCCGGCCAGCGTGAGCGACAAGGCCGAGCGCGCCAAGCAGGCGTGGACGGCCTTCGCCGCCGACCCGTCGGGCAGCGGCCCGTTCAAGGCCGCCAGGTTCGTGCCGCGCGAGCGCCTGGAAATGGTGAAAAACCCCGACTACTGGGACGCCAAGCGGCGCCCCAGGATCGACCGCGTGGTGCTGCTGCCGCTGCCCGAGGCCAACTCGCGCACGGCCGCCCTGCTGTCAGGCCAGGTGGACTGGATCGAGGCGCCGGCGCCCGACGCGGTGGCCACCATCAAGCAGCGCGGCTTCAAGCTCTACGCCAACCTGCAGCCGCACCTGTGGCCCTGGCAATTCTCGCTGCTGCCCGATTCGCCCTTCAAGGACCTGAAGGTGCGGCAGGCGGCCAACCTGTGCCTGAACCGCGCCGCGCTCAAGGAGCTGCTGGGCGGCCTGATGGTCGAGGCCACCGGCATCGCCGAGCCCGGCGATCCGTGGCGCGGCCATCCCACCTTCCAGATCAAGTACGACGTGGCCGCCGGCCAGAAGCTGATGAAAGAGGCCGGCTACTCGGCGGCCAGGCCGGCCAAGGTGAAGGTGCAGACCTCGGCCTCCGGCTCCGGCCAGATGCAGCCGCTGCCGATGAACGAGTTCATCCAGCAGAGCCTGAAGGACTGCTGGTTCGACGTGGACTTCGACGTGGTGGAGTGGAACACCCTGTTCTCCGGCTGGCGCCTGGGCGCCAAGGACCCCGGCGCGCACGGCGCCCACGCCACCAACGTGAGCGCCGCCACCATGGACCCCTTCTTCGCCATGGTGCGCTTCGTGAGCACCAAGGCGCAGCCGCCGGTGGCGCAGAACTGGGGCTACTACAGCGACCCGAAGACCGACGCCCTGGTGGACAAGGCGCGCACCAGCTTCGACGACAAGGCGCGCGACGCCGCGCTGGCCGAGCTGCATGCCCGCATCGTGGACGAGGCGCCCTTCCTGTTCGTGGCGCACGACGTGGGCCCGCGCGCGATCTCGGCCAAGGTGCACGGCGTGGTGCAGCCCAAGAGCTGGTTCATCGACCTGGCCACGATGAGCATCGACTGAAGCACGGCCGGGCGCGGATCGGTCCCGGTCCGCACCCTCCACCCCAGCCAGCCTTGCGCCAGCCACTGCCATGCTTGCCTACCTGCTCCGCCGCATCGTCTACACCCTGCCGATCATGCTGGGCGTGGCCCTGGTGTGCTTCTCGCTGGTGCACATCGCGCCCGGCGACCCGCTGGTCTCCGTGCTGCCGGCCGACGCCTCGGCCGAGCTGCAGGCGCAGCTGCGCACCGCCTACGGCTTCGACCGTCCGCTGCCCGAGCAGTTCGCGCGCTGGGTCTGGCGCGCCCTGCACGGCGACCTGGGGCTGTCCATCGGCACCAGCCGCCCGGTGGCCACGGAAGTGATGCGCGCGGTGGGGAACACCCTGCAACTGGCGGTGGCGGCCACGCTCGTCGCCTTCGTGCTGGGCTGCTTCTTCGGCTTCGTGGCCGGCTACTTCCGCAACTCGCTGCTGGACCGCTTCGCCTCGCTGCTGTCGGTGCTGGGCGTGAGCGTGCCGCACTACTGGCTGGGCATGGTGATGGTGATCGTGTTCTCCTCGCTGCTGATGTGGCTGCCCGCCACCGGCGCCGGGCCGGGCGGCTCCGACCCGTGGGCGTGGGACTGGGCGCACGTGCAGTTCATGGTGCTGCCGGCCCTCACCATGTCGGTCATCCCCATGGGCATCATCGCCCGCACGGTGCGCGCGCTGGTGGCCGAGCTGCTGGAGCAGGAGTTCATCGTCGGCCTGAAGGCCAAGGGGCTGACGCAGCTGGGCATCTTCCGCCACGTGGTGAAGAACGCCGCGCCCACCGCGCTGGCGGTGATGGGCCTGCAGCTGGGCTACCTGCTGGGCGGCTCGATCCTGATCGAGACGGTGTTCTCCTGGCCCGGCACCGGATTTTTGCTGAACTCCGCCATCTTCCAGCGCGACCTGCCGCTGCTGCAGGGCACGATCCTGGTGCTGGCGCTGTTCTTCGTGCTGCTGAACCTGCTGGTCGACGTGCTGCAGACGCTGCTCGACCCGCGCATCGCCAGAGGCTGAGCGATGGCCGCCGCGCTCTCCCCTTCTTCTTCCGCCGCCGGCGCGCAGCCGCTGCCGGCGCAGCGCTCGCGCGGCTACTGGGCCTCGGTGCTGGGCCGCTTCGCGCGCGATCCGGTGGCCGTGGGCGCCAGCGCGGTCGTGCTGCTGCTGGTGCTGCTGGCCGTCTTCGGGCCCTGGCTGGCGCCGGCCGACCCGTATGCCACGTCGATGCTCAAGCGCCTCAGGCCCGTCGGCACGCCGGGCCTGCCGCTGGGCAGCGACGAGCTGGGCCGCGACCTGCTCTCGCGCCTGATCGTGGGTGCGCGGCTGTCGCTGTTCATGGGCATCACGCCGGTGCTGTGCGCCTTCGCCATCGGCGCGGCCATCGGCATCCTGGCCGGCTACGCGGGCGGCATGGTCAACACGGCCATCATGCGCACCATCGACGTGTTCTACGCCTTCCCCTCGGTGCTGCTGGCGATCGCGCTGTCGGGCGCGCTGGGCGCGGGCATCCTGAACTCGCTGATCTCGCTGACCGTCGTGTTCATCCCGCAGATCGCGCGGGTGGCCGAGAGCGTGACCACGCAGGTGCGCGGGCGCGACTACGTGGAGGCGGCGCGCGCCTCGGGCGCGGGCGGCTTCACCATCGTGCGGGTGCACGTGCTGGGCAACGTGCTGGGGCCGATCTTCGTGTACGCCACCAGCCTGGTGGCGGTGTCGATGATCCTGGCCTCGGGCCTCTCGTTCCTGGGCCTGGGCGTCAAGCCGCCGGAGCCGGAATGGGGCCTGATGCTCAACACCCTGCGCACCGCCATCTACACCCAGCCGCTGGTGGCGGCGCTGCCGGGGGCGATGATCTTCATCACCTCGATCTCCTTCAACCTGCTGTCGGACGGGCTGCGTTCGGCGATGGACAACAAGGGATGAGCGCGATGCAACCCGCCATGGCGAATGAAGACGTGGGCGGCCCGGCCCAGCCGCTGCTCACCCTGCGCGGCCTGCAGAAGCACTTCACGCTCAAGAAGGGCCTGCTCGGGCGCGGCGGCGGCGTGGTGCGCGCCGTCGACGGCGTGGACTTCGAGGTGTTCAAGGGCGAGACGCTGGGCGTGGTGGGCGAATCGGGCTGCGGCAAGTCCACCACCGCGCGCCTGCTGATGCAGCTGATCGAGCCGACCGCCGGCGAGGTGGTTTTCGACGGCCGCGCCGTGGGCACGCGCGACCTGCCGCTGAAGGAGTTCCGCCGCCAGGTGCAGATGGTCTTCCAGGACAGCTACGCCTCGCTCAACCCGCGCCTGACCATCGAGGACTCGATCGCCTTCGGCCCGCAGGTGCATGGCGTGGCGCGCAAGGAGTCGGTGGCGCGGGCGCGCGACCTGCTGGCGCGCGTGGGGCTGGAGCCGGCGCGCTTCGCCGAGCGCTATCCGCACGAGCTTTCGGGCGGGCAGCGCCAGCGCGTCAACATCGCCCGCGCGCTGGCCCTGCAGCCGCGCATGGTGGTGCTGGACGAGGCCGTCTCGGCGCTCGACAAGTCGGTGGAGGCGCAGGTCATCAACCTGCTGATGCAGCTCAAGGCCGAGTTCGGCCTGACCTACGTCTTCATCAGCCACGACCTGCACGTGGTGCGCTACATCAGCGACCGGGTGATGGTGATGTACCTCGGCCAGGTGGCGGAGATCGGCCCGGCCGACGCGCTGTACGAGGCGCCGGCGCACCCCTACACCGCGGCGCTGCTGTCGTCGATGCCCTCGATGGACCCGGACCACCGCACCGAGCAGGCGCCGCTGGCGGGCGACCCGCCCAACCCGATCGACCCGCCCGCCGGCTGCCGCTTCCACCCGCGCTGCGCGCAGGCCGCGCCGGTGTGCGCGCAGACGGCGCCGGTGCTGGGCGGCGTCGGCCCATGGCCCGGCGTACACCGCGCCAGCTGCCTGATCCACCAGCCGGGCAGCGGCCACCCGCAGGCTGCGGCCGGCGCATCGCGATGAATGCCGTCATGACCGACGAAGAACCCCTGGTCCGCCTGCGCGACCTGAGCGTCACCTTCACCGGCGGCCGCAGGCCGGTGCGCGCCGTCAGCGGCGTCAGCCTGGAGGTGCGGCGCGGCGAGGTGGTGGCGCTGATCGGCGAATCCGGCTCCGGCAAGAGCGTGACCCTGCGCACCCTGCTGCGCCTGCACCCCGAGCGGCGCACCACCATCGGCGGCGAGGTGCGCGTGGCCGGGCGCGACGTGCTGGCCCTCTCGGGCCGCGCGCTGGCGGACTTCCGCGGCAAGGTCGTCTCCATGATCTTCCAGGAGCCGCTGCTGGCGCTGGACCCGGTCTACACCGTGGGTGCGCAGATCGCCGAATCGGTGCGCCGCCACGAGGGCCTGGACAAGGCCGCGGCGCAGCGCCGCGCGCTGGAGCTGTTCGAGCGCGTGCGCATTCCCAGCCCCGAGCGGCGCCTGGCGGCCTACCCGCACGAACTGTCCGGCGGCATGCGCCAGCGCGCCATGATCGCGCTGGCCCTGGCCTGCCGGCCGCAGATGCTGCTGGCCGACGAGCCCACCACCGCGCTGGACGCGACGGTGCAGATCCAGATCCTGCTGCTGCTGCGCGAATTGCAGCGCGACCTGGGCCTGGCCTCGCTCTTCGTCACGCACGACATCGGCGCCGCCGTGGAGGTGGCCGACCGCATCGCCGTCATGTACGCAGGGCACATCGTGGAGGAAGGCACGGCGCGCGAGCTGATCCGCGCGCCGCGCCACCCCTACACCATCGCCCTGCTCCGGAGCCGCGCGCACGGAGCCATGGCCAAGGGCGCGCCCCTGGCGACCATCCCCGGCGCGCCGCCCGACCTGGCCGCTCTGCCGCCCGGCTGCGCCTTCGCGGCGCGCTGCCCGCTCGCCG
>JASGDG010000030.1:0-4916 GCA_047607325.1 Xenophilus sp. | reverse complement strand
TGGAAGCGGCTGGCGCTGAAGAGGTAGTCCACCCGGCCCTGCGAGCCGCTGGCCTCCAGCCCCTGGCGCCAGGTGCCGGAACTGCCGCCGGCCACCGTGTACGCCAGCCGCGGCGGCCCCTCGCCGCTGGCCGTGAAGGCCTGCACCACGCCGCCGGAAGCATTGCCGTACAGCGCCGAAAACGGCCCGCGCAGGATCTCGACGTGGTCGAGCGAGGCGATGTCGATGTTGGAGGTCTGGCCCTGCCCGTCGGGCAGCGTGGCGGGGATGCCGTCGACGTACAGGCGCACGCCGCGCACGCCGAAGGTGGAACGCGCGCCGAAGCCGCGGATGGACAGCTGCAGGTCCTGCGCGAGGTTGTGGCGGTCCTGCAGTTGCAGCCCCGGCACGCCCGTCAGCCCCTCGCTCAGCTGGGCCTGCATGCGGCCTTCGCGCATGTCGTCGCCCTCGACCCGGTCCGCCGAGCCGGGCACGTCGAAGGGCGCGACGCTGCCGCGCGGGGTGCTGACGGTGACCGCGGGCAGCTGCCCCGACGGCACGGCGTCCGCCGGCACCTCGGAAGCAGCTTGCGCCAGCGCCAGGCCGGGCAGCAGGAGCAGCGGCCAGGCCAGGGGGCGTGCCGGAAACGGTGGCGTCATGGACGGCATGGTGCCACGCGGCGATGAGGCGCCCCCGGCCCGGGCCCCGGGGTGCCGCGCCGGGACCGCCTTCAGCCGGCATCGGCGCGCCGGCCGCGGCGCAGCCAGCCATACCAGAGGCAGACCGCCACCGGGATGCCCAGCGTCACCCAGGCCACGACATCGCCGAAGCCTCCATCGCTGAACAGCGCCGACACCAGGCCGACGGCGGTGAGCACGCCCAGCACGATGGGCCAGCCCCACATCGCCCGGAAGGCCCTGCGCTGCGCAGCGGTGCTCATGGCGCGCCCTCCAGCCGCGCGGCGACGCGCGCGGCAGCCGGCTGCGGCCCCCCCGGGCCGGCCTGCGGCTTGTGCTCGTGCACCGGGTTGCCCTTCTTCAGCCACAGGTACAGCCCGCTGCCCAGCACGATGATGGAGGCGATGTCCAGCAGCGCCCAGAGGATCTGCATGGGCATGCCGCCGTAGTCGCCGAAGTGCAGCGGCTGCGAGACCAGCAGCGCCGTGAGGTACCAGGGCAGCTGGGGCGCGGCCGTCACCTCGGCCGTCTTCGCGTCCACCAGCACCGGCTGCAGCAGGCGCGAGGTGAAGGGCTCGTTGCCCTTGAAGAAGAAGGTGGTGTGGTGCGGGCTGGAAAAAGCCGTGCCCGGGAAGGCGACGAAGGCCAGCTTGGTGTGGGGCGCCCGGGCCGCCGCCACGTCCATCGAGCGCTGCAGCGAGGCCCGCTCGGCCACCGGCACCGTGGGCTGGTCCTTGTAGGGCGCCAGCAGCGTGCTGAGCTGGTCGTACTGCCAGTACTTGATCATCAGGTCGGCCCAGGTGTTGATCATGCCGGTGGCGCCGACCACGAACAGCCACACCAGCGTCACGATGCCCAGCAGGTTGTGCAGGTCCAGCCATTTCAGGCGGGTGCGCCTGTCGCGCCGCACGGTGCCGAAGTCGAGCTTGCGCATGAAGGGCGCGTACAGCACCACGCCGCTGACGATGGCCGTCAGCAGCAGCAGGCCCATCAGCCCCAGGAAGAGCTTGCCCGCCAGACCGGCGAACAGGTCCACGTGCAGCTTGAGCATGATCCACATGAAGCCCTGGTCGAAGCGCGGCGTGGGCAGTGCCTCGGCCGTGCGGGCGTCCACCGCGACGGAGCGGAAGTCGTCGGTCGGCGCCGGCGTGGGCGTGAGGGTGACGAACCAGAGGTTCTCGTCATCCTCGTCCTTCGCGGCGAACTGCACCACGCGGTCCGGGTATTGGGCGTGCGCCACCTCGATCACCTCGTCCAGGCTGGCGTGGCGCGTGCCGGCGGGCATCTTCGGCGCCTCCACCTCGGTGCCGAGCAGATGCCCGATCTCGTGGTGGAAGATCAGCGGCAGGCCGGTGATGCACAGCAGCAGCATGAACACCGTGCACACGATGCTGCTCCACTTGTGCACCCAGGCCCAGGTCTTGATGGTCTTGCTGGAGAGGGTCATCGGCGGCCTTCCCGTCGTTGGCCGGCGCCGCGTCGCGGCCGGCCCGGCATGGGCAATCGGTAAAGAATAACGGTTCTCATTATCCGCGGCCCATCCACCGCCCAGGCGCAAGCCCTCGCCTCTTCCGGGCGAATCGGAGCGGAGGGCGCCGCCGGCGCTCAGCGCGGCCCTGCGCGGCGTTCCCGGGCGCGGCGCTGCTGGCGCGTCTCGCCCGCCAGCTGCCGGGCCCGCTCTTTTTCGCGCCGCTTGTCGAGGCGCTTCGCGCGCAGGCGGCGGCCCAGCCAGAAGCTGAACGCGCCGCCGGCCGCGCCGATCAGCAGGCCGACCGCGCTGAGGTCCAGCCCGCCCATCACTCCACCCGCTGCACCACGTCGGGCGTGAAGGTGAACGAGCCGGCCTTGCCCTTGCGCCCGCGCGTGCCGCGCGCGTTGTTGAGCGTGCGGATGTCCAGCTGTTCGTCGCGCCGCTTGCCGCGGAAGTCGCCCTCGATGCGCACGCTGCGCGTGTAGGCCGCGGCGCCGGCCAGCCTGGCCTTCGGCGCCAGGTCCATCAGCGTCAGGCCGCGGCCGCCCTTGGGCAGCGTCTTCAGCTCCGCGATCTCGAAGGTGAGGATGTGGCGGTCGCTCGCCACGCAGCACACGTGCGTGGCCGCCGGCACCGGCTCGGCACCGCCCGCGCCGCCGACCAGCGAGGGCCGGGCGAGCTGCTCGCCCTCGCCCACGTCGATGAAGGCCTTGCCGCCGCGCTGGCGCGAAACCATGTGCTCCACCGCCGCGACGAAGCCGTAGCCGCCGGTGCTGGCCAGCAGCAGCTGCGCCGAGAGCGGGCCGGCGAAGAAGTGCGCCACCTGCGTGCCGGCCTCCAGCTCGATCAGGGTGGTGACGGGCTGGCCGTCGCCGCGCGCGCCGGGCAGGCTGGCGACGGGCACGGTGTAGACGCGCACGGACTTGTCCTTGGCGGTGCCGAAGACGAGCAGCGTGTCGACCGTGCGGCACTCGAAGGTGCCGTACAGGCCGTCACCCGCCTTGAAGCCGTACTCGGCCTTCTCCGGGTTCCAGCCCTTCTGCACCCGCACCCAGCCCTTCTGCGAGACGATGACGGTGACCGGCTCGTCCACCACCCTCACCTCGGCCACGGCGCGCTTGTCGGCCTGGATCAGCGTGCGGCGCGGGTCCTCGAAGCTCCTGGCGTCCTGCTCGATCTCCTTGACCAGCAGGCGGCGCAGCGCGGCGGGGCTGCCGAGGATCTCCTCCAGCTTCGTCTTCTCCTCGCGCAGCTTCGCCAGCTCCTGCTCGATCCTGATGGCCTCCAGCCGCGCCAGCTGGCGCAGCCGGATCTCCAGGATGTCCTCGGCCTGCCGGTCGCTCAGACGGAAGCGCTCGATCAGCGCGGCCTTCGGGTCCTCGGCCGCGCGGATGATGGCGATCACCTCGTCGATGTTCAGCAGCACCAGCTGCCGGCCTTCGAGGATGTGGATGCGGTCGTCGACCTTGTCCAGGCGATGCTGCGAGCGGCGCTGCACCGTCTGCTCGCGGAAGGCGACCCACTCCAGCAGGATCTGGCGCAGCGACTTCTGCACCGGCTTGCCGTCGATGCCGACCATGGTGAGGTTGATCGGCGCGGAGGTCTCCAGCGAGGTCTGCGCCAGCAGCGTGGCGATGAACTCCTCCTGCGGGATGCGCGAGGTCTTGGGCTCGAAGACGATGCGCACCGGCGCGTCCTTGCTGGACTCGTCGCGCACGCCGTCCAGCAGCGCCAGCATCGAGGCCTTGAGCTGCTGCTGCTCGGTGGTCAGCGCCTTCTTGCCGGCCTTGACCTTGGGGTTGGTGATGTCCTCGATCTCCTCGAGCACCTTCTGCGCCGAGACGCCCGGCGGCAGCTCGGTGACGACCACCTGCCACTGGCCGCGCGCCATGTCCTCGATCTTCCAGCGCGCGCGCACCTTCAGCGAGCCGCGGCCGGTGCGGTAGGCCTCGGCGATGTCCTGCGGGCTGCTGATGATCTGCGCGCCGCCGGGGTAGTCGGGGCCGGGGACCAGGGCGAACAGCTCCTCGTCGCCGAGCTTGCCGTTGCTCTTGATCATCGCCACGCAGGCGTCGGCCACCTCGCGCAGGTTGTGGCTGGGGATCTCGGTCGCCAGGCCCACGGCGATGCCGCTGGCGCCGTTGAGCAGCACGAAGGGCAGGCGCGCGGGCAGCTGGCGCGGCTCCTCGGTGGAGCCGTCGTAGTTGGGGATGAAGTCGACCGTGCCCTCATCGATCTCCGAGAGCAGCAGCTGCGTGATGCGCGCCAGGCGCGCCTCGGTGTAGCGCATGGCCGCCGCGCCGTCGCCGTCGCGGCTGCCGAAGTTGCCCTGGCCGTCGATCAGCGGGTAGCGCTGCGCGAAGTCCTGCGCCATGCGCACCAGGGCGTCGTAGGCGGCCTGGTCGCCGTGCGGGTGGAAGCGGCCCAGCACGTCGCCCACCACGCGGGCGCTCTTGACCGGCTTGGCGCCGACGGTGCCGTTGGCGCCGCCGTAGCCCAGGCCCATGCGCTCCATCGAATAGAGGATGCGGCGCTGCACCGGCTTCTGGCCGTCGCACACGTCGGGCAGCGCGCGGCCCTTGACCACGCTGAGGGCGTATTCGAGGTACGCGGTCTGCGCGTAGTCGGCCAGCGTCAGCGCGTTCGGATCGTCGGGTTCCTGGGTGTCCAGGGCGGGAGGAAGGTCGTCCATCGTCGGTTCGGTTCGGGAATTCAGGGGGCCGGTGCGCGGCGCGGCCGCGTGCCGTCGAGGCGCAGCGCCGGCGGGGGATCGGCGACGGCGGCGCCGG